>JAPYTO010000161.1 GCA_029941865.1 Fuerstiella sp. | reverse complement strand
GGTCAGGGTGGTCGTGAACACACATTGGTCTGGAAGCTGGCTCAGTCTCCGGCCGTCGAAAAAGTTTACTGCGCGCCGGGAAACGCCGGAACGGCTGTCGATGGCGAAAATGTCAACATCGAGGCGGATGATCTCGGCCGTCTGATGTCGTTCGCCAAGCACAACGATATCGGTCTGACCGTGGTCGGGCCGGAAGTCCCGCTGGTGGCCGGAATTGTCGATGAATTCGAAGCGCAGGGCCTGAAGATTTTCGGCCCCAGCAAAGCGGCCGCCCGCCTGGAAGGCAGCAAAGCTTTCTCAAAGGAGATCATGAAGAAGGCCGGCGTGCCGACAGCGGCGTCCAAGAGTTTCACAAGGCTGGAGGAGGCACACGCCTATCTGGACGCACTGGAAGACATTCCGGTTGTGATCAAGGCGGACGGTTTGGCGGCGGGCAAAGGAGTTCATGTCTGCAGAAACTGTACGGAAGGAAAAGCTGCTGCCACGCAGATGTTGCAGGATGATCTGTTCGGGCCAGCCGGACGGACGATCGTCATCGAGGAATGTCTTGTCGGGCAGGAGGCCAGTATCCTGGCGATTGTTGACGGCGACACGATCATTCCACTCGAGACATCACAGGACCACAAACGTGCGCATGATGGTGATCTGGGGCCGAACACCGGCGGGATGGGGGCCTACAGTCCGGCTCCGGTGGTGACTGAGGAGATTATGGACGACATCATTCGCCGCATCCTGGTTCCCACGATCCACACGATGCGCGTGGAAGGTCACCCTTTCTCCGGTGTGCTTTACGCAGGACTGATGTTGACGCAACACGGGCCAAAAGTCATCGAATACAATGTTCGGTTTGGCGACCCGGAGGCTCAGGCCGTGCTGATGCGGTTGAAAACGGATCTCGCACAGATATTGTCGCTGGCCGCTTCCAGCCGACTGGCTGAACTTGAGGGACTGGAATGGGATGAACGACCGGCCGTCTGCGTGGTGATGGCTTCCGAAGGCTATCCTGGCAGTTATCCCAAGGGCAGCGCGATCACCGGAATCAACGAAGCCGATCGGTTGTCGGACACAAAAGTCTTTCACGCCGGAACGACGGTAAAGGACATGAACGTTCTCACGGACGGCGGTCGGGTTCTGGGTGTCACTGCGTTGGGAGACAGCATCGCGGACGCAAAGCAGGCGGCTTATCAGGCCGTCGAAAAAATTCGTTGGGATGGAGCGTGGAATCGATCTGACATCTCTGACAAGGCGTAATGTGCCAGCGCCTGCTTTGAGGCATACTTAACGCCGGTGCTGTGTGACGAGGTCGACCATCGGGAATATCGCGGCGCCCGACCAGGTGAAGATCATCCCTGGTGCGCGTCTTGCTGATTGCGTCGCCGGGGTGGTTCACGGGCTTTTGCACTATTCCTTTCTCCTCAGCACCTGCAACAGTAGTGCAGAAGCCTCAACAGCCCGCCAGCCCGGAGGCGGGGACCATTTGTTCTTTCGGAGCGGCCCCAATGGCCGTAACACCTCAATCCACAGCTGTCGCGCTCCCAGTCGCATCAAGTCTCGCGACGATGCTAGTGTCCGCGAGACTCGACACAACTCGCGAAGCCTGCGAAAAGTCTCCGTGCTGTGTGTGTCGATTGGGAACGGCAAACACAAATGTTCCGGCAGCGGCGGCCGCACGCATGCCTGTTTCACTGTCTTCCAGTACCAGGGTATTCTCCGGCACCACGTCCAACAGGCCGACTGCTGTCAGATAGATTTCCGGATGAGGTTTCCCTTCGGTGACGTCTTCGGCCGCCAGTGTGACGTCGAACCGGTGCAGCAAACCGAACCGTTCCAACAGGTGAGTCATGTAGTCTCGGGGCGAAGACGTGGCCACCGCTTTGGGAAGTTTGCGATCTTCGATCTCAGCCAGCAGTGGCAGCAGGCCGGGCATGATTTTCAGGCAATCTTCTGCAATGGACTCGAACAGCTCGCGTGTTTCCTGCTTCAGATCTTCGATGTCATCGGTGATACCGGACAGATCCTTCAGAGCCTGAAAGGCCTCATCCGGTCGACGCCCCAGCATGCGATGACGAATAACGTCTGTCATCTGCAGTCCGCGACGCGACATCAGTTCGTTTCCAGCAAGGTCAAAGACGTCTTCGGTGTTCAGCATCAGGCCGTCCAGGTCAAAGACGACAGCGTTAATTGGCGGATAATCAGTAAACATTAAACCAGTTCAGTCAGCGGTGCGTTTCGGTAGCTTAGATCGAGCAGCTCCATCGGATGTAAAACAGGGACTGTGTGGCCCGCTTTCTTTAACTGAGCCTGAAGCTGCAGAGAGCAACCGGCGTTGCCAGTGACGATAATGTCAGGCTGGACCTTGATCAGTTCCGCGACCTTGCGCTGGCCCAGACGATCCGCCATATCCGGTTGAGTCAGGTTGTAACTACCAGCGGCACCGCAGCAAAGTTCCGCTTCGGCGACCGGCTGCAGGGTGATGCCGGGAATCATCGACAGAAGTTGGCGAGGTTGCTCGCGGATTCGCTGAGCGTGCTGCAGGTGACAGGCATCCTGATAAGCCACCACGGCATCGATTGGGCCAGTGGGTTCACGGGGTTCGAGTTCGGCAAGAAACTCGGATACGTCCTTCACTCTGGAAACAAACTTCGCCGGATCAAGATCTGAATCCGCCGCGATCTCTTCAGCAATATGGCTGTAGTCTTTCAGCATTGCCCCGCATCCCGCGACGTTGACGATTATCGCATCCAGACTGTCATCGTTGAATGCTGAAGAATTCTGTTTGATCAACTCGATCGCCGGCTCTGACGCGCCGCTGTGATAGTGAATGGCACCACAACATGCCTGAGCCCTGGGAATGACCACGTCACAGCCGTTTTCCTGCAGCACACGAGCTGTCGCCCAGTGAACTCGGCGGAACATCGCGTCGGCAACGCAGCCAATAAACAGTCCGACCCTGGCCCGTCGTTTCCCTTTCGCCGGCAGGAAATCCGGCAGCGGTGGCAATGACTTGCCCAGCGACGGCAGTTGCTCCTGCATGCGACGCAGACGCTCCGGCAGCAGACGGGACAGGCCGATGGCCTGCGCAAATCGATCCAGTTTCAGCCGCTGCATCCAGCGGGCCGGAGCCAGAGCCCACGCCATTCGCCTACGGTAGGGAAACAGGCCGTACATGATCCAGCGATGAAACCAGTCTGGCTTTGGCGGCGGCGTGCCGGCAGCCGTAGAGTCCGCTGCCGACTGCTGGTGCATGTCGACACGAAACGGTTCAATCAATCGTCCATACTGAACTCCGGACGGACAGGCGGTTTCGCAACTGCGGCAGTCGAGACACAGATCCAGATGTCCCTGCACCTTGTCGGTCAGGTCCAGGCGTCCATCAACCACGGACCGCATCAGATAAATACGTCCGCGCGGGCTGTCGTTCTCGTCTCCGGTTTCGACGTAAGTCGGGCAGGCAGACGTACAGAGTCCGCAATGCACGCAATCCAAAAACCGTTCGTATGGAATGGACTGGCCGACAGCGGCAGTTTCGGGATGTGATTCGGATTCGGACATAGGGTGGTAACGACACTTCCAACGGTAACTTACGCTGTAAAAATGGAGCGTGGGTCGAACGTGCTGCGAAGCTTAGCCGACAGCGGATCCGGGTTCTTCGCCGGATGGTCGACGGTCCATTCGGACACCGTCCCGCCGTGACGAGACACGATGTCACGGCAAACGGTCCGGACATCTGTGTCGCCAGTCCTGTCCTGAACAAACAGAATACCGTTGCCCGCGTGCCCCTGAGTAGAGTAACCCCGGGCGCCAAGTTCCGTAGCGACCGCGACCAGTTTTGACGGAAAGGTACGAATACGAACTTCATTGTCCTGCCAGCCATAGCCGGCATTGCGACAGTGGTGATCAACGGACAAGTCCAATGATCCATCAGACGTGACTTCTTCACCGCCTGCGCAGTCGTTCCGAAGTTGTTCGATCTGCCAACTGCAGGCCTCTGGCGCACCTTCCACGCCAATGTGCAGCGCGTAGGGAATATCTTTCTGAACACAATCCGAATCGTCCGTCGGCTGCTGTGCAGGCGGCGAGGATGCGAAGTTGAAGTCCAGCAACACCGGATTGGCCGCAGAAACGTTCAATTTGGTGAGCGCACTTTCAAAGTCCGCTGCGTCATCAAAGCGAAAACTTCGCAACGTGGTTTGTTCCGGAAGCGGTTTCAGCTTGAATGTCAGTTGAGTCAGAATTCCCAGCGAACCTCGAGACCCCACCATCAGGCGGCACAGATCATATCCGGCGACGTTCTTGACGACTCGTCCGCCCGCGTGAAAAATCCGGCCCTGCCCATCCACCGCTTCAATTCCAATCACGTAATCACGCAGCGTGCCGTAACCGTACTGCCGAGGCCCCGCAATATCACCTGCCACCAGAGCTCCAACGGAGAGCAACGGATCGAACTCGTCAATCGGCAGCTGCTGGTTTTCTTCAGCAAGAATCTTCGTCAACTCCGACACAGCCATTCCGGCCTGTACCGTGACGGTCATGTCTCGCGCCGGGTAATCAACAACCTCATTCATCTTTTGCAGGTCAACACGTCTGACCGAATCGGGCGCGGAATTCGTTCCGGCAGCGGTGACACGATTCGTGCTGAGTCTGCTGCCGCTGCCAACGGCCGCGCGCAACAGTTCCACCACTTCCGCTGTGGAAGCTGGCATCAGCAACTGTTGGCCCGAATCGTTAGCCGAACTATTTGTCATTAGTTATTTGTCATTAGTTATTTGTCAGCTGTCTCATTCGTCATCCTCGGCGGCTACAACGTCTCGTGTCCGCCCGCTCGCCACGCCATGGCCCGCCGGGGCGTCCCGGCTACATGGCTGCTTTTCGTCCTGGGTGTTGTTTTTCGATGTGTTCCATGCCGCACGCGCCGGCGGTGGGGAGTAGTTTTCCGGGACTGCAGCGTCCGTCCGGGTTGAAGGCTTTGCGAACGTCTTCCATCACAGTCAGATCTTCGTCGGTGAAGAGTCGATTCATGAAACTGATCTTCTCGACGCCGATTCCGTGTTCGCCGGTGACGCTGCCACCAAGATCGATGCACTTTCCAAGAATCTCGTCGCTGGCCAGCATCACCCGTTTCACCTGTTCGGCATTGCGTTCGTCAAACAGCAAAATGGGATGCAGGTTTCCGTCGCCGGCGTGAAAAACGTTAACGATACGGATGTCGTGCCGCTTGCTGACTTCTGCGATAAAGCGAAGGATCTCCGGCACTTTGGTTCGAGGAACGACGCCGTCCTGAGTGCAGTAACTGGGACTCAGCCTGCCAATCGCACCGAAGGCCTGCTTACGACACTTCCACAGCAATGCCCGTTCTTTCTCGGTCTGAGACAGCCGCACTTCGCGTGCGCCCGAGTCTTTGCAGAGTCTGGTGATTGTTTCGGCTTCTGCGTCGACGGCCACTTCCAGACCATCCACTTCAATCAGCAGCACTGCTTCGGCATCCAGCGGGAAACCAAAATGGAAGGCCTGCTCCAACGCAGCGACGATTCCCTTGTCCATCATTTCCAGAGCGGCGGGGACGATACCCGCTCCGATGATATTGCTGATCGCCTGCGTCGTGTCATCCACTGAATCAAAAATTGCCAGCATCGTGCGGTACGCGGCCGGGTTGCGAGTGATCCGGACCCAGATTTTTGTCACAACGCCGAACGTACCTTCGCTGCCGACGAACAGGCCGGGCAGATCGAACCCGTTGCCTCTGCCGCACGGCCCGCCAATCTGAATCAGCTCGCCCTGCGGCGAAACAAATTCCACTCCCAGCACGTGATTGACCGTGACACCATACTTCAGCGTGTGAGGCCCGCCACTATTCGTGGCGACGTTGCCGCCGAGCGTACACGCGCCCTGGCTGGATGGATCGGGTGCGTAATGGAAACCGGTTCCGGCGAGAGCTCGTGTCAGATTGACATTCACGACGCCTGGTTCCACAACGGCATAACGGTCGCGCAGATTGATGTCGACAATCTGCCGCATCTTTGTCATAGCGATCATCACCCCGCCACCTACGGGCAGACATCCGCCGGCGAGGCTGGTTCCGGCTCCCCGCGGTACAAACGGTATCCGGTGCTTTCCGCAGGCAGTAACGATCGCGACCACTTCAGCGGCGTTCTCGGGAAAAACAACAACGTCGGGAACGCTCTTTTCGACAACATACCCGTCGCATTCGTAGACGAGTAGTTCGTCCTTCGAACTAAGCAACCGCGCAGGCCCCACGACCGCTGCCAGTTCCTTAAGAAACTCAGCGGTGATGACGCAATTGGTGGTGACAGTTTCGGCAGACGACATATGTGATTCTGCAAGCCGAAAGAGGGGGGATTCAGTATTGGCGGTCAGGTCGCTGAATCCGGCCAGTGCTCCGCTCGCTCCGCCCGGCACTGACCAGCCAGCCTGGATAGCTCAATAACTGAAACCGTTCTTCCGCACGTGAATAAATGGATCAAATTCCGAGGCGTCCTGATGGGCAGTCGCTGCGGTGATGGCAACCAGATAGATGATGTGGTCGCCTGCTTCCATCCGGGAAAGAACGATTCCCTCCATCGACGCCATGGCGGCCTTCAGCAACGGTAATCCGTTTTCCCCATCCACCACCTCAACACCGTCGAAGGCATCGACATCAGGTTCGAAGCCCTTTCCAAAGTGCTTGAACAGAACGCCCTCGCCCTTCGCCACCTGATTGATGGTGACCGAACATCCGTTGGAAAGCCACTCATTCAGGTAACGTGACTTGTTGACCGCGATAGTCACCTGAGGAGGTTCAAACGATGCTTGCTGAATCCAACTGGCCAGCAAGCCGGTCCTTTGATCGCCGCCATCCCCGGCAACGAGAATGAACACTCCACTGGGAACTCGTCCCAGGATCGGGGCGATGCTGTCTTTGGTTTCCTGATCGATCATGCCGAAAGTACCGTTTGGGCGACGAATTCATTGAGTTGAGGAGGCAAAGATCATAGCTGGCGAACATGGCAGACGGAATGCAGCCGACGTGCTATCGCACCAAAACGGCAATCAGCACATTTTTCTGGCAGGACTTGCCCGCAATCAGACGCCACAACCTTCAGATGAGGCATCGCGTCAACTATAAATCCCCCCAAGGCAGTTCCCGGACAGCCGGACCTGACCGCCTGCCTGCCAATTAAGCATAGCACTGCATTTTTGGCTATCATATTGAACAAAGCATTCAAAAAAGTTGCGGAATCGCGACTGACTCAGCGAGCTTCCGATGCCCAGCAGTGATGGAATGAACGGAATCATTGGTCAGAGCCCTCCCATGCTGGAGGTGTACCGGGTCACCCGAAAAGTGGCCCCGACGTCCGCCACCGTCCTGTTGACCGGGGAAACAGGCACTGGCAAAGAACTGGTGGCGCGTGCATTACACGAATTGAGTTCGCGATCGACGGGGCCGTTTGTTCGAGTTAACTGCGGAGCCCTTTCCGAAAGTCTGCTGGAAAGCGAACTGTTCGGGCACGTCAAAGGCGCGTTCACCAGTGCGCACGAGACTCGCACGGGTCGATTTGAGGCGGCTCATGGCGGAACCGTTTTTCTGGACGAGATTAACTCCGTCAGCTACCAGCTGCAGGTCAAACTGCTGCGCGTGTTGCAGGAGCAGGAATTTGAACGCGTCGGCGACACCAAAACGATTAAGGTCGACTGCCGTGTGATTGCTGCCACGAACGTGGACCTGATGGATGAGATCGAAAATGGCCGTTTTCGCGACGACTTATACTATCGTTTGAACGTCATTCCGATCTATCTACCAGCACTGCGAGAACGTCCCGACGACATACCGGCTCTGGTCACGTTCTTTATGACGCGGTACGTCGAACAGAACGATCTGTCCATCACCAGAATCACCACGGCCGCATTAAACTTTCTGACACAGTACGATTGGCCGGGCAATGTTCGCGAACTGCAGAACTACATCGAACGCGCCCTTGTGTTGTCTTCTTCCGACGAGCTTGATGTGGATGATTTGCCGCAGCACGTCCGAGGCCTGGCACCTTTGCGAATCGGCCGGAAGGACGTCAACAATATCGATTCGTTGTGCACCTCGCTGGTCAGTCTGGGGATCACGAAGATCGACGATGATTCGAACGACGTCTACGGAACTGTCGTCAGTCGTGTCGAACGGGAGGTCATTCTGCAGGTTTTGCGACAGTGTCAGGGAGTGCAGACCCGCACTGCGACACGCCTGGGTATCAACCGCAACACGCTGCACAAGAAGATCGAGGAACACTCGCTGCAGAATGAGGCTCGTTAGTACAGTGTCCTTATTCTCGCAAACCGTTCTGGCTCGTGGGCAAGCCGTTTTCTCAGAACGGTACACGTCTTTCGCGGCCACAAGTCAGCGTCATACGCTGTAGTGCGTGTCGCACCGACGTGTAGCGCGGCTGGCGAGCAATTTCGCAACTGAACGGTGGCAGAAGTGGATACACTTCGGTGAAGTGCGATCCAGCGTCTTCAGCCTCGTTTCTGCTGCCGATAATACTTCAGGCCTGGTACAAAGAACGCAAGAGCCGAGACAACGCCAAACAATGTGATGCTGAAGTTCGGCGTTCCCTGACGTTGCAGGGCGGCCATCACAATTGATGTGGCAAACATCGCAACGGAATGGATGTAAAATCGGCCGGACAACATCCCGGCCTTGGCAAGGAAGACAATTCCGGCGATACAGCCCAGCACCGGTGAGAACTTCAGCACGGGCTCGTCCATCACGAATTCGACGGCAAACAACATCGACGATGCGACCATGCTGCCACCCCAGACGTGAGCAATCTGTCGCTCAATGGACGTAATCGGGCCGGATCGTCGGCGCAAATTCCAGAAAATTGCGGCCCACATACCCAGACCGATGACCCACAGTCCAATGTACGGCAACCGTGACGTGATGCCGGCAAACTGGCACGCATTCGTCAGCAGACACAGCATCAGCAGAACCATGCTGTGCAACATCCACAACAATCCCCAGTTCCGCAGAATCGTGACATGATGTGATTCTCGAAACAACCGTGACATCACGTTCATGATGGTGGATCGACGAGCGCCGACCGGCTCCCGGTTCAGCCACGCGGTCAGATCCCCGGCAAGCTCTTGGGCCGACGAATAGCGCAGGTCGCGAGGTTTCTGCAGACACTTCAGCACCACCATTTCCAGATCGACATCAACCTTTGAATTCAGAACACGAATGGCAGGTGGGTCCTGTTCCATGACCATCAGTAATGTGTCGAACGGCGATGCCGCCTGAAACGGTGGCCGGCCGGTCAGCATGGCAAACAGAATGGCACCCAGACTGTAGACGTCGGAAGTTACGTCGATGGCGTCCGTTTGGCCGGCTGCCTGTTCCGGAGACATCCAGGACGGCGTGCCAAGGATTGCTCCGCTTTGCGTGAGATTCGCTTCGTCACTGCCCCCTGCCATGACCAATGAGTCATCCGGCGCAGGGACACGTTTGGCCAGACCGAAGTCCGTCACGAACGGCTCGCCTGCTTTCGTAATAAGAATATTGGACGGCTTGAGGTCTCGGTGCAGAACACCAGCCCCGTGAGCAGAGTCAATGGCTCTAACGACAGGCAGCAGCAGACGCACGGCGTCTTCAGCGGTCATCGGCCCATCTGCCAGCCGCATGGACAGCGTCGTGCCCTCAACGAACTGCATACTGAACCACGGCTGTCCGTCGTGTTCACCGACTTCATAGACCGGTACAATATTGGGATGGCTAAGCCGAGCGGCCGCCAACGCTTCGGCGCGCAGACGGGCGAGATCCTGAGATGCCGCAAACGCAGCATTCGGAATCATTTTGAGGGCCACCGTGCGATCGAGTGACTGCTGATAAGCCCGGTACACGACCCCCATGCCACCGCGTCCGACCTCTTCCAGCAGCTCGTATTCACCGATCATTGAACCCACAGGCGATGTTGATGCCAGCGCCAAGCCGTCATCCAGTGTCTCGCCGGCAATGATGCGACTGACCTCATCGGACTGCAGCAGAGCAACATCGGCCGCGATCATCGCGGTCGCGTAGAGTCCCCTGATGTCGGATTCCAGGTCGGGATTCTCGCGGACAGCTTTATCCAGCAGTTCGGCCGAAGAACCGCTCTGTGAATCGTTGAGCAGACGATCCAGCACCTCCGCAAGCCGCTCGTCACGGACGCTCAGTTCGTCGCGTTCGTCACCTGAGATTTCCGATCGAGCAGTCATCAGGTCGCCAGTAGAAGACAGAACTCCGGTGGATAATCAGAATTTCGACCTCCAACGCTGCCGCTGCAAGCGTTAGCAACTGTGGCCGCCACTATGTGTTCGGTATTTGAAAGCCTTCCGTTCTGCCGTTTCCTTCCTGCAGCGGTACCGTTGCAGGCGAACTTACGTTGAGAACGCGTTCAGATACGGCACGGTTGCCGCATGTTCTTTGACGGCACTGGCTGCGCTCAACAGTTGACCCAGGTAGTCCCATTCCCCGGTGATCAGAGCCTCGCGAGCACTGTCCGGCATCGCTACGGGAATGCTCAGGTCACCCGCTGTGGCTTTCAGATCCTCAAGACTCACGACGACTTCCAGAGTTGGATCCGCTTCGATGGCGGCTGCCAGCTTGTCCAGGTCATCACGAGATGCGGTGACTGCAGCAACACCCAGCGAACAGCAGTTGCCGAAGAAGATCTCTGCGAACGATTCCGCCAGCACCGCCTTGATTCCCCACCGCATCAGCGACTGGGGGGCATGTTCGCGGGATGATCCGCAGCCGAAATTCCGACCGGCCACCAGAACACTGGCCCCGCTGAACTTTGTGTGGTTAAACGGGTGGTTGGGGTCCTGCTTGCGATCGTCTTCAAAGGCGTGTTCACCGAGTCCGTCGAACGTCACACATCGCAGGTACCGAGCGGGAATGATGCGGTCGGTGTCGATGTCGTCCAGCATCAGAGGAATGCAGGCTCCGCTTACGGATTTGACTTCGTTGGTCATCGTGATGTTCTTTCAGTGACTGGAGTTCTGTCCATGTTGAGTTTAGTAGTAGCGGAATTCGCCAGGATTTTCGGGAAACGAGGGGCAACGCCGAAAGTCCTGACGACTTCCGCTACCGCCAGCATTAGTAAACTTAATGTGGATGCAGCACTGTGTACGGCAACCTGAGGGCTTGCCCGGAAGTTGTTGTCAAGGCGAGATTCGTTCTCCTGATAATTCCATCAGCCTCAAAGTTAGCGAGGCGGTAATCAGTTTTTCTAAGGAACGGGGCGAGACCTAAACGGCCGCCCCGGCGAATTCGCGGATGTCTGCCACTTTGCCTTCGATCGCTGCTGCCGCAACCATGGCGGGACTCATCAACAACGTTCGGCCGGTGGGACTTCCCTGGCGGCCCTTAAAGTTTCGATTGCTGGACGATGCACACACTTCGCGGCCCTGAAGTTTGTCCGGATTCATTGCCAGGCACATGCTGCACCCGGCTTCACGCCATTCAAAACCTGCAGCTTCGAAGACTTCGTGCAGTCCTTCCTGCATCGCCTGTTCGCGAACCAACTGCGAGCCAGGCACGACAATGGCTTTCACGTTATCTGCCACTTTGTGCCCGGCCACAATTCGTGCGGCTTCTCGCAGATCCGACATTCGTGAATTCGTGCATGACCCGATGAAGGCGACGTCAATCTGCGTGCCTTTGACCGGCTCACCTTCAGCAAGGCCCATGAACTCCAGAGCCTCTTTGATCAACGTCTGCTCACTGGCGTCACAGTCAGATACGTTTGGTAGCGGCTGACTCACCCCGACGGACTGAGCCGGTGTGATGCCCCACGTTACGGTGGGTTCGATATCGGCAGCGTTGTAAACAACTTCGTCATCAAATTCTGCATCGTCCCCGGACGCCAGTGTCAGCCACCATGCGGCAGCTCGTTCGAACTCGTCGCCGGTCGCAACAGACGGGCGACCACGCAGATACTCAACGGTCTTTTCGTCCGGATTGACGTAACCGCAACGAGCACCGCCTTCGATGCTCATGTTGCAAACGGTCATTCGCTCCTCGATGGACATGGCATCGATTGTGGTGCCGCAGTATTCGTAGGCATAGCCGACGCCGCCCTGCACGCCCAGCTGCTGGATGATGTGAAGAATGACGTCCTTCGCATAAACACCCGGCGCCAGTTCGCCGTTCACCACAATTCGCCGCACCTTCGGGCGGCTGAGAAACATTGTCTGAGTCGCAAGGACCTGAGCCACGTTGCTGGTGCCGATACCGATCGCGATACTGCCGAACGCTCCGTGCGTGCTGGTATGACTGTCACCACAGACGATGGTCATGCCCGGTTGCGTCAGTCCCTGCTCCGGACCGACAACGTGCACAATTCCCTGTCGACCATCTTTCAGGTCCAGCAAGGTCACTCCAAACTCGTCACAATTGCGTTCGATGGCTGACATCATCTTCTCGGCCAGACCGTCCAGAAACGGTCGTGACTGATCGGTCGTGGGCACGATGTGGTCGACAGTCGCGATCGTTTGAGCCGGATAGGCAACTTTGAGGTTGCGGTCCCGCAAGATCTCAAACGCCTGCGGGCTGGTAACCTCATGAATCAGATGCAGTCCGATGAACAGCTGAGTCTGACCGTTCGCCAGCGTGCGAACGTCGTGAAGGTCCCAAACTTTATTGAACAGATTTCGTCGATCGGACATGAAATATTTCGCCGGAGATCATGGAAAACACAGTGCACTTACGAATTGGCGACACCTGCCGCCAGCATTTGGTTCGGCAGTATAGCGAGGCAGATTGCCGTTGTGACCGCCCTTCCGACGAACGTGCACCGAAATCCGGAGATCGAAAACGGCGGGGTCGGTTTGCCACGACTGACATGGCCGGACGGTGGGCTGCTAAGCACCTCAGCAGTTCGTGGATCACGTGAGGAACGTATTGTGGCACCACCGCTCAGCATGACGACCGTTGCTGCATATGGGTATTTTCCGGCATTGGCCACCAAAAAACAGTCAGAATCAGCGGCCAAATGCCGTTGAAGCCAGGTCGACGATGCGGATGTTCTTGACGAGCGGTTTTGAGCGGTTTACACTTGACCATCGTAAATGCTGTCTGTGACGGGTTTTCCGTCGACCATTCGACGATCAAAGACTTTGGACTCTGTGCGACGATAAACTGCGATACAAGGTGATCATTTTCCAATGGTCACCGAACTCCCTCCCTCCCCAGTAATTCCCACCACCACGATTGCATTATTCAATCGGTATCGACGAGGTGCCAGATGCTGACGATCCTCGGAAACAAGACAAAGTATTGTGACGGCGTTTCTCGCCGCAGCTTCCTGAAGATTGGGGGGCTGTCGATGGGTGCCGTTGGTGGCACGACGCTGACCGATCTGCTGCGTGCCGAATCGGTTTCGCCTGCGCCGCACACTCAGAAGTCCATCATCAACATCTTCCTTGGTGGCGGTCCGCCGCACCAGGACATGTGGGAAATCAAAACCGAAGCTCCCGCCGAAATACGCGGCGAGTTTTCTCCGATCAGCACGGCCGTACCCGGCATTCAGATTGGTGAGTGCTTTCCCAAACTGGCTGCGATGATGGATAAGCTGGTCGTGATTCGATCCGTTGTCGGCTGCTCCGGGGGACACGATGCGTTTCAGTGTTTCAGCGGCTGGGACCGTCGCAGCCTTGCTTCGATCGGCGGTCGCCCCAGCATTGGCAGTTGCCTCGCAAAACTTCGTGGTCCGTCTGACCCAGCCATTCCACCAACCGTTGCGCTGGCCAATAAGACCAAACATGGTCCCTGGTCCGAGCCTGGCGCGTCGGGTTTTCTGGGCGCTGGCTATCAGGCCTTTCGCCCCAGCGGTGACGGGATGGATGACCTGAAGCTCAATGGAGTCACATTGGAAAGGCTGCGGGACCGCGAACAGCTGCTGACAGGTCTCGACGGACTAAAGCGAAACGCGGATGCGACGGGGATCATGGACGGCGTGGACGCGTTTACTCAGGCGGCCTTCGGTGTCCTGACTTCCAGCAAACTGGCCGATGCCCTCGACATTTCCAAAGAGCCGGCTGAAGTTCGCGAACGTTACGGCGACGGAAAGCCCTACAAGTATCAATACGACGGGGCTCCCACGTGTAACGATCATATCCTGATGGCTCGCCGACTTGTGGAAGCGGGTGTGCGTTCCGTGACCCTTTCGTTTGGTCGCTGGGACAGCCACGGTGCCAACTTCGATCTGGTACGCGATCACGGCACCAAGCTGGATCAGGCCGTCAGTGCGTTGGTCCAGGATCTGGAGGAACGCGGCATGCTGGACGACGTGACCATCGTTGTCTGGGGTGAATTTGGCCGAACTCCACGAATCAACAAGGGTGCCGGTCGTGACCACTGGCCGCAGGTCAGCTGTGCGTTAATGGCGGGTGGCGGCATGAGAACCGGCCAGGCAATCGGAGCGACCAACCGTCTGGGAGAACGCCCCATCAGCCGTCCGGTAGACATGCAGGAAGTGGTCGCAACGGCGTATCACAATCTGGGAATTGATACGATGAACACAACAATCAGCGATCCGACTGGACGTCCCCAGTTCCTCGTGGACAAACGTGAACCCATTCGTGAGCTCGTTTGAGACAATTCGTGACCTGAAAGCACAAGCCCCGGTCGAGTCAGGCCGGGGCTTTTTTCGTCGCATGACTTCACAGCAACAACGATCCCGGTTCGTGATTCTGGAACACGATCACCCGTTCCTGCACTGGGATCTGCTGATGCAACAGGGCGAGATGCTGGCAGCGTGGCGATTGCTGATCCCTGTGGCAACCGCCGTCTGGATTGCTGCAGAACCATTGCCGGATCACCGACTGATGTACCTGGATTATGAGGGGCCGGTCAGCAACAATCGCGGCGTTGTCACCCGCGTCGCCAGCGGAGAATTCTCCGTTCGCGACGACTGCCGGGAAGAACGTGTTTATCAGCTGTTCAACTGTAATGTAGGCACAACGGCTCGCTGCCGTGGATTCGATTCGGCGAGTCCGGAATGGCGATTCGAATGAGCAAGATGGCATTTCAGCAGCAACTTCAGCAACGCCTTGCAGCACTCGATGCGAAAGGACAACGACGCACAACGCGTACGGTTGACTGCCTGCCGGGCGGCTTATGTCGGATCAGAGGACGTGAGCTGGTTAACTTCGGAGGCAACGATTACCTGAATCTTGCGCACGAGGTCAGCCACTCCGACCAGGTTCGAGAAGTTTTCGCAGCGCAGGTCGGGGCGACCGCCAGCGCGCTGGTCTGTGGACGCAGTCAGTGGCACGAGGAGCTGGAAGACGCGTTGGCGACCTTCGAAGATACGGAAGCCGCCCTGCTCTTCCCCACAGGATTCGCTGCGAACCTGGGTCTCATCAGCAGTCTTGTCCAGACCGATGATGCGGTCTTCTGCGATCGCGACAACCACGCCAGCATTATTGACGCCTGCCGATCCAGTGCGGGGCGAATGCTGGTGTATCGAGGTGACAGACTTGAGTCGTTAGAGGAATCGTTACGGAGGCGCCGAGGTGAATACGAGCGGGTGTTCATCGTGACCGATGGCGTGTTCAGCATGAACGGTCGTGTCCCGGAGCTGGGTCTGATTTGTGACATTGCGGAACGACACGACGCGTTAGTAATCGTCGATGAAGCTCACGGCACCGGAGTTCTCGGTGAACACGGTCGCGGAGCGTGTGACTTGTGCAACGTGGAACACCGCGTCCTGGCCCGCGTGGGCACGCTCAGCAAAGCGCTGGGCGGGCTGGGCGGTTTCGTGGCAGCGGATGCGACCACTATTGACTGGCTGCGAAACACGGCCAGAACGCAGTTTTTTTCCACAGCACTCCCACCCGCCATCTGCGCGGCCATGCTTCAGTCATTGCGAATCGTGGAAAGTGAACCAACACGCCAACAGGATCTGGCTCAGCTAACGGCATTCGCACACCGGCAGATCAGCGAACTGGGACTACAGACCGTCGAATCCGGCGTGGCGCCGATCGTCCCGATTCTGCTGGGCGACGAAGAATCGGCGGTCCGAATCTCGTCTCATTTGATGGATGCCGGTTGGTTCGTGCCCGCCATCCGCCCGCCCACAGTCGCCAGCGGCACCTCACGCCTGAGACTCAGTTTGACGATCGGTCACAACGAGCAGCAGATCAAACAAGTCCTGGCCAGTGTAAAAGCATTGATCGGCGCTGCCCTCACGAAGTGCAAGGCGACGTGAGCTCGTCTCAAGCCCCACTCACAATCGAAGCGGCAACAGGGGCCCAGAACCGGCGATTACGCTGAAAACGCATCGGCAGGAAGTTGAGGGTCTGTCAGATTCTGCTAAACTTCACCGTTAGCTGAACCCGATGTACCGACGTCGTGTCCCAACCCGCGGGATTGGTCATTGACCGGTTCCACATAATTGGCGGTGTAGCTCAGTCGGTTAGAGCAGCGGAATCATAATC
>JAPYTO010000160.1 GCA_029941865.1 Fuerstiella sp. | reverse complement strand
CCATACATCGCATCAATGACCACATGTGTCACAGCATGGTTGAAGGCCGATTTGTGACGTACATCCTGGGCGTCATCGATCTGAAGACGAACATAATCACGCTCGCGAACGCAGGACACATGTCACCCGTCATCAAGAAGGCAGACGGTACCATCGAAGAATTCAGCGACGACATCATCGGCATCCCCATTGGCATCATGTCAGGATATCAATACGAAGTCGTGGAACGCCGGATTGACCCAGGCGACATCTTCACGCTGATCACAGATGGCGTGGATGAAGCGATGGATCACGACGACAACCTGTATTCCAAGGAACGAGCCGTCAGGTTTATCGAGAACGGATCAACGGATCCCGAACAACTTGGCAAAGATCTGTTGGCAGACGTACGTTCTCACGCTAATGGTCGCGCACAGAATGATGACATCACGATTATGGTCTTTGGACGAACTGACTGACGGGTGAACGGCGTGTTGCCACTGCTCTTCAATCGATTCGCCATTCTTTCACTTCCTGCTTACAAAACTCGAATCTCGTACTCATCTGCCGAAAACTGATCCGCGGAACGGATGCCGACACCGCGTTGCCACGACGCACTGCGTTGCGTGTTTGGCCAGGAACAGATACTAAAGCAGTTTACTTATTTTCGTGGACCGTCCGGGCTGGTGGGCATGCCGTTCTACTGGCTGGACCACCTCTTTCGCAGCCACGAATCAGCGTAATTCGCTGTAGTCTGACCTCGCGAACATGGCTGTCCTTCAACAACTCTTTGGCGAACCGCCTCTGCCATCGTTTCTGATTCTGGATGATGTCACCACGATTGGCCGTCATGATGACTGCGAAGTGATTGTCCCGTCGCCGGCCGTCAGTCGCTTCCACGCCCGGATTACGTGTGAAAACGATCGGTTCTTCGTCGAAGATCTCAACAGTCGCAACGGAACACTGCTGAACGGCCAAAAAATCCAGGAACGAACGCTGTTGAATGACGGCGATCAAGTGGAATTCTCGACGCTGCCCTATGCGTTCGTGACTCAGAACTGGTTGTCGGAAGCTGCGGGAAGCTGGGGAGTCAAAGCGAAAGTCATCAGCGTTTCAAGCACGGGCAGTGACAACGAAGACTCCATTCGACGACTGATCGTTGCGCCGGGTGACCACATATCGAACGATGACCTGGGCACTGATATCGTTCGTGAGGGACAGGTCGTCAACCGAATGTCGATCACCGACGATAGCGCGTGGCCGGTTCTGACGGACGCGACACAGAAGCTGAATCATGTTCTGCGAATGGTCTACGGGCTGCGTCGGACAATTGTACGCGACGAGGTTATCTCATGCGTATTGCAGAACCTTTTTGACGTCTTTCAATCGGCAGAACGAATTGCCGTTGTTCTGCGAAACGAACACGGCAAGGGCATCGAAGTCGCCGCGGCTGTTTCGCGGCTGCCGGACGAAGAAGTCCAGATCTGCCTGCCGGTCGTACGAAGCTGCATGCAGAACACCGAGGCCATGTTGTACGTTGACCACTGGAAAGGCGAAACCTCAGGGAATGCCGAACTTGAAAACCCGACGATGCGGTCCATCATGTGTGTGCCTCTGATCGGAGTGATCGGACATAGCATCGGTGCCATCCAGGTAGACAACAAGAATGCAAGACGGCCTTTGGAAAAAGAGAATCTTGAACAGTTGGTTGTGATCAGCCAGGTCATTTCCTTTGCCATGGAACAGGCTGTTGCCGCCGAGGCAGAAGTTGCCCGCGCCGTGCTGGACACGAACATCGCATCCGCCGAACGACTACGATCTCAGCTGGCACCGACGGCGCCGCCGGAAGTCAGGGGCTATCGCCTGGCTCATGAACTCATCCCGGCACCGGATATGGCGGCAGACCTGATCGACTATGTGACACTGCCGGACGGGCGAATTGCATGTCTGTTGCTCGATGTTTCGGCACGCGGACCTGAGTCTGGAGATCTGATGGCCCTGCTGGCACGTCAGCTGATCGGAGCAGTCACCGAAACAGGGTCGGCTGCCGAAGCCATCCGCCAGACCGAGGAAACCCTGTCGCAACGACTCGAACATGTACCTACGGTCATTTCCGTCGCCGTGCTGATTCTTGATCCCAAACGTTCCACGGTAACGTTTTCAGTAGCTGGGCATTGCCCGTTGGCATTTATCCATAAGAACCAGGTAAAGGAACTCGACAGCTCAGATGCCATCGGTCCACCGCTGGGTGACGGACGTGACTCCTGTGTCGAGTCTGAAATTGAACTTAACGACAATGATGTGATTCTGCTGTGCAGCGATGGCATCACGAAGCTGATGTCTCCGGCCGGAAACTTTCTCAGCCGACCGCAGATGGTGGCGATGATCAAAGACGCCGCTTCGGCACATCGCACGGTCTTTGAATCCAGCCTGCGGCGAAGGCTGACTGCTCACCGCAGCGACGCTCCGTTGGTGGACGACGTGGCATTCGTGATCATTCACCGAAGCAAATCGGCAACAACGATTGTGAATCAGGATATTTCGACAGCGGAATCCGAGACGCAGGACGCATGAATAACGAAGTCTTCTGTGCGGAACAGGTTCTTGGCCCCGAAGGCAGCATCGCACGGCGCCTGACGGCCTATGAATCCCGGCCCCAGCAACTGGCAATGGCGAACTCCGTCGAGCAGGCGATTCGCGACGGCCATCATCTTGTCGCCGAAGCCGGTACCGGCGTGGGCAAAAGTTTTGCGTATCTGGTGCCGGCAATCCTGGCGGCGGGACAGCGTCGGAACGAGGACGATAAATGCCGTCGGATCATCGTTTCCACACATACGATCAGCCTGCAGGAGCAGTTAATCGGAAACGACATCCCGTTTCTGCAGGCCGTTCTTCCCGTGGAGTTCTCAGCGGTGCTGGTCAAAGGACGCGGCAATTACGTCAGCCTGCGTCGGGCCGCCAAAGCCACTCAACGAGCGTCGCAGCAAATGCTGTTCGAAATGGACGGTCAGCGCCAATTGTCAAAAATCAGTGACTGGACGCAGAAGACAACGGACGGCAGTCGCTCAGACCTTCCCTTTCAGCCTTTGTCACAGGTCTGGGACGAAGTCGCCAGTGATCACGGCGACTGCCTGGGCAAGAAGTGCCCGACCCACAATGAATGTCATTACTACCGGGCCCGCCGTCGGGTCTGGAATGCTGATTTGCTGGTCGTCAACCACGCCCTGTTTTTCTCCGACCTGGCCCTGCGCCGCGAAGGGGCCAGCATTCTGCCGGACTATGACACGGTGATCTTTGACGAAGCCCACACAATCGAAGCGGTAGCGGCTGATCATCTGGGGCTGAAGGTGTCCGAAGGACAATTCAACTATCTGATGAACAAGCTGTACAACGATAGTGCCCAGCGTGGACTGCTGATCGTACACAAGCTTGAGAACGCTCAGCGCCAGGTGATGAAAGTCCGTCATCTGTGCCGGAACTTCTTTCTGGCCGTCGACGACTGGTCAGAACGTTTCGGTCGCAGCAACGGCCGCCTGGATCGGACGGTCGATGTGGAAAACAATCTTTCGCCTGCTCTTGCCGAGCTTTCCCGCATGCTGGAAGTCCACGCTGAACGAGTTTCCGGCGACGGCGACAAAGTCGAACTGAGAGCAGCCGCCACACGATGCAACGGTCTTGCCGACGGACTGGTCGCATGGTGCCAGCAACGGGCCGATGACGCTGTCTATTGGATTGAACGGTCCGGCCCCCAGAAACAGCGTCTGGTCCTGATGAGCGCCCCGGTTGAGGTAGGGCCAATTCTGCGAGAGCAGTTGTTCAACAAGGTCTCCAGCGTCATTCTGACCAGTGCAACGTTGGCCATTGGCACGGAGGACTTTCGCTTTTTTCGCAGCCGCATTGGTGTGACGGACGGCAAAGACGATCGGCAGGGCAGCCCGTTCGACTACGAACGTCAGGTACGGCTGATTCTTTCGTCAAACATGCCGGACCCGGCGGCAGAATCACGAAAGTTTCAGCAGGAGGCCTGCAAACGCATCCAACGCCATCTTCTGGAGACTGACGGCCGTGCCTTCGTACTTTTCACCAGTTACAGCATGATGACGTTCTGCACAGAACGACTTCAGGGCTGGCTGGCGGAACACGACCTGACGCTTTATTGCCAGGGAAAGGGAATGCCTCGTTCCGCGATGCTGGAACGGTTCAGGAAGGACGACCGAGCCGTTCTGTTCGGAACGGACAGTTTTTGGCAGGGTGTCGATGTTCCCGGCGACGCGCTGCAGAACGTCATTATCACACGGCTGCCGTTCAGCGTGCCCGATCATCCGCTGCTGGAAGCACGGGTCGACGCCATCAAAGAACGCGGCGGCAATCCCTTTAAAGAGTACCAGATCCCGGAAGCCGTCATCAAACTGAAACAGGGCTTTGGACGACTCATTCGCAGTCGTCAGGACACCGGCCGTGTGGTCATTCTGGACCCACGCGTCCTGACGAAGTTCTACGGTCGTCTTTTTCTGAAGAGTCTGCCGGACTGCCGAGTTGAAATTGACGACGGTGAAACCGTGGAACCGGTGGCGACGGAGTAACGTCGTTACGGTCTGCGAATACGTGCGGCAAGCTGCTGAACGGCCTCACTCATCGCAAGGCGAGCCTTCGTAAAGCCCATTGGCGTCGGCGATTGCGAACGCACGTAATCGAGTACAATTTTTTCGGCCTGCATGAACTCACGGCAGACGTCCGGTATCTCGTTGGCAATCTCTGTGGGAATCGTTGTAACACCATTGCAGTCTCCGTGCAGCAGGTCTGCGGGGTACACCGTAATGCCGCCGACGACAACCGGTACGTTCACCGAAAGGATGTGGCAGGCACCGTGCGAACAGCACGTCCCCGCCGTAAACGCCGGAAACCTGAGCGCCTGAACCTGGTCAAGGTCGCGGCCCGTGCCTGACGTGATCAGGCCGCTGCAACCGAAAGCCTGATAGGTCGTACACATGACCTCGCCGAACGTCGCGGCCGCCGATGGTTCATCCAGATCCTGAAAGACGATCACTGCGGGTCCCGCAATGTCGGCCAGCCCCTCCAGTTGTCTGTCGATGCTGGAATACACGTCACCGTCGCGCGGCGGTGACAATGCCCGAAACGTCGCGGTGGACGCGTAGCCCACCATCGGAGGAAGTTCCGGAAAACATGCGTTAATTGTCCTGTTCAGGTACCCACTGCTGCGGGGACGCACATTGAACAGTTCGATCACGTTGCACACGGTGGGAGTGTCAAACTGCTGCAGCGCAGAAATCGTTTCCCGCGAAATGTCCGGCATGACGGTTCCTTGTGTACGATCAATCCGATGGTGCGTTCGTTCTGAGGTCACCGATCACGTGAGCGTGTCACCTTCCTGGGGGCCGTGTTCCGTCAGCGTCAGAATCTCAGGCCCCGACTCCGTCATCAACACGGTGTGTTCGAACTGCGCAGAAAGCGATTTATCCATCGTTCGCACCGTCCAACCATCGCTCTTATCGAGACGTGTTTTCCATCCGCCAATATTCAGCATCGGTTCAACCGTGAAGCACGTACCGGGTTTCAGGATATCGCGGGTCGAAGCAAAGTTAGGGAAGTGAGGAATGCCAGGATCCTGGTGGAACTCCTGACCGATGCCATGTCCCTGGTACTCACGGACGACAGCGTACCCTCCATCCGTCGCCGACATCTGGATGGCGTGGCCGATCTGCCGGACTGTGCCTCCCGGCCTGCATGCTCGGATGCCAACGAAGAGTGCTTCAAAGGTGGCCTGAACCAGCTGTCTGGCCGCTGTGCTCACTTCACCAATCATGAATGTTTCTGACTGATCGCCGTACCAGCCGTCAACAATCGTAGTGATGTCGACATTGACGATCTCGCCATCCTTGAGCGGCGTTTCATTCGGAATGCCGTGACACACAACTTCGTTGACGCTGGTGCATATCGTCTTCGGATAACCATGATATCCCAGACACGCAGGAATGTGCCCGTGATCGAGCGTGTATTCGTGAGCCAGACGGTCCAGTTCTTCGGTCGTGGTTCCCGATTTTACGTGGGGTCGTAAAACGTCCATCAGCTCCGCATTAAACCGGCTGGCAGCGCGCAGGCACTCGATCTGTTCCGCACCAGTATAAAGGGGGATTTTCCTTCGCAGCGGCGACAAGTTTTTTTCTCCGAATTCGCCGCGAATAAAAGAGCAGCGTCAAGTGGAACGACGTCAGTCGGAGCCCCGGTCCAGCCGGTGCCTGTGAACTGCTCCAGGTGTTTAAGTAGTCTCGCCCCGATGGTTCGCAGGCAATGGGACGATTATTGCCGGCCAGTTTGCCCTGTCAATCTACCGCAACCCCCCATTAAAAAAAGGCCCAACTGTAGGTATCGAATATGACCGCGCCACGACGTTTACCGTCATTAGGGCAAGTAACGGATGGGCACGTGCTTCGTGGAAATCGCTGCCTGCCCGCACAGAGATCGTGGCATTCAGCCCCGTATTGGATATGCGGGTTGAATCCTCATCACGAGCGACACACCACTCGACTTCAGTTCCGCCCTGTCTGACAGTACCATCATGCTGCGTCGTGATGTCTCTTCCAGAATGCCAAAAGGGAGGGGGAGGGCGAAACAATTGGTGCCGCAGGTGCTGAAACTTTGATCTCGCACGCTCAGATTCAGAGAAATCCTGACTTCGCCATTCCCGGCGTTGAGATGGACGGCATTCGAATTCCCTGGCATCCGAATCGCGAATTCGCTTAGCCCCCAGGAAACAACTATGACGGCCGAATCGCCACAGCAACACGCCGGAAACCGTCGTCAACTCCTGCGCGCCGGGATCGCTGCGACAGCAGCTGGCACCTGGACTGACTGCCTGGCCGAGGCAGACATGGATGCATTTTCGTTTGTGATCGTCAGTGACACACACCTGGGCCGCAAGGACAGCAAGACACCGGAAAAGCAATGGCAGCAGGGAATCGCGGAGATCAATAGCGGGCCGGGTGACTTCGTGCTGCATTTGGGTGACGTGGTCGACAAGGCCAGAGCCACACAATATCCACGCTACGTTGCCGCGCGCGCTGAACTGACGAAGCCGATTCACGAAATACCGGGGAACCACGACACCACCGAGTTATTTCAGCGGCATGTCTGCGACCGCATCGATAGATCGTTCGACCACAACGGAGTCCGCTTTGTGCTGTTCGGAAATGCTCATTCGGACTCACACGACGGCTTCATCACGACCAGCCAGCTTGCATGGCTGACTGAGGAATGTGCCCAGGCAGCGGCGCAGGATTTGAAGATTGTGTTCTGTTGCCACGTGCCCATTCATTCGAACGGCCATCCGGATCGAGGCTGGTATGTCAAGCCGGACAACGGTCAGACCGAGTTCTACGAACTGCTTGCAGAACATGCTGGCCGAGTGCTGTTGTGCCTGCATGGACATTTCCACAACGGAATTCGTGGCTGGCGCGATCACCATAGCGTGGTCGAAGTGTTGTGCCCGTCACTGTGCTACAACCAGAACCGCAACATGGCAGAACATCTCAGCAGCGGCAACGCATCCGGATTCTTTGTGCCGGAATTGCGGACGGGCTATACGATCGCAACGCTCGGCAATGGGCGACTGGTACTGCAGTACAAGCCGCTGGGCAGCGAAGTCGGTGCAGATTATTCGGCTGAGTGGAAGTAGAAACATTCACCCTGCGAACAGTCTGAGAACGGCCACGCCCGTTCTCAGGATTCGGATACGATCTCCGAACGCATCTTTCTGGCCCCTCCTCCCAGAAACAACACGTCAACCCCCGCGCACAGCAGAGAAATCCCCTGTTCCGCATACTCACGGACGGCGTCGGCCGTGACACCAAACGATCCGATCGAAATGTCTGCTGCTTTGCATGTCGTGACGACATGGTCAATCGCGCTGGTGACCTCAGAGTCGTTGATCTGTCCCATTTTCCCAAAACTCGCAGACAGGTCATATGGCCCCAGCAGGACCGCGTCAATCCCGTCCACTGCCACGATGGCCTCGATGTTTTCGACAGCGAGTTTGTGTTCGGCCTGCACAATCACAGCGATGTGTTCGTTCGCCGAAGCGACATATTCGTCGAACCGAAAGCCATAACCGTGTGCTCGAGCCAGTCCCACACCGCGGGAACCGACTGGCGCATAGCGAGCATATCGGACGACCTCGGCCACCATTTCCGGAGTGTTCGTCTGAGGCACGATGACTCCCTGCGCACCCAGATCCAGCACCCGCTTGATCCACCCCTCGTCGCACTGCGGGACTCGGACAATACACGGCACTCGGTCACCCACAGCCTGAAGAATCCCCAGGATATCACCGGTATCGAGCGGCCCGTGTTCTGCGTCGATGAACAGCCAGTCGAATCCGGCGTCCGCCAGAATCTCTGCCGTCGCCGCAGTCGGCAGGGTGACCATTGTCCCAAGCAGTTGTTCACCTGCTCTTAAACGTCGTCGAAAATCGGTGGGCTTCAAGTCTGATCTCCGTGAATAGAGTCACTGCTCAGGCAAATCATACGACTCTCACGTCGCAGTCCGGTGATTATAGCCAATCACCTGAATTCGTACCCCGCACGGACAATGTTCTTTCCGTTCGTGACCGAGGCGAGGCTGTCTCAGGCCGGCCCATCGTGCCGCCAAACAACTTATGGCGCCGGTACGACCGCCCAAGACAAAATCTGCAGAATCCTCAATTCCCCCTGATCCCAATCCGAAAAATCACCGTTGTATTGATAAATCAATGTGATATCATTGTGGTATCTCAATAATGTCGTGACGTTTCCGAAGGAATCCCGCTGATGAACCAGGAAAAACCATTTCATCCCCTGTCAGGCTGGCTGCCACTACTCTGTGTGATCGCCTTGTTTATAGCTGGTCCCGGCACAATCATCTGGGCCGCCACGCATGAGATAATTCCGGCGTTATTCGCCGGAATCATCCTTATGCCGGTTGCCGTCATCTCCTGCTTCGGTTTCATGGCCGTCGCTCCCAATGATTCGCGGGTGCTGTTGCTGTTCGGTGAATACAAGGGGTCCGCCAAGCAGGCGGGTTTCTACTGGGTAAATCCGTTCTATACCAAGAAGAAGCTTTCGCTCCGAGTACGCAACTTCGAGACGGGATCCACGGCTACGCCCGATAAGAAAAATGAACTTGGTCACGTTGTCTCGAAAGGCGGCCGTACCGCCAGCAAGCCGTCCAAGGTGAATGACAGGGATGGCAATCCGATCGACATTTCCGCGGTGGTCGTCTGGAAAGTCGTTGACACGGCGGAAGCGCTGTTCAGGGTCGATGACTATGAGAACTTTGTGGAGGTCCAAAGCGAAGCGGCGTTGCGGATTCTGGCGAGCCGTCACCCATACGACAGCGAAGATTCGGAGGTCTCACTTCGTGGCAATGCGGTTGAGGTTTGTCAGCAGTTGCAGAGTGACATTCAGGAGCGACTGGACCAGGCGGGAGTGGAAGTGATTGAGGCCCGTATCAGCCATCTGGCGTACTCACCGGAAATTGCCGCGGCAATGCTTCAACGGCAGCAGGCTCAGGCCGTCGTGGCCGCGCGAACCCTGATTGTCGAGGGTGCTGTCGGAATGGTCGATATGGCTCTGGCGCACTTGAAACGCGACGGAGTTGTGGAGCTGGACGAGGATCGCAAAGCCACTATGGTCTCAAACCTGTTGGTTGTATTGTGCAGCGGTGGACACACGCAACCGGTTGTGAACACGGGAACACTTTACAGCTAGCCGACAATCCGGACCTTTTTCGACCGTCGTATTTGCGGAAGAAGGTCCGGGCATTTTGCATGATGCCGAGTACTTGCAGGATCCTATGGCCAGAGAATCATTCTTGCTTCGAACTGATCCGAAGATTCTGGCAGCGCTGCGTCGCTGGGCGGAAGATGAGCTGCGCAGCACCAACGGGCAGCTTGACTACGTCCTGCGTGCAGCTCTACGCAACGCAGGACGACTGCCAAAGCCGAAAGACGAAGACGGGGAGTCTCGCTAAGCAGTTGCGGCCGACATGGATGCACGGAGGTGTGGCTGGTCACGGTCGTCTCGCTGCTTTACAGCAGTTTTCAGAATCACGCGGTCGTTCTGTAGCGGAATTCGCCAGGAATTACGGCAGTGACAGGTCGAAAGCCCTGGCGGCTTCCGCTACGACAAAAAGTAAATGGCTTCAGCCGACGATCGACTGTTGAACAGCCGGCGAAGGATTCTGTGTTCCACAGTCCTCACGTTGTTTATGATAGGGGCCGTGACGATCCTGTTCTTAGCGCCGGGTGTTTTTCGCAGTCGAATGCGAGTCGCCGTGTTGCGTGATTCGGAGACGCCCACGTGAAATTGACGCCGCAGTCCTGTCCCGTGCCGATGCTGCCACCAGGGACTTCGGTGGCAGACTATTGCGTCGTGCGATATGTCGGCAGCGGCTCGTTCGGCCGGATCTTTGCAGCCGTTGACGGGCGGACGCAGAAAACGGTTGCGTTGAAGATCTGCCCGACGGCCAATCCGGAAGCCCGCATTCTGCGACAACTGGAACATCCGAACATTGTCGGCTATGTCGACGAATTCAACTCGGAATTTGGCCATGTGACGGTCGTGGAATACGTAGATGGCGTTGCACTGTCATGTTTGCTGGAAGCTGTTCACAGAAAATCGTCCAGCCACCTGCGCGTTCGCGACGTGTTTAAGCAGATCGCAGACGGCACAGCCACGCCGGACGCCCCGCAATCAGAGCGTGATCAACTGGGGCCATCCATTGTGAAGTCGGGAGAGCGATTTGACATATTCGGCTGCCGCGTAGTGCTGCAAATGGCGACAGCCATCACGTATGCACACTCGCTGAGTATCTTCCATCGCGATATCAAGCCGGAGAATATTCTTGTCAAATTCTGCGGCACGGCAAAGCTGATTGACTTTGGAGTCGCCGGCGCAGATTCAGGCGGCAGTCAGCTGGGCGGCACTCTGTCGTACATGCCGGAAGCCGAATTGCAGCGACTGGCGGGCCTGGACCGAGAACTGGCTTCTGATCAAGCGAATCAATTGAGCGATGATTCTGCTGACATTTTTGCTTTGGGGGTTGTCCTGTACGAGATCTCCGTCGGTGACCTGCCATATCCGACAGTGAGTGCCGATCATTCGATTGTCGCCGCGGCCCGTGAAGCACTGCCGGGGCGTCACAATCTCGTCGCGACGCTTCGAGAAAACTTCTCCATCGAACCAGGCCTGCGCGAGATCATCGCCAACTGCCTGACACCGCCTGTCGCCGGCGATGGGGACGTCAACACGGGCTATTCTTCTGCGCGACAGTTGAGCGATGATCTGGAATGCCTGCTGTCAGCACGTCCCTTGCAACACGCTGCCGAAACAACGGCAGCAGCAATGTACCGTCGGTGGCGACGTCATCGAGCGTGGCTGTTGAGCGTCGCGGTATTCGCTGCGGTGGTGTGTCTGTCGATCTTTGCCGATCGACACTTGACAGCCAGTCATCTGGCGGCGGCAGCACAGTCGCTGGCTCGGCTGGATGCACATGACGGTGAGGTCCGTCAGGTCCCGGAAGAGATTCTCAGCGCTGCGTTTCGTCCAGGATTGTTTTCCGATTCGGCGGCACTGCGGACGCAGCGTGCGGAACTGTGCCACGGTCTTGGTGCGAGACTGCTGAGAAAAGGCAATCCTGCGAAGGCTGTGCCATTGTTGAAACGCGCGGTTGTTCTCGCCCCGCAGTCCGGCACAGCATGGAATGACCTTGGCGTTGCTCTGTTTCAACAGACGAACTATTCGGCGGCCATCGACGCGTTCAACCGCGCATTGACGATGTCATGTGACCACGCCGCAGTACTGAGTAATCGCGGAGCAACGTTTGCGGCGAACAACGAACACGACAGGGCTCGACGTGATTTCGGACGTGCGTTGAAAATTGATGCCCGCAACGAGGCCGCAAAACGACACCTGGGGCTGTTGGATTCGATCACCGCCGACCCACCGTTGTAAAAAGGCGAATCACGTTCCATCGCGGGGTTTCCGTGTTACCGATTGGCCACAGTGGAAACCTGGGTGACGGTGGCCATGTCCGATGAACTATGCCGGTCCCGTTGCAGATGTATGGTAATCGCGGTTGAACCCGCTTCTTCGTAGACCCAGATTTCTTCAACATAGCGAGACGAAATGATACGGATCCGCCGAGTGGGCACACCTGAAGTGATCTGGTGCGCTTTCATTCCGGGGACAACCCGTCCCTCACGCCTCGCAAGTTCCACATCGTCAGGTGGCAGATCATTGACCTCGCCGACCGTCATCCACTTGCCGGACAAGCGAGTCCAGCCGTGGCGTTCCAATCGCTGCAGAATCCGTTTCGCTTCCTGGGGAGCAGCGTCTTTGCACAGGAACCATGCTGTTTTCAGTCGTTCATCTTCGGCCAGGCGATGGGCCGGATCCTTCCAGCGCTCAAAGACAAATTGGTACACGTCAGCGACGTACAGAATCCCGTCCAGCTCACCATTGTCCTGACGTTCTTCCTGAACCTTCAGCCATTGCTTGATTGCCTGTTTCATTTCCGGCTGGCGGCCAAATTCGCGAAGCGTGGCCCCCAGTTCTTCAAGTTGACTGCGATTCAGGCGTGACACTGCGGCCAGTCGGGCATCGACGAACTCAGTCTTTATTTTTTCCAGAGCCACTGTCTCTTCCGGCAGTTCCCTTTCGAGCAATCGAACAACTTCAATTCCGTTGGCGGCGTCCGGCTGCAGCTGGTCAATAATCTGTGGTAATCGATAAATGCGGTACACTCGTCTGTGCATCCTCTGGCGACTGATTTTGTCCGCTGTCTCGTACTCGGCAACAGGATTCTGCAGAAACCGTTCTTCTGCCCCCGCGTCCAGCATCGCGTTGTTGCGATCCCAGCCCTTCAATTGCTGCCTCATGTCAACAAGGACTTTTTCCATGTCGCTTTCCGGCAAATTTGCGGCGACGACCAGTGACTGAAAACGAATCGCTTCCACGACAGCTGTCGGCACGCCGGTTTTTTCCGCCTGAACGGCCAGACGCAGCAGTCCTGCCGGATCGTTTTTGTTCTGGTCCCGTTGCAGACCAAACGCTTTTTCTCGCAGCTTTGTGATGTTAAACGTCAATTCCTTGTCTTCATAGAACTCAGCAATCTCAGCGTATTCGTCAGCGATTTCGTACATCGCTTCAGGATTATCCGACGCCGCGCGGTCAACTTTTCGAATCATCCGTTCCGTGTCAGTGGACCCGATCGCGATCCGCGTGACCTCAAGCCCGTAACGTGAACCGGATCGGTGCAGGACGCCCGACACGGTCACCCGTTGCCCGGCTTTCAGGTTGTTCGGAAGTACGGTCGTGCGTTGCGGTGTGATCAGCATCGGCAGCCTGCTGAAGCGAAACTGCTTCGACAGCCGTCCTTCATAGCGGCCGGAAATACTGACGGCTTTTCTCTTCAGTGACCACTCGGCCCATTTGATTTTCTGAGCCACGAATTCGCGAACGGACAGCGTTTGCCCCATCGCAGACGTAGAAAACACCAACGCGCACACAACGATCAGGCTGGTTCGATTGATTGCAGAAATAATTGGTTTGTGATTCGTCACTCTATGCCTCGTGTCCGACGTCGTTTAACGTCATTAATCGTTGTGGTCGCTTCGACGCCTGCTGCGGACCTCCGATGTCTGCTCGGGCTTCGATTGAATAACTGCATCATCGACCCGGTGTTCCCATTGCTCTGACGATTCCACAAAGTCGCGTTGTCGTGTCAGAATGGTCGTGACATCCGGGTCGTCTTCCGGTGAAAGTCCGATTTGTTCGCAGTGATCCGTATGTGTTAACAGCACAAACGATGTTGGATCGAGCTGCAGATTCCACGCGTCTGACGTGCCCGCTGCAGGTGCTTCCACGTATTGAATTCTGCCGGCAAACAAAACTCTCTGGTCACCGATTGCGCGCAACAGAGCACTGATCTGTGGAATAGGGATTGTCACTTCAACTCGGTGGGTTGGTGTCGCCGGAAAGTCCATCAGAAACACACCTTCCCTGACAGGATGCGGCTGTAGATACGAATCAAAGACAAACGTACCTGTGCCAGCCTCGTCACCGACGAGGGCTTCGGCGCCATCCACAAGTCGACGTTCGTCATCATAGGCACGACGAAATGCAAGCAGCAAACTTCCACCTGCGATAGAATTGATGGCCTGTGTTTCCTGCAGCAGATTCAGTGTCGCTCGCCATTCCGGATCGTCCTTTCCCAGTACACGTCCGGCATCGACGGCCGCTGTCAGCACGGTCTGAAGCTGTAGAAACTCTTTATCCTCAAGCAACGCCTGTGCCTCGTCAGCAGACTTCAGCCACGTCTGGTGGGCGGCCTCGATGGCCTGCTGATACGTCATCCAGTACCCCGTCAGCGTGATGATCGCAATCATCGCCAGCATCAGCAGGCGAAACGGAGTGAGTGTCCGTACGACGACCGCTTTGATGTCGATTGAGGGAAGCGACAGTCGCCAGCGAACTTTCTGTGGCGGCATCGCAGTCGCCGCGGCAGCACCGACATCGGCAGGTTCAACAGCTGAGCCGCGTTTGTTGATTTTTTCTTTGGCGACGTCCTTCCCGTCACGCTTTGGAAGCACTTCTGCGAGCACAACCTTCAACCGATCCGCAAAGCTGCCACCAAGGATCTCACTGGGTACACTGGGCGTCGACGGATAAACATTCGCAGGCAACACAAATACCGATTGCAGGCATGTTTGGCATTCTGCCTCAATCCAGGACTTCCGGCGCATCCCAGCCACAGGTTCTCCACATACGCACGTCACTTCATACGGAACGGCCACCGCAGCCTCCGCAGTGCCCTGAAGCCTGGCCTTGATCTGTTTCAGTTTTGCAACCGTGGAAAGCATCTGGATGTCGTGAGGCAGTTCGGGTGAAGAATCGGTTAGCCAGCAGCACAGTGTGCCTCGGCCGCGGAACATTCGGCATTCACGGTAACACAACGTACCAACCAACGCGGCAGCGCGGCCGTCGGAAGGTACCTCCAAAGCCTCGCCTGCAGCTATCGGTTAAACGAAAATGCACCAATGCTGGGCGAGAGTGGTGAACGCCCACGATTTGTCTGTTCAATAGGGTTAAACAGGACTGCAGCGATCAGGACACCGAATACACCCAGAAAAAGCATCAAAGAGGCAATGGTCCCGATGATCGCCAGAATCCTGGGGCGATTGGGCAGGAACAGCCCGACAATGCTGAGAATAAGCGACACCAGCAGCAATACGGCCGTGGAACATCCCAGAATCAACAGACGCAGATGAGCCGAAGAATTGACGTTATCAGCACCAAACGCATCGATACTGTCCGGCAGCTGATGGGCCAGCAGAAACAGAATCGAGCAAAAGACGGCACCAACAATCGCCAGAATCACGCCGATCAACGCGACTGTGTTGGCAAGTTGTGGTCCCGGCTGATCATCACTTCGTTTTACTGAATGGGAAGACACAGACATCACAGAAGTTTACCTGACAGTTTCGCGATCAGAAAGCCCGTAAAACAGGTTCACGAAATCTGATCGCATACCGACTCAGGCCGATGAATGAAAGTCAGACACAATGATATCGGAAGAAATGATCAGCATTCGGAGTCCTTCCGTCGCCAGTTTTTCACGACACTTTCGGAGCCTGCCCCAACGACGACGGATCTATTGTCCGCAGAAATTCCAACCAGGTGACCCCCTGGTGTCCGATCTGCTCCAATTCAGCGACAGTTTGGTCCGTCTCGGCGAATGTCTTTGCATCGGATTGTTTCCCCTTTTGCGGTTGGTATTATATGCACCGTCAACGTTTTGTCCGGAGCAACAGTGCCATGGACGTGATTCGGGCGCTTCCCGAAAACATCCGTACACGACTGTCACAGGTCGCCGCGCAAATGGGAGTGGGTGAAGACGACCTGCTGCTCTCATTCGTTGGCGATGCGCTGGACGACTGTGAGATATCAAGACAACGTGCCGCAGCGCCGGAACACCCATCGTTGTTTCCCGAAGACGAGGTAACGGAAGCCGTCCCAGTGATCGAGCCGGAAAACAGTCTGCCGTTTTCATTCATTGATTTGTTTGCCGGTGTTGGCGGGTTGCGTCTGGGGCTGGAAGCAGTCGGTGGCCGCTGCGTCTTTTCCTGTGAAAAAGACAAGTATGCTCAGAAGACGTATGCCAGCTGGTTCGGTGAGGATCCGGCAGGCGATGTCACCGAGTTGTCTCAGAAAGGGCTGATTCCTGATCATGATTTGCTGGCAGCGGGCTTCCCGTGCCAGCCGTTCTCAATCGCAGGTGTCTCAAAGAAGAACAGTCTCGGACGGGCTCACGGTTTCAAAGACCGCACGCAGGGAACGCTGTTCTTCCACCTGGCAGAGATTATCGACCGCATGCAGCCGCCCACGCTGTTGCTGGAAAACGTCAAGAATCTGCGGTCCCACGACAAAGGACAGACATGGAATACGATTCAGGGAACTCTGAAAGAACTGGGCTACGCCGTCTTTGACAAGGTGATTGACGCAGCGGATTACGTTCCTCAGCATCGCGAACGAGTCTTCAT
>JAPYTO010000159.1 GCA_029941865.1 Fuerstiella sp. | reverse complement strand
GACAGAGCCGACCGAAAACAGCGTCGTCGAGCTACACGCCGATCTGCTCAAGCCTGACAGCCAGGCAATGGTCCCGATGTACGCTTACATTGTTCGTGATCTCATCAACCAGATGAAGGAGAGCGATGACCCTGATTATTGCTGCCGTGTCACAGCCGATGACGGCGGCTTAGGCGAGCAGCATTTGAGGAACTTCCAAAACAACGAAAAGACAATCCCAACGGTTCTGACAACCTCTCAGAAACTCTCAACGGGCGTCAATGCCCGCAACGTGCGAAACATCGTGCTGATGCGTCCCGTCAACGACATGATCGAGTTCAAGCAGATCGTGGGACGTGGAACGCGAGTGTTCGACGGCAAGGATTACTTCACGATTTACGACTTCGTGAACATCTTTGATCACTTCTCTGATCCAGAGTGGGACGGACCGCCGGATGAGCCTGATGATTGTGAGCGATGTGGGCAATATCCGTGTGTGTGCGAGAAGCAGCCCAAGACGTGCCAGAAGTGCGGGCAATCGCCCTGCGAGTGTGTGAAGGAACCGTGTGAGGAATGCGGTGAGCAACCCTGTAAGTGCGTCAAGAGGGTCAAAATTGAGCTTGGTAGGTCCTTTACCTCGAGTGGAGCTGCCTGTCCCAACGGGCAAAGAGTGGAGTGGCGGAAACTTTCTTGGGCTGTCCTTTCATTCTTATTTGATGCGGTCGCTGTTAAACGACCTGCAATTTCCGGGAGGGGCGTTTGAGAGTGACGCTAATGGTGGCTTCAGCGTACCGACCGCATCGCGTAATTTGCGTCACGCGACACAAAACGGCTCGCTGTGCTTTGACTCCAGCTTCGCCGGGAGTCTTCAGACGTGCGGTGACGCTAACTTACCTCCGTTAGAGACTTGATGTCCAAATCTCCAAGGTAAGCACCCCGACAAGTATGGTTAGCTCTGACGCTTACTGCGGCGCGAGGTTGATAGAACGGTCGGGAATGTCTCTACGAAACACTCTGCCAAAACGTTTGGTTGGCCAGAGACGTGGAGTTTTGCATTGTCGTGCCAATGGGCCGTGTCGTTGACGGAACGTCCATAGCGTGGGCATGTTTCGCATCATGCGATGATGGCGTCGATAGGTTTGCCAAGGTCGATTTCCAGACGCTTATGCCGCACACGGTTTTCCGCCGCACTTTGATCGCCCCGGTTATTGAAGCGTCAGGTAGCATACCGTCGAGACCAGTACGGCCCCGATCAGGTTCAGCACGAATCCTTCGCGCATCATCCGCTGGATTGTTACTTCACCAGTACCGTAAACCATGGCGTTTGTGACCGTTGCTGCCGGCAGCATGAAGGACCAGTTCAGGCCCAGCGTCACCGGGATCATCACCAGCATCGGATTTACGTTGGCGGACGTGGCGACGGCCGCCATGACCGGCATCAGAATGCTGGCGACCGCAGTGTTTGTGGCGAATTCCGTAAAGAACGTTGCGAACAGACACAGGCAAAAGATCATGACCGGTAGCGGCAGTGTGGCCAGAGGCAGCAGTTCTCTTCCGGTGGCAGCACTCAGATCCGTTTCGCGGAATGCCATGCCGATTGCGATTCCGCCACCGATAATGGAAAACAAGCCCCAGGGAATGCGGTTGGCGGTTTCCCAGTCCAGCAGTCGCGTGCCGTCGTCAGAGCCCGATGGAAGCGTGAACAATACGACAACGGCCGCCAGCGCTACCGTACTGTCGCCCGCGTGTCCGGACAGCTGAAGCCATTCACTCCAACCGCCAAACGGCGCCGTACGTGTCATCCACGCAAACGCTGTCAGGGCAAAGATGATCAGAACACGTTTCTGATCGGGCTGCCATTCGCCCGGATCGGGCACTGACAATCGCTCCTTTTCTCGCGAGAGACCTCTCGACAGCCACAGCCAGACGACCGGTAACATCAGAACGGTGGCTGGCAGCCCCATTCGCATCCATTCCGGAAAACCAATTTCTATGCCGGTCGCCTCGCGATAATTCTCGATCATGATCAGATTCGGAGGTGTGCCGATGGGAGTACCGCTGCCACCCACGGCGGCCCCGTACGCAACCGCCAGCAGCAACGGGGGCGCGAGTCGCGACCGATCGGGAGCCTGATCAAGCACAGCCAGTGCCACGGGCAGCAGCATGAGCACAGTGGCGGTGTTCGAAACCCACATGCTCAAAACCGCAGCTGTCACCAGGAATCCAAGAATCAGTCGACGGGCATCCGTTCCGATCAGCCGCACCATGCCCAGTGCGATGCGGCGATGAGCACCGCTCTTTTCCATTGCGGCTGACAGCATCGACCCGGCCAGCATCAGCAGGATGAGCGTGTGCCCATACGCGTGGGCGATCTCTCGATGATCAAGAATACCTGCCAGTGGAAAGACGGCGAATGGCACAAGCCCCGTCGCCGGCAGCGGAATGGACTCGAACATCCACCAGATGCCGCACAGCACAGTGACGCCAGCGCACCAGCAGGCCGGCGCTTCCAGCCCCCTGGTTCTTAGCCAAATGCCTGCCACCGCAGCCAACACGGGGCCGGCGGGCAACATCCATTGCTTTTTGAATCTGAGTGTCATGAGCAAAGCGATTCTTGTGTGGTCAGATGCAATCCGGATTGCGAAGACTGTAACATTGGGGTCGCCGAAGATAAACGATGGTCACTCTGAGACAAAAACATGGACACTGCACCTGAATTCATTCGTATGACGCCTGGTTGCGGTGCGCTCGTTCGCGGAATCGATCTCGCCCAACCGCTCGACAAGGCGGCGACTGAGCAGCTGACGAATGCGCTTGCTGACCACGGCGTGCTGTTTTTTCGCGATCAGCAGTTGACGCATGAGCAGCATAAGAGTCTGGGGCGTTGTTTCGGTGAGTTACATCTGCATCCGGCGTGGCCACGCCTCGTGGACGGTCACCCTGAGATCATGGAACTCTACACGGATGAAAATTCAAAGCGCATCGCCGGTGAAGACTGGCACTCAGACGTTACGTGTGATCGCGAACCACCACTGGGAACGATTCTGCGGATGATCGAAGTGCCCCCGGTGGGCGGCGACACGCTGTTTGCAAATATGTATGCAGCGTTCGAATCGCTTTCTTCGCCGATGCAGAGGTTTCTGGAGGGACTGACAGCACTGCACGATGGAGAAAATGCCTATCGTGGTCGCTACGCAGACGCGTCGGAAGAAGGAAAGACGTATCCGCGATCGGAACATCCCGTGATTCGCAAGCACCCGGTCAGCAGTCGTAAAGCTTTATTCGTAAATCGCATCTTCACCACGCGGATCATAGAACTGACGCCACAGGAAAGTGACTCTACGCTGCGAATGCTTTTCGAACACATCGCAAAACCAGAATTTCAATGCCGGTTTCAGTGGCAGGCAGGCTCTGTGGCCTTTTGGGACAATCGGTGCGTTCAACATTACGCGCTGTGGGACTATTACCCCAATCGCCGCCGGGGACTGCGCGTGACAATCAAGGGTGATGTTCCGTACTAAGAGTCAGACAACTGCATAAATCGGACTCGACCACGCCATGTGACCGTCTTCCTGGACGACGCAAATGTAGATTGGATTGTCGCCCTGGCCCAGATCTTCCGGATCGATGCGGACGGTCGTGCGGATGTCGCGCGGACCGTTCGCAGGTGGCAGCCGACAGGCGGAAATCTGTTTCCCGATGCCGCCAGCGCCGTACTGACGCCCCTTGACTGCCAGCTTCGAGATCTCCACGTGCAAATTTCGTTGGCTGGTTTCGACGTGCAGCTTGCCGGAAAGTCGGTTCACGTTCAGGATCACTCCGGCAACGCCCCCTGTTGTAATTGACTCCCACCTGAGTTCCCGGCTGCCAACCTGTTCACAGGTTTTTTCCGGGTTCCAGAAGTTGATCGTCGAAAACGATTCGATGCGCGCGGCATCCAGACTCAGACTTCCATTCCAGTTGACCTGACGGCCGCGACCCCGTAATTCTGCGCCCTGCCAGAGGAGTTTGATGCGGTTTGACAGGTCACGACTCGAATACGTCCGCAATGTTTTCAGCACACGCATACCGTTTCGCACCTCGACACGTTCCAGAGACGCTGTACCGGCCACGGCCACCGACAGTTCCAGCGACTCACCTCGGCCAACGTTAGCGACCTCGCCGATGGTATGCCCCGCAGTTGTCTGCACATCCAGCAAAATGCGGGCGCCGGTCGTCGCGTACACACGGCGTTGCTGGTAGGCCTCCCAGACAGCGTCTCGATCCAGCGTATCAGCCAGAATAGCGGTCAGGCCTCCATAGCTGCCGAATTTTCCCGCCCCCGGATAGCTGGCGCCGGGACGCCCCTTGTGCCCGTCTGAATTGGCGACGATACCGATCCGGTAGCCGCGTGAGAACGCGTCGTCCAGCATCCATTCAAAAGTCCCCCACGCAGAATGCACCTCAACGACCGGTTCCAGGCCAGCGTGGTATCGTGCCAGATCCGCGTATCGTCCACCGACATGCGGGACCAGCATCACGTCGCGCTGCTTCTGTTCCTGCTCCATACGGGTGAACAGATCTTCAACCGACGGACAGCAACTGTCGACCGATTCAGTCGCCTCGACAAGCGCCCTGCTGCTGCGACCGATCGCACCGCCCTCTTCCTTGAAGAACACATTGCGATCGCCGCCGAGCGCGGTATTGCCGCTCCATTCCCAGCCTGGGAACGTCACAAATTTTCCTGGCTGATTGAAGCGGGCCGTGGTGTCGTTGATGGTCTGCCAGAAGGAGTCTGTGATCTGAAAGTCGTTTCCCTGATGCCCGCAGGCGTCGACAAAAGCACTGTCCCGCGCGAATCGAAAGTAGCGTTCGATGGAATTCGTTCCGATTGTTTCTTCACTCTGCCCGTGCAGGTCAGCCCAGTATCGCGTCGCTGCGTCGGCAGACACGTGGACGGGATTGGTTTCCGCCGAAAGCCCCGTTACGTCGTCCGTCACCTTGATGCGATGAATTCCTTCCGGCAGTCCAGGATAACTCGTGCGCCGCGACCGGCCGACTGGGTTCCCCCAGACGTCTTCCAGCTTCCAGCGCACGGAAATCTTCTTCCCCGGAATCGACTGACTTGGTGCAATGGCCACAAGTCGAACCGGTTCGCCGGCCACAATTCGAAACGTCGGCGACTTAGGCAGTTCTTCGTAGACATAAGTCGCGTAGCGATCCACCAGCGTCTTTAGCTCAAATGTGTCCTCAGCGAACGTCTGCATCCGCCAGCCGGAAGAACCGCCCGATGTCTCACCGATCGTCAGCGTGATGACATCACCCTTTCGCAGATATCCCTGCAGCACCTTTAGCTGAAGTGTTCGTCCCCAGGGCCGACGGAAGTCCTTGACGTCGTACCGAAGTTGGAGATGAGCTCCGTTTGATGCAACGACGGTTGTGAAGTTTGGCGCCGCAGGATCGTCGAACTGCGGTATTCCGGAATCAGTGGCGTAGCGGGTAACAATCTTGAGCGACCCGGTGTCATCGATTCCCGCAAAGCCAGCGGTGTATTTCAACACACAGGTCTGCCAGCTGCCCGCGATGACAGATCCGCGCAGGCTGCAGGTCATCCGCCCGAGGTCGCTGCTGTCTACGTGAGGCTGAGGCATCTGTGATTTCTAAAAAGTGTAGCCGATAGCAGAACGGCGAATGACAGGGCCGCACGTTCGGGCATCGGGATGCTGGTCACATCTTCGCATTACGAGATGATGGCATCGATAGGTTTGCCAAGGTCGATTTCCAATCGTTTATGTCCCGGCACTTCCAGTCGCCGTGGGTCGAGTCCCAGCTGATGCAGCACCGTGGCATGGATATCGGTGACGTAGTGTCGGTCTTGCACAGCGTGAAATCCCAGCTCGTCCGTTGCACCGTGAGCGATGCCGCCCTTCAATCCACCGCCTGCCATCCAGACGGAAAAACCATACGGATGATGATCGCGGCCATCAGATTTTTCGGCGCCTGGAGTTCGTCCGAATTCGGTCGCCCACACCACAAGAGTTTCTTCCAGCAGTCCTCGCTGCTTCAAATCCCTTAGCAATGCGGCGATTGGTTTGTCGACGCGGCCACAGTTGCGAGTATGGTTTTCTTTCAGTTTGGTATGAGCGTCCCAGCCGCCTCCACCACCTCCGCCGTCGTAAATCTGTACGAAGCGGACGCCCTGTTCCACCAGTCGTCTAGCCGCCAGGGCCTGACGTCCCATGCCCTCGGTCGCTTTGTTGTCCAGACCATACGCTGCCTGAGTTTCGCTGGTTTCTTTTGTCAGGTCGACAATATCGGGGACCGACATCTGCATGCGAAATGCCAGTTCGTAGGCTTTGATTCGGGCGGCCAGTTGCTGATCGTCGGGATATTGAACGGCGGTCAGCTGGTTGAGATCCCGCAGCAGATCCAGCTGGTCACGACGTTCTTTGATCCCCACCTTGTCGCCAGGCGTGCCAAAAGGAAGTGGGTTTCGGGGATCCAGAGCCATGCGCACTCCTGCATGTTCCGGGCCAAGGTAACTTCCATCATGAGCACCAACGCCGCCACAGCAGTCCCCAGGCGGTGGCCCCATCACAACAAACTGCGGCAGGTTTTCATTTAGGCTGCCCAGTCCGTAATGCACCCATGAGCCAATCGATGGAAAGAAGCCGTCGAAAATGTGTCGACCGGTGTGAAACTGCAGCTGTGCTGCGTGATCGTTGTCGGTGGTCCACATGGAACGCACAACGGCGATGTCATCGATGCAATCGCCCACATGAGGCCACCAGTCACTGACTTCGATTCCGCTGTTACCGCGACGCTGAAAACCAACCTGCAATGGATAAACCCGTGCCATCAGGTTTCGTGGTTTCCCCGCAAAGTCCCGCACGTTTTTTCGGTAAAACGGTGAATCCAGAACTTCTGATTTGTACGGCGTTTCTTCGATCGTTTTGCCCGCGTGTCTGTTCAGGGCGGGCTTGTGATCAAAGGATTCCAGATGGCTGGTGCCACCATTCATAAAGAACCAGATCACACTTTTGGCTTTGGGTGCGAAATGTGACTGGGCCGACACAGTCGCTGCTGCTTCCGCGCCGATTCCATCACGTTGCAGCATGGCGCCCAGAGCCAGGCCGGTGAAACCCAGGCCGGTGTCCGCCAGAAACTGACGCCGACGACGGCCGCCGACAACCTGCTTTGATGAATCGGTCATTGCGTCTCCAGAATGTTGATCGCTGGGAAAGCACTACTGCTTTGTCACTGTCAAAAAGTGGGGCAAGCATCCTGCTTGCCGTGTGTTTCTTCTGATGAATCGCAGGCTGGAAGCTTACGCCACGAATCTGCAACCCAAACATTTAACTGTGACTATGCACTACCTTATCGTCACGAAGTCGTTATGCAAAAACAGAACATGCACCAGATTTTCTTTGGCACGCATGCTCGGGTCTGTGGATGGAGCACGGGTCGCCGAACCGCCGGCTGCAAACTGCTCCGTCGGAGCCTCCTGCAGCAAGCCTGTGTGCTCGGCCAGAAACGTGCGGCAGCGAGCTGCTTCGTCGGTCGTCGGAGTTCGTGACAATACGGTTTCAAACGCTGCTGTCACGAAGTCGGCTTCGTTCGCCAGTTGTCCGGCGATTGTGCGTGCGCTGTCGAGCGTCAAACCGCTGTTCATCATCGCCAGAGACTGATGCGGCACGACGCTTTCCTTACGGCGATAACAGGAATTCGGATCGGCCACGTCAAAGACTTCCAGCATGGCCATCTTTTCATTGGGTGTGTTGCGAAAGTACAGACTGCGACGCAGCGTTTTCTCGCCGTCCTTTTCTGAAATTTCCGGACCACCGATTGTCATGTCCAGTCGCGAGGCCAGAAACAGACTGCTGTCCCGCACGACTTCCGCCTCCATCCGGCGTGAGTTCATCCGCCACAGAAACTGGTTTTTCGGATCGCGGTCCTGCGAAATATCGCTGGAGCCAGCCAGCGTTGCCATGCGGTACGTGGCGGACAGAACGATCCGCCGGTGGAGAGGTTTCATTTTCCAGTCGTCGTGAATCAGTTGTGTGGCCAGCCAGTTCAACAGTTCCGGGTGTGTGGGCTTGCGGCCATTCAGTCCGAAGTTTTCCGGCGTGGCCACCAGTGGCTGCCCGAAATGTCGTCCCCACAGATGGTTGGCCGCCACCCGCGCCGTTCGCGGATTCTCCGGTCTGGTGATCCAATGCGCCAAGGCACTGCGCCGGCCGGTGCTGGTCTTCGGGAACTGCTCGCCGACTGCCGCGTAGGACTGCCCTGGATTCTTTGCCGCTTCGCGAGCGGTGGTCAGCTTCGCCTTAGCCGCGTCACGTTTGTCGTCTGACGCTCCTGCCTTCAGGACGTCGACTTCCGCCTGCAGCACGGCCACCGCAAGTTCAGCCGCAGATGCTTCACGCGCACTTTGCTGTGCTGATTGTTCGTCGCTTTCCATGTGTGTTGCGATATCAGCAGCCAGCCGCCTGCGAATTGATTCGGCTTCTCCGTGCGCGAGGTTCAGCTCGGCCTGGGCCAGCCGGACGGCGCGACCAGCGTCACGCTGGCGTTGCTCCAGCGTTTCTAAAGAATCAACCTGCCTGGTGATCTTCAGTTCCAGAAACTCGGCCGCCCCCTGGTGAACCCATAGAGCGAACCGACCGTCACGCCGTTCCACCGGCATGACATAGTCCAGCTTACGTTTGCCATTCAGATCAATGGTGAGTTTTGAGCCCTGAACCGATACCTCCAGCACGGCTTCTTCGCCGACCGTCAGTGGCGTGGCCACAATTCCCTGTTTCGGATAGACCTGCTTTCCGCCGACACGATGAAACGCCTGCACGCTTTGACGATCATCGCCGGTACTGGTGTAGACATCCTGGGAATCACCCTTGCCCTGGTAGTCGAAGCTGAAGCCAACGGATCGGTAAGTGCCAGGACTGAGCGGTCGGTAGCGCAGATGAACGTGGAAATCTCGCGGGTGATTCTCTTCGCTGACCATCGTGGCAAAACTGGTCACGGCCGTCTGCAACAGTTTACCGTCGTCGTAGGTCCATGTTCCGTTGATAGTTTCCCACGATTTGGGTGCAGCCGCAGAGAATGTATCGTGCAGAAATGTTTCCGGTTCGGGCGAGGATGCTGATTCGGTGTTGATGACGGCCGCCAGTTTCTCACTGGCCACTTTCACCGCCGTCTGCCTTTCCTGAAGCTGAGTTTCGGCGGCGGACACCAGGTTTTGCGCCTTGGTGATCAGAGTTTCACGGACGGCGGGCCGCAGCATGGGGAACCATGTTTCCGCCGGCAGATTGATCTCGGAGATGTGGACTTCGCCCCCCAGTGATGCCGGGACGCCCGGCGTCAACAACTTCGATTCGTCTGGATACCGATTGTCGCCGCGTTCGAAGCGATACGTCGGAACGGCGGGATGCTTGTCGTATGCCAGGGCAATCCCGTCGGACAGTACCTGTCCCAGCGTGGCGTCCTTCTGAGTTGCCGTCAGGGCAGAGATTCGATCTGTGCGCACGTCGTGTGGTTCGAAAAATGCGCGAAAGCGGTAGTACTCTTCCTGGCTGATCGGATCGAATTTGTGGTCGTGGCAACGACAACATCGAAACGTCAGGCCCAGAAATGCCTCACCGGTCCGTTCGACCGTCTCAAACATCCAGACATTGCGGTCAAACTTGTACCAGTTGCGTCCCAGATATCCGGTGGCCGGCAGCACGGCGGGATCTCCGCCGGAGATCTCATCGGCCGCCAGCATCTCGCGAATCATCTGATCGTAGCCCTTGTCAGCGTTCAGAGAATCAACAATCCAGTCGCGCCAGCGCCAAATGTGTCGCTGGCTGTAACGAATTTCGTTAATACCTCGACTGCCATACCAGTCGCTGTAACGCCAGACATCCATCCAGTGTCGTCCCCAGCGTTCGCCATATTGGGGACGATTCAGCAATTCGTCGACGACGTTTTCGTACGCTGCAGGAGAATCTGTTGCGAGAAATCGGTGCAGCTCCTGCCGAGTCGGCGGTAAACCGATCAGGTCCAGAGACACTCGCCGCAACCATGCCGCCTTTGACGTCTCAACAACATGCGGCAACTCGTTCGTTTCCCGTGCCGCGGCGACGAAATAATCGATATCGTTGCGGCACCAGTCGGTTTCCGTGACATCAGGCAGTTCCGGTCGTGTGAGTTCCTGATACGACCACCACGATGCCGGATCCATCTGCGGCTGTTCGTCAACGGGACCGTGGGCGCCATCCGCAATCCAAGCGCGGATGAGATCAATTTCCTTGTCCGTCATTGGCGAACCTTCATTCGCCGGTGGCATACGGAATCCCGCATCGCCGGTCAGGACGTCGATCAGCAGGCTGTCGCTCGATCGGCCGGCGATGACGACGGCCCCCGACTCACCACCCACCGCCAGGGAGACCGCTGTGTCCAGTCGCAACCCACCCTGCTGCTTCAGCGCCCCGTGACAGGCGTAGCATTTGTGTTCCAGCAACGGTTTTACGTCGCGAAGATAATCTACTTCACCTGCGGCCACCGCTGACACCGCAGACATCAACAGAACGGACAGCAGATGCAGAGCAGGTGACTTCATAGACTCAGCCGGAAGAAACAATCTGATAAGAACTAAGCTTCGAGCACAGCCGTCTGCCCGGCCAGAGTTTCGTACGCCGACCGCAGCAGATCTTCCGTCTGCTCAAAGCTGATACAGCCATCTGTGATTGAGACACCATACTCCAGAGCACTCAGGTCGGCCCCGAGAGCCTGTTTGCCGGCATTCAGATTACTTTCCAGCATCAGTCCGACAATCGTATCATTACCGTCGGCTCGCTGCTGAACAACATCATTCCAGACCAAAGGCTGTTTTGTGTAGTCCTTGCTGGAATTGGCGTGACTGCAGTCGACGACAAATCTTGGTGGCAGGTCCGCCTCTTTCAGCAGCCGACTTGCTTCGGCCAGACTGGCGGCATCATAGTTTGGGCCGAGGCGACCGCCGCGCAGGATCAGGTGTCCCATGTCGTTACCGCGAGTATTCACGATGCAGGTCTTGCCGTCGTTGTCGATGCCCAGAAAACAGTGTTCTGCTCGAGCCGCACTCATCGCGTTGGTCGCAACTTCCAGACTGCCTTCTGTGCTGTTCTTGAAGCCGACAGGCATCGAAAGACCACTCGCCATCTGTCGATGCGTTGGAGATTCGGTCGTGCGGGCACCGATCGAGGCGACCGTGATCAGGTCGGCAATATACTGCGGCGTGATTGGTTCCAGCATTTCGGTGGCGGCAGGTACTCCAGCCTTATTGACTTCCAGCAGAATTTCACGGGCCAATCCGACTCCGGTCGCCAGGTCGAACGTGCCATTCAGATGCGGATCGTTGATCAACCCCTTCCAGCCTACCGTTGTACGAGGTTTCTCAAAGTAGACTCGCATGACGACGACGATTCGGTCGCTGACTTCAGCGGCCAGCGGGGCCAGTCGGTTGGCATATTCAATGGCGATGTCCCTGTTGTGAATCGAACACGGCCCGACAACTGCGATCAGGCGACGATCTTCACCCTTGAGAATGCGTTTTACCGCTTCACGTGAGTTGTAAACGAATTGCCCAACGTCGTCCGTCAGCGGAAACTCGGCCTTGAGCTGCGCTGGTGCGGTGAGCGGGATGTTCTCCCGAATGTTGACGTCCTGGATCAATTGGGTCTGGTCGGTCATGGTATTACCTGTCGAGCAGCGAACCGCTCGTTATGTGTTGGCGTTCTGAAAAGTGAAGCTTGTGGCGTGCCTGAGGTCCTGGCTCGAGGCGACGGTTACACGATTCAAAAGCGTAATCTGTAGAATTTCGTTACAAACATTTCAGCAGGTGCATATTTGTCCGCGGCGCACAAACGCCGGGTTCACTGCAGTCTGAAGAAGTATTCCTCAATGACCAGCCGTGTTCAATCACTGAGTGCGAAAACCGGAAATTGCGTGCCAATTCGTAATATTCGGCAGATCGACGGCCAACAATTCCAAGAACTAGTTCCGTGGCTATGACTTCCGGATACAATTCTGCCCACGGACAATACAACGCGAACCGTCTGCAGGCAGTTTATTTCAGTTCATACTTTACTCTCCCGCTGGCGGGAGAGTCGAGCCTAAGCGAGGAGCGGATGACCGCGCTGCACCCTGCCCTCGCTTAGGCTGGACGCTCCTTGAAAAGGAGCGTGAAGGACCACGGTAAGATCTTCAAGTAGAGCGATAGTTGATGTCATCAGGATGTTTATCCCGCAGTCCCGAAATCATTGAGCTGTTGGACCGCTGCCGCCGTCGGGTCGCATGTCATGCTTTCCTGCGCGGGATTGCGACGCTGCTGATCGCCGTAATTGCGTACTTGCTGGCCGCCGCATCGCTGGATTATCTGATTGGACTTCCGGCGACTGTTCGGGTGTTTCTGCTTGTCAGTTTTTTTCTGGTGTGCGGATGGGTTGGCTGGAAGTTCATGGTCGCTCCACTAATGACGTCCGTTTCCGAAACGGAATTAGGGGCTGCCATTGACCTGTCATGTCCGGATCTGCACGAAGGTCTGGCAACGCTGATTTCAATCGAGAGGCCGGAAGCCACCGTTGGCGAAGCCGGCTCCGCAGTCATGCGTGAACGCCTGCGGGATCAGGTGGCGGCTCGTCTGGGACAAATTGAATTCCGCGAAGTCGTAAACAACGGGAAGACCGGGAAACGCCTCGGCACTGCCGCTGCGCTGATTCTCGCGGCAATATTGCCGGTGCTGCTGTGGCCATCGGGTTCTCAGTTGTTGATGCAGCGACTGGTCACACCGTTCGCCAATCTGGCGACAGCCAGCAATCTGCACTTTGACGTGGCTGATGGCAATCGAACGGTCGCTCGTGGAACCAACGTCAGGATTGCGGCTGTTCCACGATGGCGAACGAACTCCCCTGGTGATCGACCGGAACAGGTCAAACTGCAACTTACCGCCGACAATGGTCACACCGAATCGCTGCCGATGAACTTTGACGAAATCAGCGGTTCCTACATCGCCGAGATCGCAAGAATCGCGAATGCGCTGCAGTACCGTGTTGTGGGCGGCGGCGCCAGGACAGAATTGTTCACCGTCAACGTTGTTGACGCACCGGAAATCCAACTGGCCGTGATGACTGCCACGCCGCCTGTCTACACCGGAAAGGCGGTGGAACGCTTTGACGGCATGCTGGGCGAAATGAGTGTCTTCGAACGCAGCAGGATGGAAATTCTGCTGGAGTTCAACAAGCCGGTATCGAGTGCCACGTTGCTGTGGGTGCTGCGCGATCAACGGCCGCTGAACGAAACGGAACTGATGAACCGTGAGTTCGACAACGTCACCGGCGAAGAGATTTTCGAAGAAGATCCGATGGCGGAACTTGTCGCCGCGATGGAACCACTGGCCACTCAGGTGCATGGTGTGCTGACCGCCGATGGAACAGCCGCCGTGTTTGAAATGACAGCCGATGTCGGCGGCGACTTTGTTTTCGAAGTAGTCGACGAGTACGACCTGATAAATTCATCGGAACCGGATCGCCGCATTCAGGTTGTGTACGATCGACCACCGGAATTGAAAGTTTCCGGGATTCGCGACGGCGACCGATTTCGTCCCGACGACATCATCCCCGTTAACGTTTTCGTTGTTGACGATATCGGTGTCGGTGAACTGGAGCTGCACTACCGCCGCAATGAAGACGTCACGAAGATCGTTGCGGCGACCGACTATGATCACGGTGCCCTGGAAGTTACCCACGGTTTCCGCCTGAAGTTGACGGACCTTGAAGGTGTATCCGGTGACGCAGTGACGTTGCGGGTTCGCGCGGCTGACGAACGCCCCGAACCGGGGCCACAGGAAGTTTGGTCGCAGGAATTCACCATTCGTATTGACAACAATGCGAAAGCTGCCGGAGCGCGGGCACTGGAGCAGGAGACCAAAGAGCTGATCGACGCTTTAAAGGCGATGGAACAGCAGCTGGAAAAGGATGCAAAGAAAGCGACCGAGTTGGGAGAGAAGGCCCGCGAAGACTGGGACGATGCCGCTCGGGAACAGACGCAACGCCTGAGCGAAAAGGAACAGCAGCAGGGCCGTATTCTGGAACAGCTGGCCGGGGAAGTCGCCACTCATCCGATGATGCAGGAATCGGCGGCAAAGTTGCAGCAGTTGGGCGAACAGATCCGTGACGATGTGCCCGAAATACTGGACGCGGCCGCCAGTCAGAATCGCAGCGATGCACCCCAGCAGTTACAGGAATCTGCCAACAAACTGGAAGACATTCGCCGCGAGCTGCAGGCTGAGATCGCAAAGATCGAAGAAACGGCGCGGCTGGAACAGGATCTTGCGGAACTCAACCGGCTGGCGATCGATGCCGAACAACTGGCCAGGGACGCCGAACAACTCGATCAGGATCGCAACGATCCGGAACGTCGTCCGGAAGAAATGAGCGAGCCGCAGTGGCAACAGCAACTTGAGCAGCGGCAACAGCAGCTCAACGCAGAACGACAGCAATTGAGTGAACAGCTGAGCCAGTTGCTGCGGGAACAACCGGAGCTTTTGGAATCAGCACAACGAGCTCAGCGTGAACAGCTGACAGAATTGGCGCGACTGGCGCGAGAGCTGGCCGAACAGCAGCAGCGCGTGGCGACCGGCGTTGACGAAGAAGCTCAGCAGGTTGGCATGGAGACTCGGCAGCTTGCCAAAGACCTGGAACAGGTTCGGGAGGAAGCGAAGACCCTCAATGAACAGATGGAGAAACTGGATTCACCCGCCGCACCAGCCGACGTCGACAAGCTGGAAGCAGCGGTCAAAGATCTGCAACGCGGGAATCTGGCAGCCCCTCAGCAAAACGCTGATGAGGTCGCCGCAGAACTGCAGACCACTGGTCGCGAGCTGGCGACTGCAGCAACAGACAATCCGGCGATCAATGAAAAGGATCCTCCGGAGAGCGACCCAGCACCCGAATCGCCCGAACAGGCGCGTCAGCGCGCAGCGGCCGCTGAACAATCCGCACAGCTGGCGGACCGGCTGGAACGGATCAGCGAACAGCTTCAACAGATGCGTGACGCACGAAATGCGGCAGCGCCGACGGACGGAGAGCCAGACGATGGGGAATCGTCGGAGCAGCCTGCCCCGGCGACGGATCCGGATGAGCTGCCACGGGGCGAACAGCAGGATGGTCCGGTGCGAGATCTTCTGAAACGGCTTGATGAACTGGCGGCAGCCGCAGAGCAGGCGTCGGAGAGGTTGCAGGCCGCCCCTTCCACCAACGACAGGACTCGTCAGACGGCTGAGCAAACAGCAGAACGAGCTCAACGCGGACACGAAGAAGCGTCAGCCGGTCGGTTTTCCAAATCTGCCGAACAACTTCGCCAGGCGTCTGACACAGCGAATCAGACCTCCGAACAGCTGACTGACGCCGGCCAGGAGGATCAACGTCAGCAAACTCAGGGAATGAGCGAGGAGCTGCGTCGTATGGCCGACATCGTGGACCGACTTCAGCAGGACGACGCCTCACAGGCTGCCGCCCAGCAGCAGTCGCAGCAAAGTATCGCTCAACAGGCAGCCGAATTGCCACAACAGCTGGGCGATCTTGCGGAACGCCTTAACCTGCCGGAGCTGGCAATGCAGCAGGAAGGGCAGCAGGCTCAGGAAGCACAGCAGGCGGCTAACGCGGCTCAGCAGGAAAGCCGACAGGCAAGTTCACAGCTGCAACAGGGCGAACTTCAGAACGCTGTTGAGTCCGGACGAGAAACTGAGACTCAGCTGAATCGACTGGCTCAGCTGGCTGAAGAGGCTGGACAGCAACCGAACGATCAGCCGTCACCCGTCCCGACTGAAGTTGGCGAAAGTGTGGCGGAGGCGCTGCAGGATTTGCAACAGGCGGCTCAGGCAATGCAGCAATCGTCGGAACAGGGCGGTGAGCAGCAACAGTCGGATCAATCTTCTGAACAGGCATCGCAGGGACAACAGGGGCAACCGTCCCCAGGCGATCAGGCCGCTGCCGCCGAAGGACAACCGTCGGGCCAACCGTCGCAAAGCGGACAGCAGGGACAGAACGGTCAGCCGTCACCGGGCAGTCAGGGGCAGCCGGGCCAACCTTCTGGAGCCCAGCAGCTTTCCGATGCGGCTCAACAGCTGGCTGAGGCCGCGCAGCAGGCGCTGCCCGAACAGTTCAATCCCGGGCAGATGTCCGAAGGTTCTCCACCATCAACGGCCGGTCGGGATGCGATGGGCAACGTCGCCATGTGGGACGGTCTTCTGCCCGATGCCGCCAATGGCATGGCCGGTTCACGCAACTGGGGTCAGCAAAACGAAGAACTCGATACCGAAACATCCGATGGCGTCGCGGCCAGTCGCGACAGTGAGTACCAGGCACTGATTCGGATGTACTTCCGCGAAGTTGCCAAAGCAACCGCCGCACAGGGTTCCGCCGACTGACGGCCGGGCATAGCATTTTAGTGTCGACGTGAGAGACCCGGTCTCTTAAAGAGACCGGGTCTCTCACGTATCTTCCGGCTGCATAAAGGAAACTCTCAGTGTCAACAACGGACACTCAATTTCAACCCGCATCGATGGCTGACCGAGCTTCCACGCAGGCCATTGGCTTTCTGATGCAGCAGGGGATCGAGAACGCCGACTGCCTTTC
>JAPYTO010000158.1 GCA_029941865.1 Fuerstiella sp. | reverse complement strand
CTTTGCACATTGACCCGAAGCAACCGAGGAAGAGAGCCCCCGCGAAGAAAAAGAACGCGGCTTAGCGTTTGCTGAATTTGGTCAGCTGGCCACATCTTCATCCTGCTGCCAGGGATATTCCATGTGGCTGGCTGTGGCTGCCGCGACTTCAGCACCCAACCGCCGCGCGACAACGTGCAGGCTCATATCAATACCGGCGGCGATACCTGCTGATGTGATGATTCTGCCGTTGTCGACAAAACGCCGCTGTTCATGGACTGTCGCAGTGGGAACAGTTTCACGCAGGACATCAAATGCGCCGTGGTGAGTCGTTGCACCGAGACCGTCCAGCAGGCCAGCCTTGCCAAGCAGTAATGCTCCCGTGCAAACGGACAGGACAAGTCCCGCTGTTTTAGACGTGGTTCTGATCCAGTCGATGAGCGGCTTGTTGTTCACTTCTTTGCGGCTGCCGATGCCGCCGGGAACCAACAGCACGTCCACCCGGGGACAATTACTGAGCGTGTAATCCGGGATCACGGTCAGACCGTTGCGTGCCCTGATCGAACTGTTTTCGGCGACGGTAAAAACGTTAAGTGACGGCGGGTCTGTAAGATTTCCGGCGACGGAGAAGACTTCAAAGGGGCCGCAGAAGTCGAGCACTTCGACGTCATCAAACAGCAGGATGGCGACGTTGCCGGCAGTTCTCGACGTCGCCTGATTCTGCGAAGACTCAACGGACGAGCCATCGCCTTCACCAATTGCCGCGTCGCTGGGTGGGATCTGTGTGGAGTCATCCTCTGGTGCCAGCATCAACTGCATCATGTGGACGTCAAGTCGCTGGCCGAACTTAAGTCCCACCTCTTTCATCGTGCCGATGTGCCGAAAGCCCATGGCTTCGTTAAGATGAAGTGACGCGTCGCTTCCCTGAGCAGCTCGGGACAGAATCGTGTGAAATCCCAGACGCCGAGCCTCACTGATCAGTCGCTCTTTCAAAGCACGACCGATTCCGCGACCGCGATCCCCCTCGCTGACATAGAACGCCGATTCCACAGTCCCGTCGTACGCAGGTCTGTCCGACCACTTCGTCAGCGCTGCCCAGCCAACAACTCGTTGATTCACTTCTGCGACGAACACGGGATGCCGGTCGTCGTGCGATTCCAGCCAGTGCCGTCGCGTTTCTTCAGACTGTGGTTCGGTATCAAACGTCGCCGTTGTGGAGCCAATAGCCTCGTTGTAGATTTCAGCAATGACGCCAGCATCGCTGTATTCGGCGCGGCGGATCGTGAACGGTGCGACATCACTGTCGTCGCTGTTTGTCAGTTCAACGCTGCCATCAGACGGATTCATTCCGACTTGACCTCGATGTCGTCGATGGCTGATTGAAGTCGTTCCTGGAATCGACGGCTTTCGGATTCGTCGTGCAATTTATTCAGCAGCGGCAATGCGTCAGCGGCTGCCGGACCAACTTTTCCAAGCAGAAAAACGGCGTAATACTGAGTGCGCAGGTCGTCGGATTTCAGACCGGCCAGCAGGACGGGAAGTGCTTCCGGACCGGCCGCGTCAATCGCTCGTATTGCGCCCCGTGCGACGTTCGTGTCTTCTTCGTTTTGCAGCATGGTGAACAGAATCGGAATCGCTGCCCTGGCCGCAGCTCCGATGTCGCCAAGCGATTCTGCGGCGGCGCGGCGAACGGTCCAGTCACCATCTTCCAACGCAGATATCAATACCGTTAAGGACTGCGACTGTTCCGAACTAATGGCTGCGAAACACTTGATCGCCGCGGACCGCACAGACGGCTGGTCGTGAGTGAGAACGTTGGTCACAGCCGGAAGGGCGTCTTTGCCGGAATCCCCCATCGAAGTCAGGGCTGCTATACCGGCCAGCACGACGTCCATGTCCGGGTCAGCCAGCAGTGGTGCCAGCAAAGCAGCTGTCTTGTTATCTTCGATGCCGATGTTCGCCATCGCATTGGCAACAGCCGCTCGCACGGCAGTGTCCTGGTCGGACAGCATGTTCGTCAGATTTGGCATCGCTGACCTGGCAGATTCACCAAGACTGCCGATGGTGGATGCGGCGCTGGTGCGCACCAGCGCCGCTTCGTCGTGCAAAGCCGCGGTAATGTCGGGCAGCACAGACTTCGCTGCGTCTCCGAGGTTCTCCAAACCGGCGATAGCTTTACCGCGGACAGCAGAATTGTGATCTGTGAGAGACTTTGCGAGAACGGGCAGCACTTTTTCGGCAGGCAGATCGATTGACGCGAGGGCATAAACGGCGGCAGCTCGGACCACGCTGTCACTGTCTGTTGTCGCTGCGGATAACGCGGCCACGGCTTCGTCGCCGGCGTGACGGCAATGGCCGAGTGCCGACGCGGACGCAGCGCGGACATTGGGCGACGAGTCCTGCAGACACGCCGTCAGCGCAACAATCGCCGACTTTGGTGTCGCGTTCATACGGCCCAGCGCCTGGGCCGCACTTGTTCGCACGGCAGCCAAATCATCGTGCAATGCCCCCACCAGCAGGTCAGTGGCGGCCGGGCCGATTCCCGCAAGTGCCGAAACCAGCCGTTCCGGCGGCAGGTCAGAATCCGCAGACGCCGCCAGTAATGCAGGCACAGCAACCACGCCCACTCGACTGATTGCTCTCATCACCTCGGACTCGTCGCCATCAAACTCACGCTTCAATGCAGTGACCAGAACCGGCAACGCTGCGGCTGCGTCCTGCCCCATCGTTCCCAGAGCAAAGGCTGCCGACGACCGTGAATCCGCATCATCACTTTTCAGCATTTCCACCAGTAGAGGAACAGCTCGGCGGGATTCGGGGCCAAGTTTTCGCAACGCCAGCACTGCGGCGCTGCGAACACCTGTGTCTTTGTCAGACAAAGCACCAGCGATAACGTCCAGCAGATTGACTCGATCGAAACCTGATGACGCCAGAGCCACAACCGCGGCAGCGCGGGCGGGCGGATGCGCGTCCTGTGTGATGTGAGTCAGTTTTTCCTGCGTAATTTCAGACACGCCACCAATCCCGGCAAGCCCCAAAGCCGCTTTGACGCGCACAGCTTCCCGCTCACTTGAAAGCGCCTGCGCCAGCGCCTCTTCGGCGGCCGGTCCAAGCCGTCCCAGCGCGTCGGCGGCATGCACAGCGACGTCGGCATTTTCGTCAACAAGCAGAGCTTCCAGGTCGGAAAGAACGTCGGTGGCATGGGCGGCCAGCCAGCCCATTGCATCGGCGGCTCCCCTGCGAATGCGAGCGTCATCATGCTTCGACGCATTGCGAAGTGATGGAATCACGGGCGGCCCCAGCTGCCCGAGTGCCCATGCGGCTCGGTAGCGCTTCTGGTCAGATCGGCTGTCGAGACTCTCGATAAGAGCAGTAGAAGCATCCAGCGCGGCTGGTCCAATACGCGCGACCGCGATCGCCGACTGCATCCACACCTGTTCATCCCGGTCACTCAGCCCTTTAATCAACGCCGGCAACGCTGCAAGCGAATCCGGCCCCTGTGCAGCCAGTGCATAAGCGGCGTCACGCCGTTCCTGCAGGTCCCCACTCTGAAGTTGTTCCGCATAGGCTTCGACTGTTGACGTTTCGTCGAAGGCGATCGATGGCGATGCACACGACGCCAACACTGTAACCAGCATGACGATCGGGACGCGATACGTTCGTTGTGTCCTGTTGAATCGATGCATTGTCATTAAGCAAAGTGGCGATCGACAAATCGGTCGTTTCACAGCAACAGCCGACCAATCAGATCTGCAGTCCGGAAAGCTTTCCGGTGCTGTCGCCGATGAAATCGACGGACGAACCGAAACGGTCCAGCATCGACATAAACAGATTGCACACTGGCGTTTCGGTGGGAACTTTGATGTGTCGACCGGGATCAACGGTGCCAGCCCCGTGACCGGCCAGCAGGATCGGCAGGTTTTCGTTGTTGTGACGGTTACCGTCACTGATTCCACTGCCGTAGCAAATTGTCGTGTTGTCCAGCAGGTTTCCATCACCGTCCGGCGTCGCTTTCATCTTCTGCAGCAGGTAACTGAGTTGAGCGATATGGAACCGATTGATGAGGCGAATCTTACCGTATTTTTCGGCGTTTCCTCCGTGATGTGACAGGTCGTGGTGGCCATCGGCAACGTCAATCTGACGATAACTGCGATTGCTGGCGGCGTTGGCGAACATAAACGTGGCGATCCGGGTGCTGTCTGTCTGAAACGCCAGCACCATCATGTCGCACATCAAACGAATGTGTTCTCCGTAGTCGTTCGGTGTGCCACTGGGGACCGGGTAGTCGATATCGGTGGTGATGTCCGGTTGATCAGCGGTGCCCTCAATGCGACGTTCGACTTCTCGCACGCCGTTAAGATATTCCTCAAGTTTCCGCTTGTCGTTTTGCCCCAGCTGCTTCTGCAGACGGCGCGCATCATCTGCGATGAAGTCGAGAATGCTTTTCTTCAAAGCATCGCGGCGCCCCTGGTTCTTGCTGGATGCCTTTGAATTTCCGTTTCCGAAGAGACGATCGAATACAAATCGCGGGTTCGTTTCTTTGCCAACCGGCGTTGATTCTGACGACCACGCGATGTTGGACGAGTACGCACAACTGTACCCGGAATCGCATCCCCCCGCAGTGCGGCCCTGTTCGCAGCCAAGTTCCAGTGACGCGAATCGTGTTGCCTTGCCAACGGCCTGAGCAGCCACCTGATCCACCGACACTCCGGATCGGATGTTGGAACCGTCCGTCTTTCGAGGCTGGGCACCAGTGAGAAATACAGACGCGCTGCGAGCGTGATCACCCGGGCCGTCGCCGTTCGCTCGGCCCTTGTCATGAGTCAGGCCGCTGATAACCAGAATGTCGTCCTGAACCGCGGACAACGGATCCAGGATAAAGGGCAGTTCGAACCCATATCCTTCCGTCTGTGGCGTCCAATCCGGCAGGTGAACTCCGTTGGGCACAAAGATGAAACCCATGCGTTGCGGTGGTGTCGGCGCAACCGTCGTGGCGTGAGCCACCGGGCAGACAGATTCCAGCCACGGCAGTGACAGTGACACGCCAAAGCCCCGCAGTGCGTGGCGGCGTGAGAAGGATGAATGGCGCTCAGTCATTAGTTGTCCTCCATTGCCTTCATTTGGATTCACGCATCGTGAACGGATCACTGGTCACGATGGCGGTGATGAGTGCCTCGAACCGGTATTCGTTCTGTTCCAGATTGCGAACGACATCGTTGATTGTGCATCGGTCGTAGGAACTGAGACCTCGGCCCAACGCATACGTTAACATCTTACCCGCCAGACACCGACAGAACTCGGTTTTCTTTTCCCGGACCAGAATCTCCATCAATTCTTCCGCCCCGGCGAATTTCTGACCGCCCGGTAACTCACCGGAAGCGTCAATGTCGAAACGACCGTCACGGTCACGCCATGCGCCGATGGCGTCGAAGTGCTCCAGACCGAAACCGATCGCGTCCATCTTCAGGTGACAGACCGAGCAGGCGGGGTTGGATCGATGCTGTTCCATCTGTTCGCGCAATGAACCAAGCGTCTCGCCGTCGTCTTCCAGTTCCGGGACATTGGCCGGGGGCGGTCGGGGAGGTTCGGCCAGAATGTTCTCCAGGATCCACTTACCGCGTTTCACGGGTGACGTCCGTGTCGGATTGGATGTCAGCATCAGGATGCCGGCGTGAGTAAGAATGCCTCGACGACCGGCGTTCAGTGCAACCTGTTGGAACTCAGGGCCTTTGACGCCGGGGATTCCGTAGTGCCGCGCGAGACGTTCGTTGACAAAGGTGAAGTCCGCATTAAGAAATCCCAGGACGCTGCGGTTTTCATTGATCATCGATTCGAAAAACAACTCCGTTTCGCGACGCATGGCAGTACGAAGTTCACCGTCGAAATCCGGGAACAATTCAGGATCAGGCATCAGGCGCGAGACGTCCCGCAGCTGTAGCCACTGGCCAGCGAAATTGTCGACCAGAGCCTTCGACTTCGGGTCGGCCAGCATTCGTTTTGCCTGAGCCGCAATGTCTTTCGAACGTGTCAGTTTGCCGCTGCGAGCCAGGTCGAACAGGGCCTTATCGGGCATGCTGCTCCACAAAAAGTACGACAGCCGCGACGCCATCTCAAAGCTGTTCAGTTCACGGATGCCATCTTCATCGTTGCTGTCCGCGTCACGTTCGATTCGAAACAGAAAATGCGGATTCGACAGCACGGCGGCGATCACGGTTTTGAAAATCTCGTCCATTGAACTGTCCTGTTCATAGGCGAACTTCATGATGGCAAACAGACGTGCTTCTTCGTCCTCAGTGATCGGTCGACGAAAGGCCCGCTCGGTGAACTCACGCACGTTACGTCTGGCAACGGCAATTCGCCCATCATCCGTCGGAGCAGAGTGAACAAGAACTCGACCGCGAGCCTGTGGATCCGCAAAGGCCTGTTCCGCAACGGATTGAGCGGCCGTGAGATATTTTTCCAGCAGGACCGGCGGCAGGGACAACACATCCCCGATATTGTCGAACCCGCTACCAACATCATCGGACGGAAAATCGTCAGCCAGCTTCAGGTCCAGCCCGATCAGATCACGAATCGTGTTGTTGTACTCGGCTTTGTTCAGCCGCCGCAACGTGACTCGACCAGGATGCTGTTCTGCCGTGCAATCGAAGGTCGCGAGTTCTGCCTGAATGGCGGTGGCGACGGCGACCAGTTCACCCGCTGTCGGCTGGGTCTCCTCAGGCGGCGGCATCTGGCGATCCCTGATCAGTCGCACAGCCTTTTCCCAAAGGTCGTATTCCGTCTGCACGTTGGCCGATGCGCTGTACCTGTCGAACGCAACTCCGGCTTCCGCGTCATCACCACTGTGACAGGCCACACAATGCTTTTCCAGAAACGGGGCAACGCTGACTTCGAAGTGTGATTTTCCGCCAGCCGCCGGGGGTAATTCCTGCGCCACTGTCAACTGGCCACCAAGCAGAACCAGATGTGCGGAGGTGACCGCGACCAGTATCAGGTTTCGAGATGCAAGGATCACGTTCATTGTGTGACTGTTGACCATGAAGTGTGAAATCTGTTTACGTTTCCAGACTTAGGGATCTGAGGATTGAAGTATCCGGCTGGTTCACTTTGTCCGCCATCTGTACTCATGCACTTTCCACACGTGCGCCGAAGACAATTTTGAACAGGAGCACGCTGAGATAGCGGAGTTCATCAATTATAGAGTTCTCTGCTTCCTCTGTGTTCTCCTGCTCAAAAACTTCGGATCACTGTTTTGCTTTGGGCCCGATCAGTTCGATCAGGTTGCCGTCCGGATCGGCGATCAACGTGAGAAACATCGGTACGGGCGTTTCCAGAGGAACGCGAACCTGTTCCCTGCCAGCCGCTTTGATTCCCGCCGCTTTCATCCGAGCGGACGCGGCTTCGATATCCGCTACGTAAAAGGTCAGGTAACTGTACCCCAGTTGTGAATGAATAAAACGGTGATCACCCTTTTTACTGTCGACGCCCGGCAGTGCCATCAACTTGACACTGGTGCCGTCTGTGTCGCCATTCGGCGAGAGAACCTGAATATCAAGGGCATGGCCGTCGGTCAGTCGCGTATCGCGACAGAAGGCCTGCCCGACGGAAAATCCTCCGGTTTTTTCCAGACCAACGACTTCGGTGTAAAACCTGACACTCGCCCCCAGGTCACTGACGACGATTCCCAGGTCCATGGTCGCATCAGAGAATCGTTTCTCCGCATCGTTCTGAGCGCCCGCAAATAAAATGACGGTCATGGTCGCGAGAGCAAACACATTGAGAGAAGTGGCAATTCGGCTGCTGCGCAGAATCATGACAGGGTCTTTCATGGTCAAAGGAATACGGATCTGCCGGTCCACAGAACCGCAGCTATACAAGGACGTAAAGTTTGATCACCCCTGGCTCCTGTGTCAAAACCGCTGCACCGTCAAATCTGCTTTCCTTTCGAACAGGGATTGACCACAGTGGAATCCAGGCGGACCATCGCGTACTCTGAGCGGCCTCACAAAAAACGAATGGCGCGAAGCCTTCCCATAGCGCAGACCCACTGAATTACAGGCTCATCCGGAGAATTCCCAATGTTTCGAACTGTCATGTTATTATCGCTGGCTGCCGTTTTGGTTAGCCCGGCCAATGCCGCAGACAAAGACGCTGCCGGCTGGAAATCGATGTTTGACGGTAAGTCCTTTGCCGGCTGGAAGAAGACGGAACATCTGGATTCGTGGAATATCAACGACGGAAATCTGCAGTGCACCGGCGAGCGCAGCCACCTGTTCTACGTTGGTGACGACAAGCCGTTCAGGAATTTTGAGTTTGAGTGTGAGGTCATGACGACGCCTGGCAGCAATGCCGGAATCTACTTCCACACAAAACTTCAGGAAGAAGGCTGGCCAAAGTACGGTTACGAATGCCAGGTGAATATTACTCATGGAGACCCAAAGAAAACCGGCAGCCTGTACGGCGTCGTCAACGTTGGGGCGGAAGACCTGAAGGATGTCGTTAAGGACAACGAATGGTATAAGACCTACATCAAAGTCGAAGGGCGGCATATCACGATCAAAGTCAACGACAAGGTTACGGTCGACTTCACCGAAGAATCTGACAAGCAACCGTTCAGCGGTGCATTTGAGCGGAGACTTGGCGAAGGCACGTTTGCCCTGCAGGCCCACGATCCCAAAAGCGTCGTATCATTCCGAAATCTTAAGGTTCGTCGCCTGCCGTAGCACGGTTCCCTGTGACATTGCTGGAAGCAGTGATGACGATTGCTGTGAGCGACACAAGGCCTGTCGGTTGGCGTTACGGAAAGAACTCTTAGCGGAGGTCCCCGACCCCGGGGAATAAGAAAGGCGGCTGACCATGGCGGTCAGAATGGAACTCAGCCGAGTCATTGTCTCGGAGATCAATGACCAGCAGGCGATCTACCTGAAGGAAGTGGACGGCGTACGCAAGTTTCCCATTCTTGTCGGGGAATTCGAAGCCGGTATCATCAACCGACGGCTGTTGGAGGAACCGCCGTTTCGGCCGTTGACGCATGACCTGCTGCGACTTGCGATCGAAAGTCTGGGTGGCGAACCGCTGGAAGTGGTGGTCACGGAAATGAAGGACCACATCTACTTCGCTGTCCTGAAGGTTAAACAAAAGGACCAGATACTGGAGATCGATTGTCGACCCAGCGACGCCGTGGCGCTGTCGGTCCATTTCAATCCACCATTACCGATATTCGTGGCTGAGGAAGTTCTGGACGAAGTAAGTTGATGTTGTCGCACGACGAGCGTGCCTAAGCAGCGGCTCAGTGCCGCGTGAGTCGCATGCAGGGATGCGTGCATCACGGACAGATGTTTTCAACAAAGGCCTTCAAAGTGCAAATTCGCCTGCAGCATCTTCTTGCCGTCGTGTGCGTCTTCGCAATCAGCGTCAACATCGCGTCCGCGCAATCGACAGTGTGGGGACTGCAGCGCGATGACCGATTTTCCGTGAAAACCACGATAGATCGCGAAACAGTCATTCAACTCGCGGACAATGCACCCGTCACTTCCACATCGGAAGACCAGCTGGAGCTGGAATACAAGGTGTGGAGGGCCACGCCGGTCGAGACCGTCGTGCAGGTGCGTGTGGTCGGATTCGTTCGCATCGGTAAGTCCGGCGACGCCTTCACAGATTCGATGTTCGACCAGCGCCTAAAGCTGCTGGAACGAATTCCCATCAGGATCGATGTCGACACTAACGGCGTGGTCACGAACATGGAGGGATATCGCGAGTCACTGGAGCAGTTCGCCGGCCCCGACCAGAACATGCTGAAGCTTCTGCTGGAGGCCTGTCCGCAGCAGTCGTTCCAGTCATGGATTGGTCGTCCGTTCTGGATGACGCCGACCGACAATGATGATGAAGACGGCAAATCATGGGAACGGATCGATCAGCTGTCACTGGGATTGATGGGCGGCCTGCGAACCGTTGCCACCTGTCGCATCGATTCACAGGAAAACAATTCCGCGAAAATTGCGATATCCGGAACGGCACGCCAGATCGCTCCGCCGCCACTGGATCGTAATGCTTCGCCGCGAAGCGTCAGCTTTACTGACGTTAAAGTGACGGCCGAATCGTTTCGCGGAGAGGGCCGCATGCTGCTGCCGGAACAGACGGTCGACGACGATCCCAATCCCGTCAAACTTCGACCGTGGTTCGCCGGCCTCACCCTGAATTGGTCAATCACTGGTGAAGCAACTGTCAAGAGCGGCGGCCGATCGCAGAAAGTCACGTTCGAGCACCGACAAAAGCAAACGTCAGAACTGCAACCCAATGTCCAGATGGGACGACTTCCTTTCGGAGCACGCCCGCCTTCGTTACGAACGCCACAGCAACCCGCGCGGTGAACGAACGGACGACGGAACGCCTTGAGACCGCGTCTGGCTGTCAAACGCCGGCCTTTGAAGTTGCGAACTCTCGTCCCCTTCCGTAAACCATTGCTGTCTACACATCTTCACCCTCCCGCTGGGAGGGTCGCGAGGGACGAGCCGGGAGGGATGTTGCTTCAACCTCGCGACAACAAGTCGGAGAAAGTGCTCAGCAAACCCTCACCTCGCTGAGGCTCGACTCTCCCAGAGGGAGAGTGAAGTTGCGTAGGCCAGGAACCTGTTCTGGCGCGCCCGACTCTCCCGCGTGCCGTTAGTGAACAAACAGAAACTCGCGGCTGTTCAGCAGTGCCCAGAGCAAGTCTTCGAGACCCTGCCTGCGGTTTTCACTTCCGGCAATGATGGCAGAGGCATTTTTGAATTCCGTGGGTGTCGGTGTACGGCTCATGGTCACAAGGTATAGCTCTGTGATGACTGTCTGATCATCTTCTTTTTCCAGCCGAGTGATTCGGCCGGACTTGTCGGCGAGTTTGCGATTGACGACGTCGCCGTTGGCAATGTGCAGCACCTGAGCAAGATTGGGCTGAGCGGTTCGTTCACATTCGCACGTGATGACTCGTTGAGGCCGTCCGAGTGTGTCCAGAAAGTACGACGTGTAATTGGGGTCGGGCAGTTCGATGGCGCGTGTGCCCACCGGGACACCGGAAAATCGTTCGCGAGTTCCGCAGGCGAAGTCAATGCTGTCCAGCAGCGCTTCGGCAGGCATCCGCTTCACGTAGTAGTGCAGATAAAGCCGTTCGTCGGCCGCGTTTTCTGAGCGCGGGCTGGAATCCAGCTGGTAGACTCGCGACGTCATGATCGACCTCATCAGGTGCTTCAGATCAAAGCCATTGTCGACAAAGTCCTGCGCCAGGGCATCCAGCAATTCCGGGTTCGATGGCGGATTGGTGGCGCGCATGTCATCGATCGGTTCGACGATGCCCTGCGCCATAAAGTAACCCCACACCCGATTGACGATGTTGCGAGAAAACAGATCGTTGTCCGGGGACGTCAGCCAGTCCGCCAGTGGCCGACGCAGATCACGCACGTCCGTCGTGTCGCTGCCTTCGTCGCCCAGCGGTTTGGGAACCATCGTCTGGCGCGTGCGGGGATGGCGAATCGAACCGGTGGGGTTAATCTTCACCACCGTGTCTGCCCCCAACGCACCAAAGTCCGTGCTGGCTTTCGTTCCGACACGCGTGAAGAATGCGGCCAGCCCATAATAATCCGCCTGGCTGTAGGCTTCGAACGGATGATGATGGCACTTCGCACACTGCAGGCGAACTCCCAGAAACACCTGAGCCGTCGTTTCCGCGAGATCGGTCGCTGTCTTTGCCGTCTTGAAATAATTGGCAGGACCGTTCTGATAGATCGACCCCTGAGCCGTAATAATTTCACGAACAAACTGGTCGACAGGTTTGTTTTCGCGGAGTGAGTTTCGCACCCAGTTTGAGAACGCCCACATTCCGCCGTCGCCAAGTGTGTTGCGGTTAATGCGGACCAGATCGCCCCATTTCAACGTCCACCATGCACTCCATTCGTTGCCATAGACATCTCGCGCAGGATCGCCGGTCAGTCCCAGCAGTTCATCGATCAGCCGGATTCGCTTGTCGGCTTCTTTTGAATTTAAAAACTGTTTGACGCGATCAGGAGTCGGCATCGTACCAATCGCATCAAGAAAGGCACGACGGATGAAATGTTCGTCGCTGCAGATGCCGGACGGCTGCACACCCAGACGCTGCCAGTGGGCCTTGATTTTTTCGTCGATGAAATTGTGCGACACGAAAGCCGACAGATCCACGTTTTCCTGAAACGGTGACAACACATGAGACACCGTGGCCTGTCCTTCATAACGAATCATGATGGCCGCCTGGCCACCACCGACGATTTCAACGTGGCCGGATTCGTCTACGCTGGCCACGTTATCTCCCAGACTGTCGTACCGCGCAAGATGTGTAACATCACGCGCAGTGTCGTCGCTGTAGTGAGCAACGACACGAAGCTGCTGCGTCTGATCGGCCTGGTACACGCGGTTCGTCGGGGTAATGGAAAGCGAAACCACACGAGCGTCTTTTTTCGCATCGGGTTTTGACACGCCACCGGCGATCCATGCTTTCACGGTGTTGTACGAGTATGAACCCCGGCGAAACCGCAGGCCTCCGCCATGATTGGTTTCCAGAGTGGCCTTCTTCAGCACCAGACTGTCTTCCGGCTGGACCAAAGAAACGCGGCGCTGATGCAGGTCACGGACAAGTGCGGGATAGTCCTGCTCCGGAGCATAGCCGAGCAGTGAAAGCTTCAATCCGCCCTTGCCATACTGCGACGCATGACACGCACCCTGATTGCACCCTGCCTTCGAAAGAACGGGCATCACATCTTTTTGAAAGCTGACGGGCAAGGCGTTGTCCAGTCCCGACACTTCGATGGAAACGACAACAGTGGCCGCACCGCGTTCAACTTTGATTGCTGCGCTGCCGGACCGCAACGGCGTCACGAAGCCCGTCGCCGAGACTTCGACCACTTCCGGCGTCAGGTTTCGGTACCTCACTGACCGAGTGACATCGACGGGACGGCCCGCCGTGACCTGTTCGGTGGCCACCATCTGCAGTCGTTCGAGTGGTCCGACCAGCGCCGCAGAATTCGGTTCGACAGACAGCCGATCGACAGCGGCCTGGGCTGTCAGCGACGACAACAGTGCTGCAGTTGCTGCAACAAAAAACGTGAATTTCAGTGACATGTTGGCACCGGGCGGGAAGGAAAAGATTGTGAAAACCGTCGCATCTGCAGCTGTATTCATAAGAATCTTTGCGCATCAGGACCGTCGCCCGAGCTCAAACAAGCCGGCGACGATTTTTGAGATGCGGATCGTGATTCCCGTGAAAACCCAACTTACCCGACGACTCCACCTAAACAAAGTTTACCGGGCAGGTGTCCCCCGATACAATTGTGGTCCCCGAATTCGTTTGTGGTCGCTCTGCTGAAACAGCCGATGACCTCACTACCCCTACCCAAACGCGGCACGGCCGCCAGCAGATTCCAGCGACCGCTCGGAACCAGGACCCCGCTACCATTGGTCGCTGACTGGAATTACGAACCAGCGAATAAACATCCTCACCTCCCTTCCCCACTTCAGAATGGGCGCCTGCCATGCTGAACCTGTATCCGCAACACCACTCAAATTGCGAGACTTCCAGCCGCCGAAACTTCATGCTGCAGGTCGGTTCGCTGGCGGGTGTCGGACTGTCGCTCGACCAGCTGTTGCGCGCAGCCAGCACATCGGCCAAACGTGACGTCAGCTGCATTTTGATCTGGACACGAGGCGGCACCAGTCATCACGACACGCTGGATCCGAAACCCAACGCAAAGGCAGAAGTCCGAGGTGACTTTGGAGTGATCGACACGGCGTTGCCGGGTGTACAGTTCACCGATCAAATGCCGAGATTTGCGAAGGACGCCGGACGCTTCGCCGTCATGCGAAATCTCAACCCACTGAATGGCAGTCACGCAACGGCCGACGCCTTCATGATGTCCGGGCACAAATTTAATCCGTCCATTACGTATCCGTGCTTCGGTTCTGTGGTTGCCAGAGAAAAGGGATTTGACGGCACGATTCCGCCTTTTATCCAGGTCGGTACGAACGTGGACCGTCGCTTCGGTGGAGGCCTGGCCGGTTATCTGGGCATCGCTCACAATCCGTTCGAATTGCCCGGCGACCCGAACAGCTCCAAGTTCACGGTCCGCGATATCAAACCGTACGGCGGCATCAGCGCCAGTCGCATGGACTATCGCCAGAAAGCTCTGCAGACCATCGACACGTTTCAACGGCAGCTCGAAAAACAGCCCGACGCTTTAAGTGCTGTCGACGAGCACTATCAAAACGCATTCAGCATTATCAATTCTCAGGACACGCAAAAGGCATTCGACCTGCCTGCCGAAGCCGACGAACTGCGTGATGACTACGGCCGTACGAATCTGGGACAAAGCTGCCTGCTGGCTCGACGTTTGATCGAAGCCGGCACTCGATTCGTTACAGTGACCAGTGGAGGCTGGGACACACACACGAAGAACTTCACTGGCCTGAAGAAGCTGCTGCCGCCTCTGGACCAGGCGTTCCCGGCACTCGTCACGGACCTGCAGGAACGCGGCATGCTGGACACAACGCTGGTTGTCTGGATGACAGACTTCGGCCGAACTCCAATTATCAATTCTGCCGCCGGCCGCGATCACTGGTCATCGGCCAGCGTGCTGTGCATGGCCGGAGCAGGCACACCCGCCGGCTTTGTTCTGGGCGAAACCGATGACACCGGGGCCAGACCCGTCGATAAAGAATACTATCCCGCGGATGTCGCGGCGACGATTTACACAAAGCTTGGTATTCCGCTGGAAACAGTCCACGTCGCACCAGACGGTCGTCCCATGAGACTGTGCGACGGGAACGTGATCAGGGAATTCATGGCGTGATGGCGAGAGGTCGGGAGTCTTTTTCGTGCACAGAATGGAACTTCACTCTCCCTTTCAAGGAGGGTGAAGATGTATGGACATCAGAGCGAAAGCAAAATCTGTGAAACGGCAGTTCCTGATATTCGCGGCCATGCTGATCATTCCCACCACGCCCGTCACGGCGGAAACGAAGGTGGGCTTTCGCCAGCTGGGATCGACGACCCCCATCGTTGTCCAGCGTGGTCAACAAACCACGATCAATATCCGGTCCAACTACACGCTGGACGGAGCCTATTCCGTCCTCTTTGACAGGCCGGGCATCACGGCAAAGTTTCTGGAAACCAAGTCGATCGCTGCTCCCAGATCCGGTCGAGGCCGTCCGGGAACACCGTTTCGGTTCGAAGTTGACGTACCCGCGGATCAACCGACCGGAGTTTATGAACTACGCATCGCGACACCAACAGCGGTCTCAAGCGTGACCCACCTGATGGTCACGGATCTGCCGGTGGTCGAAGAAGACTCGAAGAAAGAGAACGGACAACCGGCCGATGCTCAGCATGTCGAAGTACCGGTAGCCATCGCAGGCGTTTGCGAAAAGACTGAGGATGTGGATTGTTACCGCGTCACGGTGAAAGCGGGACGGTCACTGACATTTGAGATCTTTGCTCAGCGAGTGACCGGAGCGGTCCACAGCATGCAGTCGGGCGGCGGGACGTACCTGATGGATCCTATTCTGACGTTGTCCACAACCGGCGGTCAGGTCTTACTGCAGAACGATAATTATGTCGGTGGCGACGCGTTCATTTCGTACACCTTTCCCACCGACGGCGACTACGTCCTTTCTGTCCGCGATGCTCGCTATATTGGCAACACAAAATACGTTTACTGCCTGCAGATTTCAGATCGCCCGTATGCACACGCTGTGTTCCCAATGGCCGTGCGGCGCGGTCAGACGCAGCCCGTCAGGATCGTGGGACACCAACTGGGCCAGCATGACACAGCCACCGTTTCTGCGGATGAGTCCGCTGCTTTAGGGTGGAATTCACAGGTTGTGACCACAGCAGCCGGTCCCACGAACCCCGTGCCCGTCCTGACCACCGACGCACCGCAGGTTGTGGCACCTGACGGCAATCATGCGGCTGACGCTGCCATGTCGTTGACATTGCCGGTTGGCGTGAGCGGACGATTCACCGAAAACGATCAGACTCATCGGTTCACGTTCGAAGCGAAGAAGGACCACGTCTGTCGTTTCGACGTTCATGCTCATCGGCTGGGGCTTCCACTGGACGCAACAGTGGAAATTCAGAACGCAGCAGGAAAAAAAATCGTGGAGGGCGATGACGGTCTGCAGACGAAAGATCCGACCGTGTACTTCAAGGCTCCGGCAGATGGAACGTACACACTGCTGATTCGCGATCTTCATGACCGTGGCGGCGCACGGTTCCAGTATCACCTGAGTGCTGTTCCGAGCGGCCCGGACTTCGAAATTCACGGAGAATACTACTACTCGCAAATTGCACCGGGCACGCGAATGGCGTGGTTTGTCAAGCTGAAGCGGCTTAACGGTTTCACGGGACCTGTTGAGATCGTCGTCGAAAGACTGCCGGAAGGTGTTTCCTTTGAACCCGTCACAATTCCGGAGGGTATGAATCACTGCATGGTGAACCTTGTTGCGGACAGGGCTGCGCCCATTAATGCATCGCTGGTGACCGTTTCCGGGCGAGCGAAAATCGCAGATCCCAATGGTGCCGAGCAAATCGTAACCAGAATCGGCCGCGTGACCTGCGAGCTGCAAAGTCAGGGCGGCGGCCAGGCTCGCTGGCCGGTGAAGACATCCATCGTGGGCGTCA
>JAPYTO010000157.1 GCA_029941865.1 Fuerstiella sp. | reverse complement strand
GTGACTGTACCGATGTGGTGCTGGAATCCGCCTCACCAGTTAGCGAGTCGGATAAATGAAAACACCCGTAACAACAATCCTATGTACAGCGTTCGTTTCTCTGAGCGTTATCACCACTTGTGGTGCCGACGCGGCGAAGCCGCAATCGGATGGAACGTCAACTGCCAGTCCGGCTCGGGCTTCCCCCAACATTCTCTGGATTTCGCTCGAAGACATCACGCCGATGATGGGCTGCTATGGTGACGAATAGCGAATCCAATTCGGCTCGTCATGCTGACATTGCGAGCCCCTGGCTGACGCCAGGGGCTCTGTACTGCCGCCACTTCGTGGCTGAAGACCGGGCACCTAATGATTCCCAGTCGCAAAGAAGAGGAGACACTCACCATGAAGCTGATTTCAAAAACGACGAGAACCTGCCGTGGCGTAAGCTTCCAGCTTGCGATTCTTCTGTTATTGGCGGCAAGCTGGAAGCTTACCCCACTACGCGCGGCCGAGCCGATCGCGCTGCGCGCCGGTCCTGTCACGATGGTCTTTGATGCGGACAACGTGTTCCTGCGCTATGTCCGAATTGGGCCACATGAAATCCTGCGAGGGATCAACGCCCCGATCCGCAACCAGAACTGGTCAACGGTTGCGCCCAAAGTCTCAAATCTTCGAGTCGATAGTCGTGGCGACAGCTTCGACGTGACGTTCGATGTGCAGTGCCAGGACGCTGACGTCGACTTCCGCTACATGTCAGGAACGTCGAACCAATGAACGAAGAGCCCGAAGATTCAGCAGCGATAAACAGCCACCAGTGGATCTGCTACGGTCTGGTTGCGCTAAGCGTTGTTCTCGCAGCGGCATGCCTGATTGCATGGTCCAACGGTGCAAACTCCTGGGTGGGGCCGTCTTTGACCGGCTGCTTCCTGAGCCTGGCGCTGGCAGCGTCGACCGGGCAAGGCCAGCTGAGACAGTTGGCCTTCACGATTTGGATAGCCACCGGTGTCGTTGTTGGAATGGCCTGTCACGATTCGTTCATCACCTTCCCGCCGTGGTTCTTCGGGCAGGGGAATCGCGAGATGACCGTCCTGTTCATCCCGGTCCTGCAGATCATTATGTTCGCCATGGGCACGACCCTGAGCGTGGCGGACTTCACCCGTGTCTTCAAAATGCCCACCGGCGTGCTGATCGGACTTGTCTGCCAGTTCACGATTATGCCGCTGATCGGATTTGGTCTCGCCCACGCCTTCGGGCTACCGGCTGACATCGCTGCCGGTCTTGTGCTGGTGGGCTGCTCGCCAAGCGGCTTGGCCTCAAACGTGATGGCGTTTATCGCGAAGGCCAATGTCGCGATGTCCGTCACCATGACCGCATTTTCCACATTGCTCGCACCGTTGCTGACGCCGTTGTTGATGATGATGCTCGCCAGCGAAATGGTTGAGATCGACGTGCCTGCGATGATGTGGAGCATGACGAAAATCGTGCTCCTGCCGGTCCTGGCCGGCCTGGTTTTTCATCATCTCATCTATCATCGACTCAAGTGGCTCGACCGCGTCATGCCGATGGTTTCGATGGTCGGCATCCTGATCATGACTGTGTTGACGGTCGCAATTGGATACGACAAACTCATGCAGGTCGGGTCGCTATTGGTCGTCGCCTGCCTCATCCACAGCACAGCGGGTTTTTCGCTGGGCTATTTCGTGTGCCGACTGCTGGGCAGAGACCAGCTCACCTGCCGGACGATCGCGCTCGAAGTCGGTCTGCAGAATTCCGGCATGGCGGCCGGGCTTGCCAAGTCACTCGGAAAAGTCGCCACGCTCGGCCTTGTGCCCATCGTCTTTGGTCCCGTCATGAACATCATCGCGTCAATACTCGCCAACTGGTGGCGGGCGCATCCTGCGGAGAACGAAACGTAGCGGAAGTCGCCCGACTTTCGGTCAGATCGACAATAGGAAAATAACGGCCCACACGCCGAAACTCTGGCGAGTTCCGCGATCCGAAAAGGCCACGCCGATACCAACTTCAGCATCCTTCGCCGCACGGCATTGAGTCTCTTGAAAAAGGAGTCAACAGCCAAGGTTGGTATCAAGAACAAGAGGCTCAATGCAGCCTGGGATGATACATACCTCGCGAAAGTCCTGTTCGGCAAATGACTTAGCGTGCAATCCCCCTGCTGTGACAATCGACTGACCAGAGGAAAAGAAGACCGACCTGTCAGCCGCCGCAGACGAAGAATACATTCATGAATCCGTTGCGACCACCTCTCCAGGCATGTGATCACCAGCAAGGCTGCTGGCTTACGGTCGGAGATTAGCAGAATTGACCGATGAATCGTTTTGTCAGAATCCTGCCGCTCGTGATTGCAAGCAAGGTGTTTATCGTGTGTCACTTTGGAGTGATGACTGTGGACGTGAACGCGGCCGTGGACGAACGGTTGCAATTCAATCGCGACGTCCGCCCGATCCTTTCGAAGCATTGCTTTGCGTGTCATGGTCCGGATGAACAGAGTCGGGAGGCCGGGTTTCGGTTTGACGTTAGGGACAGTGCTCTGGCAGAAGCCGATTCGGGCGAGCGGCCAATTGTGCCAGGCGATCTGGCGGCCAGCGAGCTGATTCGACGGATCGAGACCGCCGAAAAATCGGAACGGATGCCTCCTCAGCCGCACAAGCGGCTCACTTCAGCACAGAAGGAAACGCCGCGCCTGTGGATCGCGTCGGGGGCGAAGTATCAGAGTCACTGGTCGTTCGAACCACCACGTCGGCAGAAGACGCCCGCGGTCAGGCACACGACATGGCCCAGGAACGCCATCGACCATTTCACGCTGGCGCGATGGGAACGCGAGGGGCTTGTGCCGTCCCCGGAGGTCAATCGTGAAACCCTCATTCGACGGGTGACGCTGGACCTGACCGGATTGCCGCCCGCCCCTGACCGGATTGATGCGTTTCTGCACGACACTCAGAAAGGTGCCTATGAACGGTTCGTCGATCGGCTGATGCAGACAACGGCTTATGCCGAGCGACGAGCGCAGGACTGGCTGGACCTGGCTCGGTATGCGGACACCCGAGGATTCGCGGACGACAAGATGCGACAGATCTGGCCTTACCGCGACTGGGTGTTCGTTGACGGCGTTGAGGACAAAGCTGCTCGGCTGATCGGCAATGTACCAAACACCATCGCCCGGTCAGATCGGCGTCTGGTCATTGGCGCGGGCTACAGCGGAACACCCGAGGCGAGTGCTTATCGCTTCGAAGGGGATCTGAGTGAAGTGCGGCTTTATGCAGCTGCGCTGGGTGATCAGATAAACGTGAACGGCGAGAATGCCGCAACGGTGGCAAAGCTGCACTCGGCGCTGCGCGAACTTGATGAGAGGATTGCCGGCGAAACGGAAACTGTATCTGCAGTGCCTGTCATGCGGGAACGATCCGAACCGCGCGACACGTTCATTCATGTGCGAGGCAACTTTTGGGATCGGGGCCAGCAGGTGTTCCCGGCGGTACCGGCGATGTTCGGCGTCGCTGAGAGCGAGCAACCACAGAATCGGGCGGAATTCGCACACTGGCTGTTTGATGGACGGAATCCATTGGTGGCGCGAGTCGTTGTTAATCGGTTCTGACAAATTTATTTTGGACGCGGCCTTGTGCCGACACCGGACGATTTTGGTGCTCAGGGGGCAATGCCAACCCACCCTGCCCTGCTTGATTGGCTGGCCACGGAATTCGTCACCAGCGGCTGGAACATGAAGGGAATGCATAGGCTGATCGTCACATCGGCCACTTACCGGCAATCTGCGAGAATCACTCCCGGGCTGCGGCAACGTGATCCACGGAATGTACTGCTGGCTCGCATGACAAGAGTACGTCTGCCCGCCGAGCAGATTCGTGACCAGGCATTGGCTGTGAGTGGGCTGCTTGTCAGGAAAGTGGGTGGCCCGCCGGTGTTCCCGCGGCAGCCAGAAGGTTACTGGCAGCAACGGGCATTGCCCGGAGAGTGGAAGGACAGCTCTGGCGAAGGTCGTTATCGACGGACAATGTACACGTACTGGCGGCGCATGGCCCTGCATCCTTCACTGGAACTGCTGAATGCTCCAGCACGCGAAACCTGTGTCGCACAGCGCGACATCTCAAACGTACCCACGCAGGCGCTGGTGCTGTTGAACGATCCCATCTTCAGTAAGGCTGCCAGCGTGCTGGCCGCGCGGCTGATTCGCGAAGTTGACGGCAACGATGAAGCGAAGCTGGCACGTGCCTTTCGCCGGGTGCTCGGGCGTCTGCCGCAGGACGCCGAACGAGCCCGCTTTCTGGCGTACGTGGCTCGCCAGCGAGAGGACCTCAACACTCACCCGGTCGCCACTGCGGCGCTGGCGGAATCGCCGAAGGCCAATGGCTCTGTCGACCACGCCGTGTGGGCGCTGACCTGTAGCGTGCTGCTCAATCTCGATGAAACGATTACTCGACCATGACGCACTTGAAATCAATAGCAGGATGCGGGGGCAAAGTTTCTCGTAGTGCAGGCAGCCTGCCTGCGTACTCAGGCGAATCGCCTGAGATAAGCGGTGCGCGAAGGTCCTTTCTGCAGCAATCGACCATGGGATTTGGTTCGATGGCACTGGCTTCGCTGCTGCAGTCCGATGGAAACGCCAGTGACACGGGCCTGCAGCAGAGTCACGGGGCGCTGGACCAATTTCACGTTGCACCCCGGGCAAAGCGTGTCATTTTTCTGTTCATGGCGGGAGGACCATCGCATGTGGATCTGTTTGATCCCAAGCCGAAGCTCAACGAACTGGACGGCAAAGAAATTCCGCCCCGGTTACTGAAAGACCACCAACAGTTCGCTTTGATCCGCGGTACTCCAAGTCTCAAAGGATCGCCGTACCGGTTCGCGCCGCGGGGTGATTCCGGGACTGTGATTTCGGAGCTTATGCCGCACCTGGCCACCGTGGCTGACGAGCTGGCCGTGATACGTTCGATGAAGACGGACACCAATGTCCATGATCCCGGTGTCAATATGCTTAATTGTGGCACGCAGTTGTTTGGCCGGCCGACGCTGGGAGCGTGGCTTTCGTACGGATTGGGATCCGACAACCAGGATCTGCCCGCGTACATCGTGCTCACTTCGGGGGCCAACGACGGGCAGCCGCTGTTGCAGAGCTTCTGGGGCAACGGTTTTCTGGACTCCAGACATCAGGGTGTTCCGTTTCTGAGTGGAGCACAGCCTGTACTGCATCTTGCCAACCCGGCCGGCGTGACCACCGCACGACGGCGTGAACAGCTTGATTTGATTCGCTGGATGAACGAGCGACAGCACGATGCCCTCGGCGATCCCGAGATTCTGTCTCGCGTGGCGGCTTACGAAATGGCGTTCCGTATGCAGGCGAGCGTGCCGGAACTGACTGACCTCAAGAGCGAATCAAAAGAAACGCTCACGCTTTATGGTGCCGATCCGGCCAAGCCATCCTTCGCCAACAACTGTCTGTTGGCGCGGCGTCTGGTGGAAGACGGTATTCGATTCGTGCAGCTGTACGACCGGGGATGGGACTCACACACGAATATTGAACACGAGCACAAGCGACAGTGTGGCGCAGCGGATCGCCCGATTGCCGCACTGCTCACCGACCTTAAGCAACACGGCTTGCTGGAAGACACGCTTGTCATCTGGGGCGGCGAGTTCGGGCGCACGCCCGTCGCTCAGGTTTCCGGAAAAACCTATGGCCGCGATCACCATCCCCATGCCTTTACGATGTGGCTGGCCGGTGGCGGCGTGAAACGCGGCGTCACCTATGGCCAGACAGACGAGTTCGGTTATCACGTAACGGAAAACGCCGTTCACGTCCGCGACCTGCACGCCACGATTCTGCATCTGCTGGGAATTGATCACCGCCGTTTGTCGGTCGCTGTGCAGGGCCTGGATATGCGATTGACGGGTGTCGAAGATGCAAGGGTTGTCCGGGAACTGCTGGCTTAGAGTGATAGTAGGCCGGACCGAGCGAAGCGCTGTTCCGGCATCGTTAACGCACGTTTCTGTACACAATCATGCCCAGCGCACGCTGCGTCGCTGCGCTCCTGGATTCGGCCTGCTTTACTCCTGACTGCGTCGGGAGTTCAATTCCTCAGGACATCAACTCAGGAATCGCCTTCCCGCCAAACTGTGAAAGCTGCTTGAAGCGGCCACCGCTGAAGTAGGTCAGTCGGTTGTCATCAAGTCCAAGCAAGTGCAGCAGAGTCACATGAACATCGCGGATCGGATGAACGACATCGACCGCCTGTTCGCCGATTTCGTCGGTGGCTCCAACGGTCGTGCCTGCGGCGACACCGCCTCCGGCGAACCACATGGTCATGGCTTTGGCATTGTGATCGCGTCCGTAGGTTTCGCCCCCCTGGCGAAAGCCGTTGTCTGGACTGCGGCCAAACTCTCCACACCAGACGATCAGTGTATCTTCCAGCAAGCCTCGTTGTTTGAGATCCTTGATCAGGCCTGTGATCGGTTTATCAACGCCTCTGATTCGAGCCCCATGAGCGCGCTTTATATAATCGTGCGAATCCCAGCCTCCGGTGTAGGCCTGAACAAAGCGGACGCCTTTCTCAACCAGACGCCGGGCGAGTAACAGTTTACGACCAAATTCATCTGTGTCATCATTTCCGATGCCATACAGTTCTCTGGTGTTCTGATCTTCCTGATCGATATCCAGAAGATCCGGCACCTGCATCTGCATGCGGAACGCCAACTCGTAATTCTCCATGCGAGCCTGCAGGTCATCGTGCCAGGGATGCTGCTTCAGGTGATCACCGTTGCTACGGCCCAGCAGATTCAGGTTCTCACGCTGATGTTCCGCAGTAATTCCAACGGGTGGTTTAAGATCGAGTATGGGGCTTCCCAGTGGCCGTAGCGGCGTGCCCTGGTAGTGCGCCGGCAGGAATCCATTTCCCCAGTTGGGAGTCCCGCCCTGTGGATAGGACAGATTGGGCAGAACAATAAAGCCGGGCAAATTCTGGTTCTGAGATCCTAATCCATAGGTCACCCACGAACCTAATGCCGGATCACCACCGAAACGGTTGCCTGTATTAATATGGAACAAGGCCGTGGGGTGATCGACCGACTCAGCCTGGCATCCTCGATAGAAACAAATGTCGTCGGTGACATCGGGCAGGTGCTGCCAGGGTTCAGTCATCCACGCGCCCGATTGACCTACCTGACGCGCCGTCCAGGGACTCTGCACATAATAGCGCGTTCCCAGCTCCATGGCCGATTGGTTCTCTCCGGTCCGGGTAAACCGTTTCCGGTGCAGTTTGTTCAACTGCGGTTTCGGATCGAAGGTGTCGATCTGGCTCGGACCACCTTCCATCATGAGAAAAATACAGTTCTTTGCTCTTGGTGGAAGGTGAGGTGTTTTCAATGATAGCGGACCCGGAGCGGCTTCTGATGCACTGGCATTCTGTGACATCATTCCGGCCAGAGCCACGCTACCCAGACTGGCGCCCATGCCATAGATGAAGTCACGACGGTAGAGCGACCTGGACGTACCCAGGTCCTCAAGCTGCGCCCGTTTCAATTTGCTGTTCATCTGCTTCGGAGCCTAATAGACATAAATAAATTCATTGGAATTGAACACGACCAGGCACACATCGGCCAGAGCGCGAGTCGTCGCGTCGACGTCGCCCAATCCGGGATCGGCCACATAGTCATCGAAGCCAAACAGCCGTTCGGTAAATTCGAAGGAAGCTCCCGTCATTTCCTCGACCGCGGAACGTGTCACTTCCTTTGGAAATGATCTCGGTTCAAACGTGAGACCTTCATGACGCTTTTCCATGTTGTCCCAATGGGCCAAGTAGAGGCTGCGTTCAGTGCGGCTCGGCTGGCGGCCATAGGCTCGAAGGAAAAGTTCTTCGACCACCGATTTACGACTCTTGTTTTTCTTCAGCAAGTCCAGCGCGGTGGCGATGGAACGGTAGAGGCTGTCCTGGCCATTAAATAAAGTGAATACCTGTGGTGTCACCGTGGAATTTTGCCTGGCTTCACAGGACTTATCCGGACTGGGTTGGTTAAACACTTCCATCATGGGATTCAGTAAGCCCCTGGCTTTTTTTGCATAGACGGAACGACGGTTTCTTTGTTCGGGCGTGCGGGCTGGTTGATAGGAGGCGGCAAACGATCCCATGATCTGCCGCGGTTGCAGGGCGACATCCATATTGATTTCCGGAAGCGCCGGCAATCCTCCGACCAGTGGATTCAACTCGCCAGAAACATAAAGCATGCTGTCGCGAAGTTCTTCTGCGCTTAAACGGCGATGGTTGAATGCCGCATAGGCTTCAGCATTGGGATCTGTTTTCTGCAAACGATCGCGGTCTTTGTATTCGGTCGAGCGGCGATAGGCGTTGGAGGACATGATGAGTCGATGCATCTGTTTGACTGACCAGCCGAATTCCACAAATCGGGTGGCAAGATAATCCAGCAGCTCAGGATGGGACGGCTTTCCTCCCATCGCCCCAAAATTGTTCGGCGTATCCACAATTCCCTGGCCAAAATGATAGCTCCAGATACGGTTGACCATCGATCGGGGAACCAGAACATTCCGGGGACTGGCTAACCATTTGGCGAACGCGAGTCGTCGCCCTGTGGGAGTCGCTGGGATGGAATTCCAATCCGTGGCATCCAGACTTTCGTTGGAATCCGGAAGCGTGCTGAAGACACCGGGAGTGACTTCGACCCCTTGAGCAAACGGATCTCCTCCGGTGAGGATGTAGGAGGCATCCAGTTCGCCACCACTCATGGGGTTGTCCGGCATCGCAACCATTTTGCCTGATACCAACGGGATTTCCGGAGACACTCCGCTGTAAACCGAAAGCGCGAAGGGTTCGAACTTGTTCATTTCGTAGGTCGTACGCAGCAGGTTTTTGAGACCCACCTTTCGTATTCCAATTTCCTGCGAGGTCAATCCCAGCCCCCGTGGCGGCAACTTTTCATCGGGAATACCCAGCTTGGCAAGTTGTGCGCGTGATTTGTTAGGAATGCCTTTTTCGATGCACCATTTCTTGACGGCCGCCGACTCCTTGGCGCTCAATTCGTCGCGTATGTTGGTAAAATACCGGAGCCTCGTTTCCATGACTTCCTTTTCGTCGAAACCGGTGATGGTTTCGTAGTCCTGAAATGGAAGTTTCCGGTCCACAAACTGGGTTGTGGCAAACACGGATTGAATCCGGTAATAATCCTTGGTCGGGATGGGATCGAACTTATGGTCATGGCACCGCGCGCATTGCAGCGGGTGAGACATAAAGGCCTGGCCCACAATATCAGTGACATCATCAAGGAATTGCTGCCTGGTAACTCGCGCTACCGTCATTGATGTGTTTTCCCAGGAACCCATGCGCAGAAAACCGGTGGCGATTAACGCTTCCGGATCGTCCGGATGCCATTCGTCTCCGGCGACTTGTTCCAGGATAAAGTGATCAAACGGTTTATCCCTGTTGAATGCACGTATCACATAGTCGCGGTACCGCCATGCAGCCGGTCGTTCATAATCGTTGGCGAAACCAGCGGAATCCGCATAGCGAACGACGTCCAGCCAATGTCTGCCCCATTGTTCCCCGTAACGGGGATCATCAAGCAATCGGTCGACGACTGTTGCAAAGGCCTGTTCATCCGAGTTGCGGTCTTTGAGAAAGGCTTGCACTTCCTCCGGTCGGGGCGGCAGGCCAATCAGGTCAAAGGTGGCGCGACGGATCAACGTGCGTCGATCGGCAGGGCCGGCGGGCGTGAGTCCAATGTCATCAAGATGCCTGTTGATAAATGCGTCTACGGGATGGGCGGTTTTCGATTTGGAGGGGACTTCCGGGGCAATCAGGGGTTGATAGGCCCACAGATCTTTTTCGGCGTAGCGGCGGTAGGTCCAGTCGTCATCCAGTCCTCCACTGGTTTGCACGACGACCCCTTCAGCATATTTTTCCTGAATGGTCGCTTGATCGGCTTCGGACGGCCAGGGGGCTCCGGCATCGATCCAGTCCCGGATCAGCCAGGTCTGTTCCTCAGTGAGCCTGTCCGCTTCCTTGGGGGGCATCTGGTAAACGTCCATCTTCCGCGTGGTGGACTGATACAGCAGGCTGCCAGTGCCATTGCCCGGAATAAGCACGTCATCGAAGGACTCGCCGCCCAGCAGCATTTCTTCGCGACTGGTCAGGATGAGGTCTCCCTCTATTTCCTGACCAGCCCCATGACATGCGAAGCACTTCTGCTTGAGCAACGGCTTGACTTTCAGAGCGAAGAGCTTTTCGCCTTCTGAATACGAATGCTCCTGAGCACTGAGTGCATAACCAGGGATGGCAAAACATGCGGCCATCGCGGCCAGCGCGGCGATCGGCAGGGTGACAGGACAGAGATTCACGACTTTGGACAATGCATCCATATCAAGTGTAAGTCAGTTAAATGGCCAGAGAAGATGATCCCGCAATCTGATGAGGAACGTTTTGGTTTCAGATGCGGACATGGTCGGGGCGACACGGCGTCATTAGAAGATATCATTGAGTGCGAAAAGGTAACGGTAAAACCCCAAGTATTGCGATCTGGCGGGTTCCTTCGACGTCTGAGTCGCTGCCCGTCGCTGCCCGTCGCTGCTTTTGGGCACGGCGATCGATTCACTGTGTGCTGAAACGCTATCGACAGGCCCAGGGCTGGGCAGTTCGTCGGACCTCCCGTGCAAAGAGGTGCATCCGATCGTTGGAGGGACCACGCCGCCCTGAGTTTGCTCCTCTCCCCCGCGTTGTTCGTTGTTCTGCGAATCGGTCTGCGAGTGGGGGAGAGGCTGGGTGAGGGGGCCAGGGACTGCCCGCCGGCTTCCTGGTCAACATCCTCCAACCAACGGATGCACCCCGTTCATGGGAGTGCGGCGACTTATCGTTGGTTTCGCTGGGACAAGTCGTTACAAAATACCGTTCCAGCCACCGGAGTCGTTACCAATGATGAAGACTTCCCTTACTGCGTTTCTCGTTCTCGTGGCGTCCTCTGCATTCGCGCAAAGCCAGCAGCAGCTGGCCGACTATCTCAAACGGCATCCGGACGCCGACGTCAACGGGGACGGTAGACTGACACGCGAGGAAGCCCGCGAACATCGTCGGCGCGATCCCAGCCGGGGCGACAACCTCGCTTCCGTGTCTGCTATCCCGGCGATCAACATCCCGTTGGCCAAGGCGCCGCTGACCCAGGTTTCGCTGAAGTCGGCGGATGGTGTCGATTTGAGCTTTGCCTACCGCACGCCGCAAGGCGATGGTCCGTTTCCGACGATCGTGTTTTTTCACGGCGGCGGAGGTCAGTCCAATCTGCAGGGTTTGAAGAACAACCTGCTTAACGGCGTGGTGCAAACCCGTTTTTTGCAGAAGGGCTACGTGACTGTGCAATCGACGCGACGTCCGTTTTGGAAAACCAAGGACGCCGGCAAGCCCACAGGATTTTACGATGCCGTTGGGGATGCGGCGCTGGTCGTGGAGAAAGTCAGGGCGCTTCCAGCCGTCGATCCGCACCGGGTGATCCTGTATGGCGGCAGCGGCGGCGGCATCCTGGCGATTGTTACCGCGTCTAAAGCGGAGGTGGCCTGCGTTGTGGCCGGCGAGCCCGCCACGGTCGTGCCGATCGACCCTCGGACGGGACAGGCAGCGGGTCCGGCTGACTACCGGAAACTCATGGAGCATCCGGCTCAGAAATACACACCCGAACGCCAAAAGGAAATGCGTGCCTGGATGAAGGTCATTGATTGTCCTGTTCTGGTTCTTCAGGGAAAACCGGTGGGGCTGTACCGGACGAATTTTGAGATCCTGATCCCGGAGATGCAGGAACTCGGCCGGGACATCTCAAGCATCAGTTATCCAGGCGTCACGCACGGCTTCTACTGGGGCACGGCCAAAACCGGTGCCACGCTGCAGACAGTTGAACGGCTCGTGCAGGACGTGGATGCGTTCATCGGGAAGCACACAAGGAAGTAGGCCCATTCGGCGGGGGTCCTTCGCGGCCACAAGTCAGTGTAAATCGCTGTATGCTGCTGCGCTGCTTTCAAGTATTGTGCTGGTCCGCGTCGCTGAGGATGGCGGGTGTGATCAGAGGAATTAAGTCACTGGAGGACGACGTGCAGCGGTTGCTTCTTCTGTCTGTTATTTGTGTTGCGTGTTCGGTTGTTCGAAGCAGAAGGACGATGCGATGGCGGAAACGTCGTCCGGTCCGAGCGGCAGGCCTTCGCCCGAGGCAAAACAATTGGAGCTCGGTGCCGACGATTTGCCTTTCGTTGAGTCCGTATCGCCTGACAATTTCGATCCGCCGCCGCAGCTGCCACCACCTCCGCCGCTGGAATCCGGGAACGAAGTTGCCACCATTCGTGTGTTTTACGGAACGGATCGTCGGCCGACCGGTTCTGAGAAGCTGAACGAATTCTACGGCGGGGATCGTGGAAGCCTGTCAGTCGGATTCTGCGACGTGAGCATTCCTCCGAACCACAAGCGGGGAAAACTTGAGGCACCGAGCATCTGGCGGTTCGAAATCCGGGAAAACCCAAACCGCCACGTCATGTTGCGGAGCGTGCAGCCCGTGGATGGTGCCACATTCGTCAACAGTCTGAGGTCGACGGTTTCGTCGTCGATTCGGCGAGTGTCCGTTGCCAACGAGGTCCGTGAAATTGGTGGCGAGGTGTTTGTGTTTGTCCACGGCTATAACGTCACTTTCAAGGACGCTGCTCGGCGGACCGCGCAAATGGCTCACGATCTGGAGTTCCCCGGCGTTCCCGTATTGTTCAGCTGGCCTTCGCTGGGAGAAGGAACCCTGGCCGGTTACCGTGAGGACGAACGCAGTGCAGAATGGTGTGAAGAGGACGTGATGGACTTTGTGACCGTGATTGCTGAACAATCAGGTGCGCGTCGGATTCATCTGATCGCGCACAGTATGGGGAACCGAGTGCTGACGGGGGTGCTGCGACGTCTTGCCTATTCATACCGGTCCGGGAATATTCCGAAATTTAATGAAGTGATACTGACGGCCCCCGATGTCGACGCCGAGACATTCAAGTTGGCGATCGCTCCCCGGATTACCGGAATCGCGGATCGTTTCACGGTATACGCCTCACAAAACGACGTCGCGCTGAAGGCGTCCGCGGTCATTCACACTGACGGAACGAGACTGGGACAGGGTGGCCGCTATCTGACTGCATTTCCGCGGTTCCGGAAGATCGACATGATTGACGCTTCAAATGTGGACACGAGTCTCTTTGCGGTCAACCACTTCTACTACGGCGACAGCCCAACCGTTCTGGACGACATTGCAAACGTACTGATCGGGGCAAGAGCGGAATCACGAGGTCTGAAGACACTCATTCCTAAAACTGCCTGGCGCGTCCCCAAACGTCTCAGCCGTTTGGAAACTCTTTGGCGTTGACACGACTGGAGCTTTTCATTCTGAAGACTCGGACGTCATGGGATTGAAGTTTTGTGCATTGCTGACAGGTCAATTCATTTGCGTAATTGACCGGCTCTGCGGTCATTGATGCGGGTACCCAGCGGCAGCAAGTCTGTTTTTCAATCGCACGAGACCCACTCGCTGGCGCTTCGAGCTTGTATTGCGGCCCCGTCCGGGGCCTTCCTCGTAACACAGGGCTGGCCGGTGGTTCGGATGGCACGTGCCCGTGATGCCTCGCGTTGGGGACTTTGCGGGCAGCCATGGACGGGTCCGGCGGAACGCCAGTGGCGCATGGATTCCCTTCGGTTTTCCTTGCCCATCGTCCGTTTGGATGTGCAAAGAGAGGGGAATCTTTGTACGGTTGCCCTAGTACATCTTTCGCCACGCCGACCACGCCTCGCAGGTATCGTCGCTGGTCTCGTCAGGGAGAATAACAACGACATGAAACATGATTCTCAGGTGCCCGGACGCACTCCTGCTCTGTTCGTGACCATATCAATTGTGGCGTTTGTTGCATTCGTTTACGGCGGCCCGGTCTCTGCCGCGCAGCGTCCGGTGGAGCCGTTGATCCAGAAATATTGCCTGGGCTGCCACAACCAGACGGATCGTGAAGCGGGGCTGTCGCTGCAGACTCGCGAGGAATTGCTGAAGGGCGGTGACGACGGCCCTGTGTTAGTGGCTGACTATGCGAACAGTCGCCTGCTGGCTGTGCTGGGCAAGAGCTCCGAAACCACCATGCCTCCGAACGGCGAGCCACAGCCCACTGACGTGGAACGCGAGGAGTTGCGTAAATGGGTGCTGTCGGGTGCGAAGATGAAACCGATCGCGGTTGGGAACCCGGACGTTCCGGACATCAAGCCATTCCACAAGGTTCGTGGAGCGCTGCTGTCCAGCGCGACATTGACACAGGAAGGCACGCTGGCAGTTGGTGGTCGCGGACATGTGACGGCGATTGATGTTGCGGGCAAAACCTTGTGGCGCACCGAATTGGGCATCGTCAACGTATTGAATCTTTCGACCAATGCGTCGAAATCCTGGCTTGTGGCAGCCACGGGAACACCAGGTGCGTTGGGAAAGGCGTTCATTCTGAATGCGGCGGATGGAAAAATCCTGCATGAATTCGGCGGACACACCGACGCGATTTATGCTGCTGCAATTGATTCGTCCGGACAGGTCCTGGCAACTGCGGGTTACGACCGTCGCATCCTGCTGCATGATGTTGGCACCGGTAACGTGGCACGAGTATTGGATGGCCACAACGGCAGTGTCTTTTCCCTGAGCTTTGATCCGTCAGGAAACGTTCTGTGCAGCGCCAGTGCCGATGGCACGGTGAAGGTGTGGAGCGTGACGACCGGGGACCGGCTGGACACACTAAGTCAGCCTCAGGCCGAGCAGTACACAGTTATCGTCAGCCCCGACGGACGACGGATCTTCGCAGCCGGTGCAGATAATCGCATTCGAATCTGGAATCTGCTGTCCCGGATAAAGGCGAAGATCAACCCGCTGTTGCTCTCACGTTTCGCACACGAGCAGACGATTTCACGGATTGCGCTGTCCGCCGATGGCAAGCTACTGGCCAGCACGGCCGAAGACGGGACGCTGCGTGTGTGGCGTGCATTTCCGCTGCAGCCTCTGCAGACGATGCCCCGGCAGTCGTCGCCGGTGACATCGTTGTCGTTCGTCGGCAGAAGACATCTATTTGTGACGCGGCACGACGGAACCAGCGAACGGATCCTGATCAATACCAACGCGGATGCTGCGGCACCCGCAACGTCCCCTGCGACTTCGTCACCGATTGCCGGAGTTGCTGATTCGGGGGACACCGAAGTGCTGAACGAAATTGTTGAGGCGGACAACAACGATGAACCGGTGAACAGCCAGCAAGCCGCCCTGCCCTTCAAGGTTGCAGGGGCCATCAAACCAGATGGAGGCAATGACCGAGATGCCGACTGCTATCGATTTTTTGCATCAGCCGGGCAGCAGTTGGTGTTGGAAGCTCAGGCCCAGGGAGACAAACCGCCGCTGGATACCAGGATTGAAGTGTTGACAAAGGGCGGCCGGCCGATCATTCGGACCGTGTTGCAGGCCGTGCGGGATTCGTACTTTACGTTTCGCGGCAAGGACTCGGACACCATTGACGACTTCCGTGTGTTTAACTGGCAGGAAATGGAGCTGAATGAATACCTGTATTCAGATGGTGAGGTCGTGAAATTGTGGCTTTATCCGCGTGGCCCGGATTCCGGTTTCAAGGTCTATCCAGGCTTCGGGAAACGCTTCACTTACTTCGGCACAACGCCGACATCGCACGCGCTGCAGGCGCCATGCTTTGTCGTTGTGCCGCGGCAGCCAGAAGAGCAGCTGACTCCCAATGGGCTGCCGACATTTCCTGTGTACTACGAAAACGATGACGATCCGCGGCGGGAATCGGGCCGCAACTCCCGCCTCATGTTTACTGCACCCAGCGACGATGACTACGTCGTTCGCGTGACTGACGCCCGTGGATTCAGCGGCAAGGATTTCAAGTACACGTTGACCGTTCGAAATCGGAAACCACGTTTTGAAGTGTCTGTCAGCACTCGAAAAATCAGCGTCGCTGTGGGCACGGGCACGGAACTCGTATTCACGGCCAAACGAATCGATGGGTACGACGGACCGATTTCCGTCAATATCACTGGGTTGCCCGAGGGTTTTGGATTTTCGGGGCCGCTGGTGATTCAGGAAGAACAGCTGAACGCCATCGGAACGCTGTACGCCACAGAGGGTGCCACCGAACCGACGGCCGAACAACTCGCGAAAATCGAAATCACCGCCGGTGAGACACGGTTGGGTACGTTGGAAGAATTGAAGCTGACCACGGATCCTAAATTGCGATTTCGAATTGAAGCGGGAGCACAGAACCGTCCTGATCCTATCGCGCCGCTGGTACTGCAGATTCACCCCGGCGAAACGATTCAGGCGATGGTGCGTGTCGATCGACTGAAGCACGACGGCGTGCTTTCGTTCGGCAAAGAGGATTCCGGACGGAATTTGCCACACGGCATTTACGTGGATAACATCGGACTGAACGGGTTGCTGTTGCTTGAAGGCCAGTCGGATCGGGAGTTCTTTATAACGGCAGCAAAATGGGTGCAGCCAATGCGACGTACGTTTTTCCTGAAGTCCAGCATTGACGGGATTACCTCACTGCCGGTCACGCTGGAGGTTGTGGACGAATCCGCCGCAGTGAAGACAGTCGACCTGGATTGACGGGGGGTGCTGGCTGCTACTGCGTCTGACCCTCCACAGGAGGGTGAAGTTGCGTAGGTCAGGACCTGTCCTGATGATAATGGTTGCGTCAGGACAGGTCCTGACCTACCTGACTAGGGAGGAGACGGAGACCGCGTCGAAACCTCCCCTCGCTGAGGCTCGACCCTCCTTAAAAAGGAGGGTGAAGGAAACAAGGTCACGGTTCTGTGCGGAGCTGTTTAGT
>JAPYTO010000156.1 GCA_029941865.1 Fuerstiella sp. | reverse complement strand
CGTCATCACTGGATGAACTGCTTGCCTCCGACCAGGTTCCCAGTCTTCCGGAAGTCGCCATTCGCATCATCGAAATTGCTCAACAGGAGGATCCGGATACGCAGGAACTCATCAGGACGGTCCGCACCGACCCGGCCTGTCAGTTCGCGGGTTAAAAGCGGCCACTTGTTTGCGGGTCAAAACCGGCCAGGGTTTTGAGAAAACGTGGACTAATTTGCTGGCTTTTTGTTCGTTTTTCCGGGGCGACCCGGTGCGCGGGTTTGGCCGCTTTTGGATTGGCCGGTTTGCGACTTGGAATCGGGCTCATTTTCAGGCTCTTCGTCGACCGGCTCAGTACTCTGTTTATCGGTGTGGCGACCTCGCATTCTGAAGCTGCGACCGGATTCTGGCCAGAGCTCAAACCGTGCTCTGCGACATCTCCATGAACGGTCACCTGGAGTCCGTGGTCGGTCGAGCGGCTTCAGCAGCGACATCAACTGTTCAGACTCATGATGACGCTGAAGACGAAATTCTGGACCGAGACGAATGGCAAGCCTGGCTAGACGAGCAGGCGGACGTCTATAACGCAAAATACCTGGAAAGTGCGTTGCCAATCGAGCTGAGTAAAGCGCACACGCAGAACCAGTCCGTTGGTCTGTTAATGATCGATGTGCCGATGGCCGCAGAAGACGGTCGCCCTGCCCCGGAAAAAACGACAGCTCTGGTGAAAGCCGCCGTGCGACCGACGGATCATGTGGTGCGATATAACGACACCTCGTTTCTCGTGATTCTGCCGCGACTGAATGCTGACCTGCTGCGTCGTATTGCGGTACGAATTCAGAATGACCTGTCGGAGTACCTGGACGTCCCGTCTGACGCTGATGATGCACCTTGTATTGGAGGCGTTGTGGCCGTGCCGTCCGCCAAAAAGGCGTCAACTCCGGATGTTGTATTGAACGCGTTGAAGTCGTCGACCGCCGAGGCGCGTGAGTCCGACCACCGAGTGGCATTCCAGGCCATCGTCGGGAAAAAAGTTCAGCCCCTGACCCCGGAACCTGTCGTGAAGTAGGTTGAGATTCCTGTGCAGCTCTCAGAGTGGCATAGTCGCAATCAATGGGATCGGCTGGAACGCAGCGTTTTCGTGTGTCAACATGGAAAACGAAACGTTTGTTATGCCATGCGCGTTACGCAACGGATAGAGTCATTGACCGGGGCGTGTCGCCCGGACGTGTAGCGGGTCCGTCGAGCTATTTCGCAGTTGAACGGTGGCGCAAGTCGCCGCACTTCGGTGAAGCGCGCTCTGGTGGAATGCTCCGTTTCCCGATTTCATCTGGGTCTGAAGTTCGGATCTGACGCTGTGGTTTCAATTGCTGTTTGGGCGAAGGACACTCTGATGTCGTTCCGACTGAGAGAGAAACTCATTGTTGCGATCTGCTGTTGGACATCATCGTGCGTGAGTTCACCGCCAGTCCGTGCTCAGGATGTGTCAAAGAATTCTCCTCCGGATGCTGCCGCTCACCAACTCCGTGACCCGGCGGAACTTCGTCGGCGCAGCAATGAAGAGTACGTTGGCAAAAAAGTAAAGACCACCGTCACGCAGCGGTTCGAGATGTACGATCCGCATTCAAAGCAGGCACTGGCGGACCTCAAAGCGATGGGCTTTACGCAGGTTATTCTGGACTGGCCCCATCTTCACAAAGCTGCCAGCGATGTCGGTCTGAATGTCGTTCTGGCCAACTGGTGGACGCAGGACACGAAACGAAATGAGATTGAAGAGGGGCTTGAGCGGGCTCGGAAAGTTGCTCCGGAGTCACTCATTGGATTCAGTATCATGGACGAACCCGGCCGCAATGCGCCGGACACACCGTTCGGCTTCTACATTGATCTGTACGAGCAGCTGAAACCAAAGTTCGCAGAAGAACTGCGCGGAACGCGTCTGGAGATTTCGCACTGGGGGCCGATGGCGAGCTGGGATTCGCGTTACTACGACTATTTTTCGTTTCTGTACGAAGCTGCGGATGTCATGCGAATCATGCCCTACCCCGATCTGCATGAAGCACCGCTCGACGACGTGTTTTTTATGATTCAACGCAGTCGCAAAATGATGAAGATTGCTCAACGAGAACTACCGCTCGTCGTGATTCTGCAGGCATGGCTGCTGCCGCCCGATGGCAGGCTGCCGGAAATCGAAGAACTGCGTGTCATGGCGTGGCAGGCCATGCTGTCTGGTGCCGAAACCGTGTCGTTCTTCGAATACAACCTGGACGTCTGGAATGAGACGCCCGAATTCCACGATCAATTTCGGCAGCTGATCGCCGAATTGACAGGTCTAAGCCAACGTTATCGATGCCACAGCGTCGAGACCGAGATGAGGGAAGATGGGATTCTGAACTCAACGCTCACATCGCCAGGCGGTCTGGTTACACAGATCGAGATCAACACGCGACGACATTCCGTTGGCGCCTTAAAGCCGCTCGGAATTCGGGAAACAAAGATTCGTTCCTCGCGAGGTTGTCCGCCACTCGTGGCTTCACGGCAGACAATCTGCTGTCCGATCGGTGTTCCGAAGACGCTCTTCGGCGGTGTTTGCCGCCGTTCGGTACGGGGGCCGCGGTATTCAAAACACTTTCGCCGATGTCGTTGACGGCGTGGCAGAGATTCAACGTGGTGCGTACGGCAGCACAAATTCAGCCATTGGCGAATATAGCAAAGCGCCCGGCGTCGCCAAACGTTGAAGGCGGCAGCCGCTCAGTACGTTTGCTCTGTCACCGTTGGCGGCCCGGATATCTTAAACAGTGAGCCGCAAGGCGCTAGCCGCGGGTGAAAATACTGCCAAGCACGGGCGGCTGGCGCCGTGCGGATCACAGGAATAGACGTATTCGGAAAGCCTTTTACGTCTTGATTTTTGCGAGGGCAAACAGAAAGACCATTGCTCCCACTGTCGACGTGACGATCTCGCCGACGAGACCTCTTGCCTGCAGTCCCAGCAAACCGAACAGTAACCCTCCCACGAATGCGCCGATGATGCCTACTATGATGTTCCCGAAAATTCCAAAGCCGGAACCCTTCGTGAACTTTCCTGCAAGCCAGCCGGCGACAGCACCAATGATTAGAAACCAAATCATTGCAGGGCTTTCTGTTTTCGTGAAAAATCTTGACTGTCTGACGTGCGGCGGTCGCTACGCCTCCTCGTCGGACGGCGGAGCAAAACCGCGACGCATCGTATTCTCCGTCACGTTCACCGGGACCATGAACTGCAGCAGATAATCGGGGCCACCGGCTTTTGTACCAATGCCGCTCATGCGGAATCCGCCGAACGGGTGCCGCTGAACCATCGCTCCGGTGATTTCTCGGTTCAGGTACAGATTACCCACCTGAAATTCCCTGCGAGCTCGTTTCAGAGTCACCGGGCTGCGGCTGTAAACACCACCGGTCAACGCATATCGGGTGTTGTTGGCAATACTGAGGGCTTCGTCCAGATTCTTCGCTTTCATGACGGCCAACAGTGGACCGAAGAATTCTTCCTGCGCGACACTCGATTGCGGATCAACGCCTGTGATGATGTGGGGGCCGACGTACGTGCCTTGTTTGGCAAGTTGCTTCACGTCCACCGCCAGGGCCAATTCTTCTCCGAATTCCGGGTCAACCGCTTTTGCAGCTTTCAAAATTCGTTTTCGAGCGTCGTCGTCAATTACCGGCCCGACGACCGTCGCGGGATCATCTGCAGCGCCTACGTGCAGGCTTTTTGTGGCCTCAACAAGCCGCTTAACAAATTGATCGTACGCCGCCTCCAGCACAATCACTCGCGAACATGCGGAACACTTCTGTCCGGCGTAGCCAAAGGCGCTGTGAATGACGCCCCGGACCGCTTCGTCCAGGTCTGCGTCGTCGTCGACAATGATGGCATTCTTGCCGCCCATTTCCGCGATGACTCGGCGAACGCTGGTCTGGCGTTGATCGGTGTTGGAAGCAACACGATTAATTTCCAGACCAACCTCCTGCGATCCGGTGAAGCACACCAGGTCAACGTTCGGGCTGCCGACCAGTTCCGGGCCCACGTCTTCGCCGATACCCGGCAGAAAGTTAACAACGCCGTCCGGCACGCCGGCGTTACGAATGATCTCCATAAACTTCGCCGCCACGACCGACGATTGTTCGGCAGGTTTCATCACGACGGTATTGCCAGCCACAATTGCGGCCGTCGTCATACCTGTGAGAATCGCCAATGGAAAATTCCATGGGGTAATTACGACCGCAACACCTCGTGGGCGATAGGTGTAACTGTTTTCTTCGCCCTTGAAGTCACACTGCTGAGGTGCGTCCAACCGCCGCATTTCATGAGCGTAATACATGCAAAAGTCGATTGCTTCGGCGACGTCGGCGTCTGCATCGGCCCAGGGCTTGCCAACTTCGAAACAGATCCATGCCGCCAGTTCGAACCGCCGCTCACGCATTTCTGCGGCGATCAGTTCCAGGTATTCGCAGCGGTTGCTCGTTTCCATCGCCGCCCACTGCGGGAACGCTCGTTGAGCCGCATCAACGGCATCAGCGGCCTGGTCCGCAGACGCTGCGGCCACGTGTCCGACAACTTCTGCGATATCCGACGGATTCCGTGAACTTAAGGTGCTGCGGCTTTCGCTGGACTTGCCGTCGATCACCAATGGATACGTCTGCCCGAACTCGCTGCGAGCATCGTCCAGCGCCTGCTGCATGGCCGTTCGGTTGTCGTCGATGCTGAAGTCAGTCAGCGGCTCGTTCGTGAAGCCTTCGATATCTTCATCTTCAATGGGAGGCTCTGCGACAGCGTGATCGGTTGGTTTCATGAGAAGTTTCTCCACGGCCACGTGTTCTGTGAAGCTTTGTCGAATAAAGGAATCGTTGGATGTGTTTTCCAGCAGTCGGCGGACAAGATAACCCATGCCGGGTATCAACTCTCCAAACGGAGTGTAAATGCGGACGCGATGGCCACGCTCAGAAAACAGCTGAGCCTGTTCATCACTCATGCCGTACAACATTTGAATTTCATAGGCCTGCGGCGGGACCTTGTATTCTTCGGCCCACGCCAGTCCGTGAGACAGACTTCGCAGGTTGTGGCTGGCTAACGCAGGCCGCAACCATTCGTGGTTCTTCATCAGGAACCGGCACTGCTGTTCGAAGCTGTCGTCCGATTGCCATTTTCGACGGAACACCGGGGTCGGCCAGTTACGGTATTCGGCCCGAATGGTTTCGTAGTCCCAGTACGCTCCCTTGACCAGCCGAACGGTGATCGGAGTACCGCGTTTTTTCGTCCACTTCAGCAGTCGCTTCAGATCGTCTTCCGCGTCGTGCAGATAAGCCTGCACCACGATGCCGGCGTTGGCATATTCTCGGAACTCGTCTTCCACCAAAACCTGTTCGAAGATGTCGAACGTCAGATTTCTGTAATCGTACTGCTCCATGTCGAAATGTACGTACGCATGGTGCTCCTGCGCTGCTCGCAGAATCGGCCGCAGCCGCTGCAGGACGCGATTCTGACTTCCAACCGGATCGATTGAAGAAAATTGACTGTCCAGTGCCGACAGCTTGATGGACACATTCAGCCTGGGAATCGCCCCGACGTGGTCATTGTCCAGCACTGCGACTTCAGACCAGCTGTCCACCTGATCCGACATACCTTCGATCAGGTCGATATAAGCCTGCTGATACCGATCGGCTTCGACTTCGCTGATGATCGCTTCACCCAGCAAATCCAGTGTAAATGCAAAGCCGTTCTTGCGCAGCTGTCGCACTGACTTCAGCACCTCAGGTGCGTTTTCGCCGGCAATGAATCGACGAGCCATCCGGGCGGCATTGGTCCGAGCGTTAAAGGCGAGTGCCCGGCTGAGAATGCTGTTGTTCGTGGACAGATCCAGTCCGATTCGAGCGGCCCACGGCAGATGCTGTTTGACGTCTTCGAAATACTCTTCCAGATGTCTGGCGATGGACGTGTGATCCCGCAGCATGGGCAGCACATCGACAAAGCGAAACATCTGAACTTTGACGGCCTCGTCGTCCATCGCCCAGTGCATCAGGCGATCTTCCCACCACCGTCCGTGGAAAATGGATGGAGAGCGATGGTTCAGTCGCCCAAACAACTCTTCCCCGATTTCTCGTGTTCGCTGCTCAACTCGATCTTCAATACGAACACGTTTGGCCATGGAATATCTGGGATTCCGCTGTTACGCGGCTTTTGGATGCTCGGGACGAAATGAGAAGGGGCACGGGATTGTTGGTGGCAGAGGACGCCAAATCAGATAGCCGTGAACGGGGGATTCTAGGAAGAATCGAGCATACGTGAAGTGGAGTGGCCACGGATTGTCATCGAATAGATTCAAAAGCGGTATGGAGGCTGTGAAATTCCCGCTGCGCCCTGAAATGGTGTGGCTATGTCTCAATTGTCGCTCTTAAGATACTGGCAAAATGGTCGGTGCTCTTTAGAAATTCAGGAAGTAAGGGAGGGCCTGTCACACGCCCGAACAACAGCCGGATCGACTGTTACGACAAGATCGCTGTGTCACGTCGTCGGAAGTTTCGTTTTCAGCCGAATTCTCTATGAATGACGAAATCGCACGTCCGTGTCGAAAATCGCGAGTTGTCCAGCATACCTTCGTGTTCGCAGCAATTCTGCTGATCACGGCGGTGGTGCTGCACCTAAGTGGACGAGTCTTCTGGTGTCAGTGCGGCACGTGCGTGCCCTGGTCGTGGGATATCTGGTCGCAGCACAATTCTCAACACTTGGTTGATCCGTATTTTTTCACTCACGTATTGCATGGAATTGCGCTTTACGGCCTGCTGCATTGGCTTTGGAAGTCTGCCCCCGTGTCAAAGCGGTTTTGGGCGTCAATCCTCCTTGAGGCAGGCTGGGAGATTCTGGAGAATTCACCGCTAATCATCGAACGCTACCGTGAAGCGACCATTTCCCTGGACTATTACGGCGACTCGATCGCAAACTCACTTTTCGACATTGTGGCCTGTGCAGCGGGATTCCTACTGGCCGCTCGTATGAAGCCGTCGCACTCTATCCTGCTCTTCCTGGCCACCGAGCTGCTTCTGGTGCTCACAATTCGAGATTGCCTGACGCTGAATGTTGTGATGCTGGTATACCCCCTTGATGCAATCAAGGATTGGCAGATGGCGTTTTGAGGTCAGCACGAACGCGGTCACCGTGGACCGAACTCTGATCACCCCAGGGGCGCTGCCAACTCAGCAAGTTCACCGGTGCTGTCGACGAATCGGTTGACCGGCGTATTCAGTCGGTTCAGCATGGTGACGAACAGGTTGGACAGTGGTATGTCGTCGGACATCGGTAAATACTGACCATGTGTCAGGCCCAGTTTGTCGCCGCCAGCCAGAAGCAGTGGGTAGTTCTGATTGACGTGGGTGTGGCTGTTGCTGCTGCCGTAGAAGATCATGGTGTGATCCAGCAGGCTGCCGTCGCCTTCCTGAGTGTCTTTCAGACGCTGCATGAAGTATGCCAGTTGTTCGGTCAGAAAACGGTCCCAATGACCCAGGTTCTCTGCACCTGCGTCGCCTTTTCTGGCACCGTGCGCGAGAGCGTGCATTTTGTTGGCAAAGCCCAGCAACTGAGGAAACTTGCCGGCAATCGACGTGGCTCCATTCATGTTGCCCAGCTGGTAGGTGGCGACTCGAGTGGAATCCGTCTGGAATGCCAGAAAGATCAGGTCGTACATTGTCCTGATCAGTTCGCCCGGCGTCGTGTCGTCCGCATCAAGATGCAGGTCGGTGGCCGTGACCTGAGGTTTCGGAACGTGCAGCCAGCGTTCTGACTGTTCCACTCGCTTTTCAATCTGACGAACTGATTCCAGATACTCATCGAGTTTTTTCTGGTCCAGCTTGCCGAGACGACGATGCAATGATCTGGAATGTTCCAGCACAAGATCCAGCATGCTGGCGGAATTCTTCAGTCGCTGCGTCTGCTTATTCAGTGATTCGGTGTCATCGCCGAAGAAGCGGTCGAATATCATGCGCGGCTTGTTCATGGCCGGAATTGGCTGTCCCGTGCGGTTGAACGACAGTGTGCTCGAACGCGTTGGTTCGCCGACGCCGCCGTCAGTCGACATGACCAGTGACGAAAATCGAGTCTTGTCGTTCTGCCGCATCGCGATCACCTGATCGATCGACACCGAATTCCTGAGCTGGCCGCCCTTCAATTCCGCCGCTGTCAGCCAGACGTCCGACGTATCGTGCCCATTCATTTGTCGGCCGTTGGGATGAGACAGCCCGCTGAAAATTGTGAGATCATTTCGCAGCGGCTCCAGCGCAGCGTGACCTTCTCCGAACTGGTAGTCCGTTCCACTGCCTTTTGGAAACCAGTTCCATCTGGCCGCCTCGGATTCTGCGTCTCTCAGCACGATGCCGTACGGAAAGTAGACGGCACAGAATCTCTTTGGGCGGGACGTGGCGGACGCGCTGCCCGCCATGCATTCAAAGAATGGAAGCCCGATGGTCACGCCGCAGCCCTGCAGCATGGTTCGTCGCTGCATGTGCCATGATCTTTTTGACACGCGTTATCCTTTTGGGAAATACTTGTTGTGCCCGTCTAACACTCGGTCCCAAACTCCGGTTTGGTACTGCATCTCCTCGAAGCTCTGCTTCGCCAAATCACGATGGGCCGACTATTCCAGAAGTTCACTTCTTCTTCATTCTCACACCACGAAACAACTGGCCGCAAACGATGTCGCGAATCAGCGTTTTGAGCTTGTAGCCTGACTTCACAAATCGAAGTGTCAGGTTGTCAGTAATAGCATCGTCACTGAATTCCAGCGTGCGGCCGAGTGCATAGGTTAACAGCTTGACGACCAGCGTTCTCGCAAATTCCTGACTCTTGTGGGTGACCAGATAGGCTTTCAAGTCAGCCAGTCCGTCAATTCTGTGTCCATCCGGTAATTGTGTGGCGGTGTCGACGGGGTGTTCGACAAATTGCTGTTTCTTATCTGAGCTTCGTCGCCGGATATGATCTCGCTGCAGACCAATTGCGTTGAATCTGTCTAAAGCGACGCCCCAGGGATCGATACCGCGGTGACAGCTTGCACAGGCCTCATTCTCCAGATGCAGTTCCAACTGTTTCTTCAGCGGTAATTCTGCCAGCTCGGGTAATTCCTGATCCAGATCTGGAACGTCCGGCGGAGGCGGAGCCGGAGGATCATCAAGAAGTCGTTCGCGAATCCAGACAGCTCGCTTGATCGGGTGCGAGTCGTCACCAGTGGAATTGGCCAGCAGCACTGAACCGTGGCCTAACAAACCGCCGCGATGATTCTCTGTTGGTAACTTTATTCGTTCAAACCCAGAGCCCTTCGGCCCCGGAATGCCGTAGTGACGTGCCAAAGGCTCGTTGAGCATCACGAAATCGGCGTCCAGGAACGCCAACGCACTTTCGTTACTGCGAAGAATCTCGCCGAAGAACGCCTGTGTCTCTCGCCGAAACTGTGGTTTGAGGTTGTTATCGAAGTCCGGATAGAACTCGGGATTCACAGCCACTCGATCAATGCCATTCAGATCCAGCCATTGGTCCGCAAACTGTTCCACGAACGCAGTCGAACGAGGATCACGCAGCATTCGTATGACTTCCCTGCTGAGCTGCTTTCGCTGACGTAATTTTCCGGCCTCAGCCAGTTTGGACAGCTGCTCGTCAGGCATCGTACTCCACAGAAAATATGACAGCCGGGTTGCCAGTTCAAAGTCGTTGAGCTGCGGCCCATCATCATTTGGTTCTGTGATGTACAGGAAGTCCGGCGAGACGAGTGCCATCGCGATAACTTCTCGCATGGCCGCTTCAAAGCTGTCCGTCGTTGGGCGGACAACATCAAAGAAGTTGAGAAACGTTTGCACATCATCGTTATTAACGGATCGACGAAACGCCCGCGGGAGAAAGGTAAGCAACGATTCCTGGGCCGCCAATCGCTCATCACCCGCCGAAACGGGTAGACGTGGAATGATGTTGGTGTGATGTGGCGGCGGCCACGTTGTGAAAACAGGAGCTCTAAAGCTGACGGATTCCACGATGATTTTTGGGAATTCCGGGTCTTCCGGCCAGATTGTCGTCTTTCGCTTTTTGCCGTTTGGAAGTTTCTCCACAACCTGTTCGGGTTGTGGACCGGTCGCCCCGTCGGAGTGAACGTTTTCGATCCAGACCAGCATTCCGGGATACTTGCTCTGACTTCGACTTTGGATCGGAAACTCTTCGAATCTGCCGCGAAATTCAAATTCTTGTGCTGCTGTGTTTGAAACGTCGATTGTTCCAACGACTCGAGCCGGACTGCTGACGTCGGCGCGGAAGCCCAGTTTGATCTGCATGACGGACCATGCAGCGCCGTCGGGAATTTCGGCTCGCGCGGTCACTCGCAGAATGAAGTCGCCTTCGTCCGGAAATTCAGGAATTCGAACCACAAACTGCCCATAGCGGCCGAGACGGTTTGTCCAGTTACCTTTTCCTTTGTCCGCAACCGTTTCGTTCGCACTATGTTCGAACACCGGCGGGGCTGGTCCTTCGACGATGGCTCGCTGCAACCCGTCGCGTGCTGCTTTCAGGTAATATTCCAGCTGCAACGCCGACATTCTCAGGGCAGCGCCGTTGTTTTGAAATCCGTCTTCGCTGAGCGGATCCGGCGGAAAGTTTTTTGCATAGTCGAGTTCAAGTCCCAGTAGATCGGTCATCGTTTTCTGATACTCGAAGCGGTTCAGCCGACGCATCACAACCTGACCGCCGGTGGACCTGCGGAACTTCGTTAGCCGGTCGAGTTCTGCGGATATCCAGCCGGTCACGGTTCGTCGTTCTTCAGCGGACAGCGGAGTCTCATCTTCCGGCGGCATTTCGCCCTTATTGATGGCATTTAGTGCATCGTGCCACGTATCCGCGCCCAGTGAGTTCCCCACGAGGTCTGTCGAAAGATTGTCCAGCCGCACGTCTGCGTTTTGTTCCTGCGGCCCGTGACAATGAACGCACTTTGCCTTCAGAATTGCACGCACCTGAGTGACACTTGTGTCGTCTGCAGTTCCGAGCGGTAGACACGACAGCGCAACCATGAGGCAGAAAAGAAGTCGGCAGAAAACGGTCATTGCTGGCAACTCAGGGATACAATTGAAAAAATCGCCGTCGCCCAGTCACCGAATCTGCCCGGTGCCATGGACGACGTATTTGTAAGTCATGATTTCTCGCAGTCCGCAGGGACCGCGAGCATGAAAGCGATCGGTGCTGATGCCGATTTCCGCTCCCAGACCGAACACGCCCCCGTCGTTAAAGCGAGTGCTGGCGTTGATCATGACAGCAGCCGAATCGACGTGATTCTGAAAGTATTCGGCCGCATTCAGACTTTGAGTGACAATCGATTCGGTATGAGCTGAACCGAACTGCCGGATGTGCGCTGCTGCCTCTTCGACGGAATCAACGATCCGCACCGACAGAATCAGGTCCAGATATTCCGTCGCGTAATCTTCGTCCGTTGCAGGTGCCGCCCCGGCGATACGTTCCGCACTGCGTGCACAGCATCGCAACGCCACTCCATTAGACTGCAGCTCGGCTGCCAATGCCGGCCAGAATCTTTCTGCTGCGTCCTTGTGAATCAGCAGAGTTTCCGCCGCATTGCAGACTCCCGGTCGCTGGCACTTGCTGTTGATGACGATATCCGTCGCCATCTGCTGATCGGCCGTGCTGTCGATATAGACGTGACAGATGCCGTCGAAATGTTTGATGACGGGCATCGTCGCTTCATTGGTCACTCGTTCAATCAGCGACCTGCCACCTCGCGGGATGGTAACGTCGATCAGATCCCCCTTGCCCAGAAACTCGCCGACGGCCGCCCGATCCGTCGTTTCCACCAGTTGCACGGCATCTGGTGGCAGCCCTTCCGCGATCAGACTTTCTCGCAGAATCGCATACAACGCGGTGTTGCTGTGAAAGGCTTCGCTGCCTCCACGCAGGATTACGGCGTTGCCGCTTTTCACGCACAAAGCCGCAGCATCGACGGTCACGTTCGGCCGGGATTCGTAAATGAAGAAGACAACGCCCAGCGGCACTCGGACTTTCGTTACCAGCAGTCCATTCGGGCGCTTGCAGCTATCCATGATTTCACCGACCGGATCCGGCAGTTGACCGATTTCAATCACGGCATCAGCCACGCCCTGCAGGCGTTCGGGGGTGAGACGCAGGCGATCGAGCATCGCACTGCTGAGTCCCTTTTCTTCGCCAGCCTCCAGGTCTTTGGCATTCGCCGCAATGATTTCGTCAGCGCGGGAGACGAGGCTCTCGGCACAGCGGTTCAGCCAGCGGAGCTTTTGCTCTCCGTTCACAGTCGTCAGATCTGTGGCCGCCTGGCGGGCGTTTCGGGCGACGGTGTTTACGTATGTGGGCAGGTCGTTCATGGTGAGCCGGAGAAATGAATGCGGAGGATAACACGCGGCATCATACCACACGGAATCGAGTGGATCTCACTCGACCGCATTACTCTGACACAATCGAGCCAAACGAAGCCTATTCTTTTCCGTCGAATTCGATGCGATTGAAATCTGTCATTGCAGCGACCATTGGGAGCAATTCAGTCATTTTCGGGCGCAAGCTCGAATTTTCCTGCGGCCATGCGGTATCAGAAATTCCAGTTGATGTAGACGGCCGCACGAAATTTTTCCCACTCGCTGCGATGCTTACTTTCCTCCGGACGTGCCATGATTTCGCATACCCACGTGTCCATTCGGCGAAGTCGTTCCGCCAGGACGTCTGCGATATTGGACGTGACTTGCAGCGCAACATTGGGGCGCTGCTGCGACAACTTTAGAAAGTCTTCGCGGCGGTAACAGCACGCTGTGACATCTGTGACAGCTCGGATGGAAGCGGAATGAGGAGCTGTGCGCACGAAGGACATTTCGCCGAATACGTCCCCTGTTGTCAAAAGGGCCAACGGCTGTTCCGGTCCGGATTCAGCAGACCGGCTTACAATGCACTCCCCCGAGAGAATGATCCACAGGGCCTGAATGGATTCACCTTCATTCAGGATGGACTTATTCGCCGCAAATTCAGTCATCTGTAGTGAATTACAGATATGCGAAGCGTCTTCGTGTTCCAGACCACTGAAGAGTTGTAACGATGTCAGTTCCCGGTCGAGCATGTTCATGTGTTGTCTCAGGTTCAGATTCCGGCCAGCACGGTAGCCCGGCCAACGCGGCCGATGCCCATCAGATAGGCGGCGGAGCGTAGTGGTATGTGTTTTTGGGTGGCAATATCCCACATCTTTTCGAAACTGACGGTCAGTGTCTTCGCGAGTTCTGCTCGTGTTCGTTCCAGATCCCAGCGAAAGTATTGCTGGTTCTGAACCCATTCAAAGTAACTGACGGTGACGCCGCCGGCGTTTGCCAGAATATCGGGCAGGACAACGATATCGCGTTCGTGCAGAATCTGGTCAGCATCGGGCAACACCGGTCCGTTCGCTGCTTCGACAACATATTGGGCACGGACATCGGCAGCATTTTCTTTTGTCAGTACTCCACCGAGTGCGGCAGGAATCAGGACATCGACATCCAGCGCCAGCAATTCCTCGTTTGATATCTGCTGTGCCGTTTCGAAGCCATCCAGAGAGCGGTGCCGGGCAACATGCAGGACTGCCGCCGCGATGTCGATGCCGGCAGGATCGTATCGGCCGCCGCTGATGTCCGATATCGCGACAACTTTAGCACCGTTGTCGTGCAGATACGAAGCGGCAAACGATCCCACGTTGCCAAACCCCTGAATCGCGATTGTCGTACCGTCCAGCGAACGATTGAATTTCTGCAGCATCGCGGCCGTTAACAGTCCGACGCCCCGGCCGGTTGCTTCTTCGCGGCCGTCTGTTCCGTGCAGTTCCAGTGGCTTTCCGGTGACACACGCTGGATTAAATCCGTGGTACTTTTCGTACTGATTGACAATCCATGCCATGACCTGAGCATTGGTGCCCATGTCGGGCGCCGGTATATCCTTGTCGGGGCCGATGACGTCCTGCAGTTCGTCAACGAATTTTCGGGTCATGAGCTCCAGTTCCGCATCACTGAGTGATTTCGGAGCGACCGAGATCCCGCCCTTTGCACCGCCGTAGGGAATGTCGACGACAGCCGTCTTCCAGGTCATCAGCGAGGCCAGAGCCAGGACTTCCTGGGCATCAACGTCGGGGTGGAATCGCAGCCCGCCCTTCATTGGACCTCGAGCACTATTGTGCTGTATGCGGTATCCCACGAACGTCGCGATTTCACCGTTGTCCATCTTCATCGCGACCTGGACTTTGACTTCTCGTTCCGGTGTCAGCAACAGCCGCTTCATGTTCGGTGACAGATCCATCACCGATGCCGCGTTTGCGAAGTAGTGGCAGGCAGATTCGTATGCGTTCATTGTCTATTTACTGTTGGTGCTGACGCGGTTGTTGCTCGGGACATGATTTGCACAACATCAGGAGATTTGAGCAACGTGGCTGCTATTTCGCGAGCGTACAGAGCCGTACCGAATTCGGACAGATGCGGCGCATCCGTCCGGAAAAGTTTTGACGACGTCCGGGCGCTGCGGAATGCGGTCGTCGCATTGCAGAAGGAGATGGACAGATTGCTGCACAATGCGCTCAGAACCTGCTGCGGTACATCTTTGGAAGTGGGCCAGTGTTCGTTCAGTCGAAGCTGTTGAGACAACACCGGAAAGTCGTCGGACGAAACCACCTGCCACGGCACAGGAGATGTTGACATGACAAGTTGCGTGTGGTGTTGCTTCGCCAGTTCTGCCAGTCGAATCACCGGATCCACGGCATGCCGCACCTGCAGTCGTAAATCCAGGGCTGAATCCGTAGTCCATTCGTATTGCCGACAGATCGTTGACGAAGAACGGCCGTTTCCCGATTGGCTGACATTCGAAATCTGTGCGGCCACGGAATGCCAGATGGCGGACTTCTTCAATAGACTCAGCGCATTTGATTGACTGTTGCCTGGGTTGCTCAGCAACGGATTGATGCAGATCTGCCGGCCGTCGGATTCTTTCAGGCATCGGCGATGGACAATATCATCAGCGACATCCGTCATGTCGAAGTGCAGCACAATCAAGTCCGGTTGCAGCTTGAAGAGTTCGTTCCCGTACTGCAGCAAAGAAAGCAGCGGGCTGTAACCAGGCACTCCGGCGTTCAACACTTCGACTTTCTTAGCTGTCGTTCCGGTCAGAAATTCCTGTAGCCTGGCTGCAAGCGTATGTTTTTCCGGGAGATCCGGTCCAAGGACCGTTTCGTCACCAAGAATCAGAACTCGATAGAGTCCCACTGGTTTCGGCATGGCCGGCTCCTCACCGCGCAGGCCGAGACTGTTTGTGGAAAAGTTGGCCGGGCCTGAGGATTCCGTCGGACCTTGCAGTCTCAGCAGTTCATGGTGTGCCGTGCTGGACGGCACAAGCAGGGACTGCCATTCAACCGACGCCTGTGGACACACCGTGCGGGCCATGGTCACGTCCGCCCGGGTCTGCAGCCAGATCTCGGCGGCCACGAGCAGCAGCGCCAATAGCGCGGTCGCTGTGAATAGATGCCTGAGGTTTCTGGCGACGGCGCGAAACATATTCTGGTGCAAGCCGAAGTGTGTGACCCGACAGGAATCGTGGCCTGATGGTTTCGACCGGAGGAGACCAACGATTCGGGAGATGGGACCGGCAGTTTACGCCCGGCAGAATTCTGCAACAAGACGAGCCGTCGAATCGGTTTGGGGCTGGTGGATGCCCATCTGGGGCTGGACTGAGCTTGCAAAGGAAGCACCGGGGTTGGCACTCGTACCTCGCTCCAACCCCGGCCACACTCTCCAGCTTTAGATACATTCGTTAACGTGGAGCCCGGAAATGCAGGAAGGGCGAGTCTTCGGTGGAAGACTCGCCCTTTTGTTTCCTGACGGCTGCGAAGCGATGCCTAGGCGGCTTGTCGATCCGGAGCGTGAATCTTCAGATTTGAACCCGGACCCCCACGAGGCGGGTAGCCGTATTCTCTGAGTTTGCCGGACAGCGTTCTGAGTCCAATCTTCAGGATCTGAGCTGTCCGTTCGCGATTTCCGTTGCAGCGAGCGAATGTCGATTCAATCAGCTTGCGTTCCATTTCCCGCAGCGTCATGCCGACACCATCGACACTGATGTCTTCGACGGCCTCGTTCTGCAGCCATGGTCGCAGTGAGTCTGCGGTGATGACACCGCCGACGTCCGTTGTACAGGCACGTTCGACGATGTTCTGCAGTTCGCGAACATTGCCGGGCCATGAGTGACCTTCCAGAAGCTGCAGAGCATCCGTGCTGATACTGCGAGGGGGACGGCCTTCTTTCAGCGATATTTCGCCGATGAAATGTTCCACCAACAGTGGGATGTCGTTGTGTCGCACTCGCAATGGAGGCGACTGCAGAGTAATTCCGCTCAGGTGCTGCAGCAGGTCGTCTCGAAATCGTCCTTCCATTGCCAGACGATTCAGATCCGAATGGGTGGCAGCGATGAAGCGGATATTTGGAGAATCCGCTGTCCCGTTCAGAATCGATGTGGCTCGTTGTTCCAGCAGCTGAGCCAGTCTTTTCTGGAACGGCAGAGCAACCGTTTCCACATTATCCAATAAAACCGATCCTCCGTCGGCCATGTTCAGATAGCCCGGAAAACCGTCTTCTGTTCCGTCGCCAAACAGCTGATGTTCCAGCGTTTCGACCGAGTGCAGACTGCAGTCGATGCGCAGGAATGGTTTTTCAGCCCGACGGCTGCAGCGGTGAAGTCCTTCGGCAATCAGCGTTGTACCGCTGCCCGATTCACCACGAACAAGGACCGTTCGATCGTCGTCTGCAGCGATGCGGATGCTTTCTCGCAAGGCCTGCATGGCAGCAGTACTGCCGACCAGATCCATCAGGTTACGATTCAGCAGTTGTCGCTTCAGGTTTTCGTTTTCACGGATCAGCTCGCATTTCTGCATGGCTGTCTGCAATGACGCACCAAAGCGAGTTGCCGAAAACGGACGTTCGATGATTTCACATTCGAACGTCGGAACTGTTTCGCGACCCCATCGGGAATCTTCTGACACGATGCACAGAATCTGTGCGGACCGTGAATGGTTGCGAATGGCCGCGTTGACTTCCTGCAGCCGGGAAACGTTATCCGCATCGTCAATGATGCAGATTTGGAATTCCTGACGGCTGAGATGAAACAACATGGCGTCCGGACTGTCTGTTTCACAGACAGACATACCTCGCTTCCGCACATCGTCAGCGAGCAACT
>JAPYTO010000155.1 GCA_029941865.1 Fuerstiella sp. | reverse complement strand
GTGCGGGCGACAACTTCTACATCGGCGGCGTGGGCGACAGTCGCGTCTATCTGCTGCGCAACGGCGATCTTCAGCAGATGACCAAAGATCATTCGCTGACGCAGGCTCTGCTGGAAGCCGGCACGATTAACGCAGAAGAAGCGAAGACTCACCGGTATCGCAATGTTCTTTATCGCTACCTGGGAACGAAAGACGGTTCGTCCGGAACAGACGCCAGCGAAATCAAGCCGGAACCGGGCGATCGATTTTATCTGTGTTCGGATGGCGTGACCGACGGTATCGGCGACGAACAGATCCAGGAACTGCTTGTCTGTTCCGATGATCCTCAGGAAATCGCTCAAAAGCTGGTGGATGCGGCACTGGAAGGCGGCTCACGCGATAACATCACGGGCGTCGTCGTGATCGTGGAATAAGGCCGCAGCCCAAAGGAACAGCAGCCAATCACATAGAGAGTGCTGCGATTATCGGCGTTCCTGAATTTCAGGCGTGGTGCAAGCGTCAACACTAAAAACGGGGTTGTGCTTCATGGGGATTCGTTTAACGAGAAGCCGGAGGCGTCGGTTTTTCGAACCAGGTCGAAGTCGCCTACGACTTGCCGTTAAACAAACCAATCCCGGAACTAAAGATTGACGACGCAGTAGGTTCCAGCAGACTAACGTGCGGCCACTTTCACCGACTTCAGACGCGGCCTGCCTGACCTCGTCATTCCACAGATTCACCGACGACTTCGGACATCTGCAACTGCTTCATTTTGCGGTACAGATTTGAACGATGCAGCCCCAGCAGCCTGGCGGCATCTGTCATGTTGTTGTTGACCTGGTTGATGCTGCGGCGAATGAAGTCCTTCTGGAATTCACGTGTGGCACCGTCAAGACCCAGATCCAGTGAAAGCTGAGGACCGCCCACCTGATCCGGACTTAGAATAAACGCCAGGTCGTCAGCATCGATACGGTCGTTGGGAGCCAGGAAAGCAACACGTTCCATCAGGTTTCGGAGTTCCCGGATATTTCCCGGCCACGCATGCGCCTGCAGCCGGCGGCGGGCGTCGGAGGTCAGCTGCAAGCCCGGTCGTCGAGACTGCTCGGCAAAACGACTCAGGAAATGTTCGGCTAACGGAAGGATGTCTTCAGGACGATCTCGCAATGATGGCAGGTCCAGCGTCACGACACTCAGGCGATAGTACAGGTCCTCACGAAACCGCTTCTCACGCACTGCTTCGGTCAGGTTGGAATTGGTCGCCGCCACAATCCGAACGTTGACCGGAATTGTTTCTGAACCGCCGACCCTGGTGATAATTTTCTGCTCAAGCACGCGAAGCAGCTTCGCCTGCCCACCGAGGCTCATGTCACCGATCTCGTCCAGAAATAATGTACCGCCGTCAGCGAGTTCGAACTTTCCCTGACGAGAATCTCTGGCGTCGGTGAACGCACCCTGCTCGTGGCCGAACAGTTCGCTTTCCATCAACGATTCCGCAATCGCGGCACAGTTCAATGCCACAAACGGGCTGTTCGCTCGCGCACCACCAAAGTGGATTGAGTTCGCCACCACTTCCTTGCCCGTACCACTTTCACCGAGCACCAGCACAGGCAGATCGGTTGAGGCCAGGCGACCGACCGTATCCCGCAGAGCCACAATGGCGGCACTCGTCCCTACGATTTCTACCTGGCTGGTGACCTTCTCTGCCAACTGGTCACGACTTCTGTTCAGCAGGCTGCGTTCTCGTAGATTTCGCAGAGCGACCGCAGCCTGAGTTCCCAGTTGCTGCAGACAGTCGACGTCATCTTCCGAAAATGCCTGGTCACCGTTTCGATTGATCGCCTCAAACGCACCGACAATCGTGCCGTCAGAATCTCGCAATGGCACACAGACCAGGTTGCGAGTCCTGTAGCCACTGCGTTGATCAACCTCCTTATTGAATCGAGGATCCTCATAGGCCTTAGCCACAACAATAGCGATGCCGGTCCGTAGTGTCTCACCGACAATACCTTCCTTTGCGGGCAGCCGCAGGGATCCATTTTTGACTCCCAGAGCAGGCCGAGCTTCGACTTCGTTTCGCTCCTGATCCCAAAGAAAAATGCTGCTGCGATCACAGTCCAGCAGCCGAGTGGCTTCGTGTGCGATCAGGTCCAGCAGGGGTGCTGTTTCCTCGGCGCTGGATAATTTTGAAGCGATGTCCAGCGTCGACTTCAACCGATCCACCTGGCGGCGTGATTCCGCCTGCTGTGCCGCCAGCTTTAGCGCCAGACCGAACGACTGAGCAGACAACATCCCCGTCGACAGTAGGTCGGGGCCGGCATTTCGAGTGGCGCCCACGAACAGGTCGCCGACGCCGTTTGTACGATCCAGCGGAAAAGCAAATGACGTCCAGCCTTCGCTGGCCTCATCAATTCCGGCCGCTTCACGCTCAAGCGACTCGTCCCACATCTGAGTCATCGACCTGCCCAGTGAGTGACGACCGTGCTCTGCAACCGTGTCCCATGCAGGTCCCGGCACTCTTCGAACAATCGCGATCCATTGCGCGGCGAGTTCTGTGGCGACCTGCGGCAATTCACTGGCAAGAAAATCCGAAAGCGAATCCGATTCCAATGCCGCGACCAACTGACGTCCACACAGCTGAATCAAAGTGCTGCACGCATCGCCGCCAACAGTCTGCGGGGGAGCATTCGAACGAGTCCAGTTTGTGCCTGACAAGACGATTTTCCTTCACAACCATCAAAATGACATCAAATTCCGTTTACCGCGCCATCGACCTGACACTGCGAAAGAGTAAGCACCTGAGTCAGAAAGTCAATCGGCAATCGATTGCGTCCCAAATGTCTCAATCTGACACGCGACAGTGAACAAGTCGACAACACCCCCTGTGAGGATTTCGAGGCTTATGACGGCGCGTTTTACCCTGTCAGTTTGACGAGCTGTACAGGCAATTGCTGACGGGTGTCCCCTACCGGCACTTTCTGCGCAAAGTCAGTGGACTGCAATCAGGTCCCTCGCCGATAGCCACACAGTAAGCAGACGGCGCATCTTTCACATGTGAATTCTATGTGTGCCCGACCTCCTGACGCTGAAACCGGATTTCGGCGACGACACAGCTCCCAATCGGTGGTGGCGCATCAGCACCGCGACGCCGCACGTTTGTCTCCACCCTCAATCGAATGCAGCTAATTCATGGCCCAGACAACCACTGCCCAATCACGTTCCGGTTCACGTGTACAAACTCCGCTCGAAACCTATCTTCGCGAGATCAACGAAACGGCGTTGCTGACTGCACAGGATGAAAAGGATCTGTCCCGCGCCATTTCGGCAGGCGACGCAGCGGCCCGCGATCGCATGGTGCGAGCGAATCTGCGGCTGGTCGTAAACATTGCTCGCGGCTATTCCAACAAAGGTCTGCCGTTGCAGGACCTGATTGAAGAAGGAAACCTGGGCCTGCTGCGTGCGGTTGAAGGATTTGATCCGGACATGAACACGCGGTTCAGCACGTATGCCAGCTATTGGATTAAGCAATCCATCAAGCGAGCTCTGGTTAACACAGCGAAGACAATTCGCGTGCCCGCTTATATGGTGGAGCTGTTATCAAAATGGCGGCGTGCTTCGGCCAAGCTGGCGGACGAACTCAAGCGGACTCCCACTCCCGAAGATATCGCCAAGGAGTTGGAAATCCCGCAGAAGAAACTACGGATCGTGAAGAAGGCGATCGCGCTGTATAACGCGTCTCCACAGTCCGAGCAGGACGAGTCAGGACTATCCCTGGGTGACATCGTGCCCGACGAACGCACGGTCGGACCGGAAGACGAGCTGATCAACAGCGACAATCTGAAGCACGTGTTTCGTCTGCTGGAGGAAATGGATTCGCGGGAAGCCACCATTCTGCGAATGCGTTTCGGACTGGACGATTGCGAACCTCGCACGCTGAAGGAAATCGGCGAGTCGATGGGACTGACTCGCGAGCGTGTCCGCCAGATCGAAGGGGAAGCCCTGCGGAAGCTGCATCGCAGTCTGGATGGCGAATGATTTATTGACCGTCTCGGTCGGCAAGGTCCCTCTGTCCCGTGATCTGCAGATCGCGTCTGCATAACGTCGCTTTCGTCCGCCTCGCATTCTGGATGGCATTCTGGCTGGCACGTCGTAATCGAATCCACGGTTCTGAGCAAATCCAACCTGGTGCGTCATCAAGTCATGATCCTGGTGTGTAGTCGCTTCAGTTTTCTTCGTGCGTCGTCGACCTGAAACTGCCAATCAACGCCACGTTATTCCGCAGTGTGTTCAGATTGTCCATCACCAGTGTAATCCACTCGCAGTCGACGTACCGTGTGTCGAGCAGGTTTGCCACACCCAGAGCCCGATCAGTCTTCCTACGCTGCAGACGGGCTGTGGTCCAACGATATCCGGCCAGCGGTTCGGCGAACACAAGAATGCTGGCTGTGCCATTTCGTTCGGACTCGCAATTAACGGGCCGAGCGTGCTGTTTGGTGGCCTCCATGGGAACACGTGTTTCTTCGAGCAATTGAACTTGTTGCTCGTCCATACAAACAACAGGATAGTCCGAGTCGTTCGTTGTTTCGCAGACTTCCAGCACATCTTCAATGATGGCCACAAACTCCGCATTGGCTTCTGGTGGAATGACTCAGTACTCGACCATGCGTTTGGTCATCCCGTTTTTTTTCCGACAAAAAAAGCCCGGCACTTGAAAAGTACCGGACTTTTATCCGATTCAGACGCGAACAAAGTCAGGCTTAGTACATTTCTTCGTCGTGGTCGTGTCCGCCCTTTGCATCGGCTTTTGGAGCTTCTGCGATCAGGGCATCACTTGTCAGCAGCAGAGTTGAAACGCTCGCAGCATTCTGCAGTGCAGTACGAGTCACCTTGGTTGGGTCGATGACGCCAGCCTTGACCAGGTCTTCGTACTTGTCCGTTGCCGCGTTGTAGCCGTGGTTGCCTTCCAGGTTGGAAACCTTTTCACAGACGACAGCTCCGTCCACACCAGCATTGTCCGCGATTTGTGTCAACGGCGACCGGCAGGCCCGGACGATCAGGTTGTAGCCCACCTTTTCGTCGTGAGACAGCTTGCCCGGCTTAACCGCACTGGCGGCTCGAAGCATAGCAACGCCACCACCTGGCAGAATACCTTCTTCAACAGCGGCACGAGTCGCATGCAAAGCGTCTTCGACGCGAGCCTTCTTTTCCTTCATTTCGCTCTCGGTAGCAGCACCGACATTGACCTGAGCAACACCGCCAGCCAGCTTTGCGACTCGCTCTTCAAGCTTTTCACGGTCGTAGTCGCTGGTGCTGTTTTCCATTTCCCGTCGAATCTGATCGATACGAGCAGAAATGTCAGCCTTCTTGCCGCCACCTTCGATGATGGTCGCATTGTCTTTGTCGACAATGATTTTCTTGGCCTGACCAAGATCGGTCAGTTCAATGTTCTCCAGCTTAATACCCAGGTCTTCAAAGATGGCCTGACCACCAACCATGATGGCGATGTCCTGCAGCATGGCCTTGCGGCGATCGCCGTATCCAGGAGCCTTGACAGCAGCGATCTTGAAAGTGCCTCGCAGCTTGTTAATCACAAGAGTCGCCAGCGCTTCGCCTTCGACGTCTTCGGCGATGATCAGCAGCGGTTTGCCTGCATTAACAACCTTTTCCAGAACCGGAACAAGGTCCTTGATGTTGCTGACCTTCTTTTCGTGGATCAGTACGTACGCGTCTTCCATCACACATTCCATGGATTCGGAATCGGTGACGAAATACGGCGACAAGTAACCTCGATCAAACTGCAGACCTTCGACAACGTCAAAATGGGTTTCCAGGCTGTTGCCTTCTTCAACCGTAATGACGCCGTCTTTGCCAACCTGCTCCATCGCGTCGGCCAGAATACTGCCGATTTCCGTGTCGTTGTTGGCAGCCACAGAACCAACCTGAGCAATCGCCTTCTTTGCGCGGCAGTCGGTTGCCATACTCTTCAGCTGTTCAGTGATGTCCACAACAGCTTTGTCCATGCCTCGCTTCATTTCCAGCGGGCTGACACCGGCCACGACAGCCTTCAGGCCTTCGTTGTAAATGGCTTCTGCCAACACTGTCGCGGTGGTCGTTCCGTCGCCTGCAACGTCTGAAGTCTTGCTGGCCACTTCGCGAACCATGCGAGCACCCATGTCCTCGAACTTATCCTGCAGTTCGATTTCTCGTGCGACAGTTACGCCGTCCTTGGTAACGGTCGGCGATCCAAAGCTCTTTTCGATAATGACGTTGCGACCGCGTGGTCCCAGAGTCACTTTGACGGCTTTGGCCAGCTTCGCGACACCGCGACGCATGGCTTCCTGAGCTTCCTGATCGAAGGCAATGATTTTTGCCATAGTGGGATTTCTCCGAGCTAAATTTGATTGTTTTTCGTCTGGATTTGAGATCTGACGAACGAGATCTCAGAGGAACTCCCCGAGGCCTTCTTCTTCCGCTGTGCAGTACAGGAACCTGATTCGGTTAACATGCAGCACCCACGGAAAGTCCCCGACGAGCGTTTGTACGAGCTAACGCTCGGAACGAACACAGGCGATTGGAAGCTAAAGCCCGCTCGCTTGCGTGGCGGCGATGCCGTGACTGAGACAGTCAGGCAACGGCCTTTACAAGGTCGCCATGATGTCGCTTTCGCGAAGCAGCAGGTAATCTTCATCGCCGAGGTTGATTTCGTCGCCAGCGTACGAGCTGAAGAGAACCTTGTCGCCTTCTTTTACGGTCAGCGCTATTCGCTCACCCTTGTTGTTAACGTGACCATCGCCAACAGCGATGACCTCACCCTGTTGCGGCTTGTTTTGAGCCGCGTCGGGCAGCACGATCCCGCCAGCTGTAGTTTCCTCAGCTTCTGCACGTTTCAGTACAACGCGATCGCCCAAGGGCACAATGCGAGTGCCACTTGAAGATGCCTTCTTTGCCATTACTCTCTCCTGAAACAAAACCGACTGCCATCGTGGCGAATTCCACGGCAATGACAGCCAATCAACGACGTTATGGGCGACGACTCGCCCAAAAATACTGAAATCCCGCCGCCCGAAGCGACTGCTCCGCCGACCGAAGATCAGGTGCCTCGCATTTAGCGAACGGCGTGCCATTGCACCGGTTCGCCCTTAAGTTGTTTAAGAGACTAGGCTTGTGGATCCGGCTCATCCGTTGACTCGGGTGTTCTGGCAGCCTCAGAGACCTCTCGCTGCCGTTTTGACAACCTGACAGATTGGGTAAAACACGAGAAAACGTGCTGAACGCAGAAAACCCGTACAATCGAGACAATCCGGACGACCGTTCCGATTTTACTGTGGCGACCGACCGATCGTGCCCCTAGTCTGCCAGTTCTCCTCTTGCTGTCGCTCGCAGCCCGGTTTTCTATGTCACGTTCCGTTTTAGACGCACTGCGTTCAACGCTCTCTGTGTGACAGCGGTTTCGTGAATCCAGATACCAATAGTTTACAGGGCCAGCCCCGGCCTCGACGTTCAGTGGCGGTTGTTCCGGGCACAGAGCGTGCCGCGATGCTTTCCGTGTGTCGCGTTCCCTTCGGCTCGACAGACACTGACCTGCAGCCGGCCATCGAATTGTACCGGGACGGGCAAATACAGCAGGCCCTGCGATACGTCCATTTGTGTCAGGTTGCCTGTCCGTGGCAGAGTGCCGATCAGTTTTGCCTGGGACTAATCCTTGCAATGCTGAACCTGGAAGCCGACCAGCCGGACGATGCATGGCACCAGATGCAATTGGCACTGAGTTGGAGGAACAAACGGGAACAGGAAGCAGTGTTGCTGGATGCGTTGCCTGCCATCACCACGCGTGAGTGGCTGGCCATGGCAACTGTCGCGCTGCACACAAACGACTGCCACACCGCAGAAGTCTATGCGACTGAGGCGATCGCCCGAATAGGGAATCGTCCATCAATATGGGTGTCAGATCAGTTCCGCGATACTTACGCCGATGCCATGACGGTACTGGCCACAGTGCGACTTGGACAAGGACGATTCCTGGAATCTGAGTTGCTGCTGCAACTCTCGCGCGACGCTCACGCGCAGGCAGGTGATCCCGAACAGGTTGTTGTCGACTTGATTCTGTCGGCTGATGTCCAACTGCAAAGTGGCAACGTAGATACTGCCGGACATTTGATCGTCCAGGCAAAGCATGTGCTTGCAGGCGAGTGCACAGACGAGCGGCATCACCGACAGGAGCTACTGAGACAGGCCATTGAACAACGGCTCAGAACGATCAGGCAGTTGACCGAACGACACCGGGCGAGGTTGAATTGACGTAAGCGCTACCGAAGTTTGTTCAGCAGACTGTTAAGACCGCGGTCGAGTTGTTCCTGCACGCGGCTATCGATTTGCTGTTTTCCGAGGTTCTGCAGCAAGCCGTGCGTATCAAGCTGTGGCCGATCAATCGTGCCGGAAAACGGGAGTCGAACAGAGTTGTTGCGACCACTTGCCCCTCGTTCCAGCGGAATGTCCAAAGCCAGACGCAGTTCGCGATTGAAGCCTACACCACCACGACTGGTCATGAAGTAACCGGCCACTCCAATCTGCAGTCCGTCGTGAATCACCATTCCGTCTCGCATTTCGAACGGAATATCCTGTGCCGGAATGTCGATCGTTCTGCTGCCCAATGAATTCTGTTTCCCCAGCAGGGACACAACCTGAAACAACGGATCCAGCGACGTCCCCGCAGAAGCAGTCGCATTGTGGACAGTCAGCACAGCCTGAACCATGGTTTGTTCCGGCTGGTCGATAAAGTAATCGAACTGGTGGACTCGTGCAGAGAACAGTCCCTGCACGTTTGTCGCGTCCGCCATCATTGGCGCGACATAGCCCAGCCATTCTTTGCACAATTCCGTCGTCACCTGCACGTTTTGAATGCGGCTGCCCGATGCCAGCTGTATTCGATGACCAGCGACATCCCATTGCGGCATGACGTCAATCTGCCCGCTGCCCAGATTGCAGTGAATGGGTTCGGTCCTCAGATGTCCGCGCTTGAGCTCGACAGTCGCTGTCCCCGGGCCAAGTGGCAACCCGTAGACAAGTCCCCCCTGCCAGGCGATGCGTCCGGATGCAGACAATGGTGTGATGGACGGTGCGGCAGTTGCCGAGGTGCCAACATGTCGCGTCAGGAAACGGGCCACGTCCGCCTCCGTGAGCAACGCGGGAGTACCGCGAAGCCTGAACTTATCCTGTCCCTGACCGGAGAGACGGATGGCCGAATTCGGTTCTGCGAATAGCTGTCCTGAGAGCACTTCGAGGTCGTAGGCAGTGTCTGCGGACAGGTTCACGGTCAGTAGACCGTGCCGTACGGCCAGTGTACCGGCGATATCGGATCGCAGCCCCGGCAGTTCGATTCGTCCGCGTTCAACGACGAAGGCCCCGGTTTTTTGGTCAGCGATGATGCTGGCGTCGATACGACCTTCGTGGACGACAAACCCAGGCGTCTGGTTCAGCATTCCCGTTCGGTCGCTTCGGTGAACCACCGCTTCCAGCGTCAGACGCTGATCCGGTTGAGCGTTCAGACTGGCGACGAGAGTTGAATTCCCCGACAGCCATGACATCTGACACCATGGCGAGATCATCGTCTTGATGGCGGCCGTCGTTCCTTCGACCGTCAAGCTGCCGTCCAGCATCTGCAGGCTGCTCCTGGACGGGTCGACGATCAGACGCTCGCTCTTGACAACGACCTCACTCGACTTCAACAGAACGTTCTGCAGAAGCACGGCTTCTCCATCGCGCCGAACATCGGCCTTCAGGTTTACGTCGCCCGCGATACGTGGCTGGGGCAAGTCGATGAGCTGTCGAAAGTCCTGCCACAGCCGGGACGGGCTGACTGTTCCGCGGATCGCAAGGCCACCGTCGATCGGGTCAGCCGTGATCGAACCGAAGTTTCCCTCAACCGTCGCTCGGCGCATTTCCATTGAGTCTGGTCGGACCAAACCCTCAACGGCAACGCGAATCGGCGAATTCACGGTGATCGGGCGTTTGGCATTGACGGCCCGGATCGGCGATGTTTCAGCCACCAGTTGCCATTGAAAGTCCGTCGGCGGCTTTTCGACGTGAAACGTTTTCGACTCTGTTGGTGACGCTCGTTGTACACGACAGGAGAAGCGAACGCTGCCGGAGTCGACCACAACGTCATCACTGACGTTCAGGGTCCGAGGGATCATTGTGCAAATGGCAGCGAGATCAACTCTTCCATTCAGACGCACCTGCCCCGCGGAGGCCGCCGTCGCTTCAGAGACAACACGCTGACGCTCGTCAGTCTGTTTTTGGGTGCGTGCACGGACTGCCGCTGCAGCCTCGGGCGGAAAGAGCTTTACCTCGCCGTCGCCATCGAAGTCGACGATGTTTGACCGAAGTCGCAGCCCCTGCAGTAGAATCCCATCTGCGGCCACGGCCACAGCACCACGTGCGGTAATCGTATCGAAATCCAGCATTTCGCCAGCGGCCCACGACTTCTGACTCCACTGAACGCCTTCGCCAAGGAATTGAATTCGCCCGGCGATTCCATAGCCCACTGACGGACCCAGAATCTTAGCCTGCACTCGACACGAACATTCACCACGACAAATTGCGCCAGGCAGGAAGCGGCGAATGATTGGTGTCAGTTCCGCGAGGTTTATGCGACGAGCTTCAATAACAAGCTGCCGTCGATCACCCGATCCATCCATTGCACCCAGTTGCAATGAGAACGCGGGGCGGGACGTTTTGCTATCCAGAGTCTTTAGCTGTCTTGCGGAAAACGGCTGCAGTGGAAAGTCGCCAGCCAGATCGTCCAGAGTTGCCGCGATCCGAGGATTCACGCCGTTGGCATTAGAGTCGGTTTGCCGTGCCGTTGTACCGGCTGCGGATTCACCAAGGAATGCAGTGACGGCTACGCTCGGCAGACCTGTGGTCGAATGTCCGCTTGAGAAGTGTCCATTGATTCCAGTCACCGTGGTCGGCACAGTGGAGGTCAAGCCGTCAGGAAGCAGGCAAACAGTGCCATGCGATACCGTTACTGTCAGCGTCCGGGCCACCGATTCATCAGAAAGATCGTCGCCAGGGAACAGCTTCCGCAGCACCTGTTCCAGGTTGCTTGTTCCCTCATGGACTCTGACGTTCAGCGTTGGCTGATCAACTGCGATGTCAATATCGCGGCCCGCCGACATCGCCAGTTGCCACAGTGGTTGCCGCGCCATGACAGCATCGGCGGTGAATAGTGGAATCGCCGGACTGTCAGCAGACGTGTCAGTTGCAAGATCCTTCACAACGACATCACTCAGACGCACTGTCGACCACCAGTGCAAGGTTCCGCACTCGAAGGTAACAGCCCCAGCCAACTCCGGATGGATCAGCCGCAGCAATAAAGGAATCTGTCCCATGGCAGAAAGAACGGTTGGCGCAAGGCCAACGATCAATAGCGCGGCCACCAACCGATAACCACGGCGGCGGCGGACAGACGCCTCTACGACTTCGGAGTTCCCGTTATCAGACGGCTTTGGCCTGGGCATGATGTAGAATTCGCAATTGCGTGGGGTCGCGCCAATCTGGTGAAGCACACTCGAAATAATATCGACATGGTGCCGCTGTCATCTGTTGTGTGTTGTTCCCAACACACAACAGTCGGCTGTCTGCAGAGTCGCCGAAACGGTCCTGTCGGCCGCGACACCGTAAGACTGCCGTTTGGCGCGAATTTTCCATTTGTGCGCATTGCGGCACATGGAAAACCGTGGACCGGTGCTTCAGAAAACACACAAGAAAGCCCAACGGGGTCACGCATGCCCCCTGTCATTCGTGTCGAATGTACTGATTTTTCCCCTGTTGCCGGAGCTCGGAGCGTCGAACGGCCTCTTTTGTGCGAAACGTATGTTGAATTTTTGCAACGTCAAATCCACGAACTACTGTTCCAACCAATGGTGATCCGCTCAACATCATGACGTTTCGCCAACATCTGAAACTGGAAGGCTACCAACGTTTCGTATCAACAACAGACGCCAGCGAAGCGTTGGCCATGGCGAAACGGGAACGGCCGGACGTCCTGCTGCTTGACGTTCATATGCCCCGAATCAGTGGACTGGATATTCTTAGAGTCATGGGACTGGACCCCGTACTGCAGCACATCCCCGTGCTGATCCTGACGGCCGCAACGGATCCGGCCATTCGCAAGAGTGCGCTCGATCTGGGCGCCAGTGACTTTCTGACAAAGCCGATCGATCCGAATGAACTGCTGCCCAGAGTGCGCAATGCAATCACCCTGAAAACACACTACGACATGTTGGCCAACGAAGCTGCTCGCCTTGAACAGCAGGTGGAACGTCGCACTCGACAGCTTGAGTCGACTCGACAGCAGCTGATTCTGAGTCTCGCGCGGGCCGCCGAACATCGCGACAACGACACGGGAAACCACGTTATTCGAGTCGGCCGGTACACTGCGATCATCGCAGCGGCCATGGGGTATCCGCCGCAGAAGCTATCGATGCTGGAACAGGCGGCACAACTTCACGATGTCGGAAAGATCGGCATTCCCGATTCGATCCTGTTCAAACCCGGTAAGCTCGATCCGGACCAGTACGACATGATGAAGAGGCACTGCGCCATCGGCAAACAGATCATTAAACCGATCTCGGAAAAGGATTGGGAAATCCTGAAGACGCACACACGGAAGGGCGAGAATCTGCTGCACGTTCGTTCCTCACCACTGCTGATGCTGGCTGCTCGAATTGCGCAGACACATCACGAAAAGTGGGACGGCTCAGGCTATCCGCTGGGACTTGAAGGCGAAGACATTCCTCTGGAAGGCCGTATCGTGGCAGTCGCTGACGTCTTTGATGCTCTGTCCAGCGCCCGACCATATAAAAAGGCGTTCTCTCGTCAGAAGTGCTTTGACATTCTTGAAGAAGGTCGTGGAAAACACTTCGATTCATGCGTCCTGGACGCGTTCTTCAAGCAATCGCAGGAGATCATCGATACGCAACTGCTGCTGATGGACGACGAAGACAATATCATTGGCGACGACATTACCGCAGACGAAGAGTAATCCTGGGGCAGCCTGTCCCGCTGGATCGGCGGTGCAGGCCACCATGCGGGCAACGCCTCTATCGCCCGTCCAAAACCCGCGCCAGCACCGCGACTTCACAACATTTGGCGCCGTGTTGTTTGAGTATACGTGCGGCTTCACTGCATGTGGCTCCCGTGGTGACCACATCATCAACCAGCAAAACACGTCTGCCATCGACGACGTGTCCGTCGCAAACACGGAATGAGTTTTTTTGGTTGTCGAACCGTCGCTGCACCGAAACACGTTTCTGTGGTCGCGTGTTTCGTCGACGCCGCAGGATATGTTCGTCAGCCCGAATATGCAGTCCGCTCGCGAGAACGGCAGCAATAACGCTGGCAGGATTGAATCGGCGGCGCAGACGAACCTGCCAGCTTTGCGGAATCGGGATCACAAGGTCAGCGGCATAGCCTCGTAACTCCGCGCGACGCTGGCTGAACAACAGGTCGGCCAGAGACGCTGTTCCGGCAGACGAAAACGACCATTTTGCTGACAGAACAGCCTTTCTGAGCGCGTCTTCATACATTCCCAGACAGGTCAGGGAATCGAACCGGATCGGTTTGCTGCGACAGTGAACGCAGCCACCCGGCGCAGAAGCATAAGGCCCAAGGCCCGCACCGCAGCGATCGCAGCTGTTCAGAATCTCAGGGGAAATCTGCTCCTGACAGTCCCGGCAGAAGTTACCTGTTGCCCCGCCACGGGACACTTCGTCTGTGCAGCCGCACAGCTGACATGTCCACGGATAAATAAAATCGAGAGCCGCCTGAGAAACAGACTGCAGCGTCTTCATCGCCGCCCTGGATTTTCGTAAAACATAAGACACGTGACACTTAGCCCTGTTCGAAACGCACAGTCGGAAGTGCCGCAACTGCGGGGCGCTGCAGCGTCTGCTTCAGCTGATTGGCAGCCTGTTCGGGGTTGTTCGACGCAATCACGGCCTTCGATACCGCAACCCGCTGAGCGCCGGACTGCAACGCGACATCAAGATTCGCAGCGTCGATACCACCGATTGCAAACCACGGCCGATCCGCGGACTCAGCCGCCGCGCCAACGAATCGCGTCCCTGGAAACGTGTCAAAGGATTTTGTGCTGGAAGGGAAGACGGGACCGACACCAAGGTAGTCGACGTCCTGGCCGCACGCGTGCAACAGTTGAGATATGTTATGGGTCGACACACCCAGCAACATCGACACGTCAAGGACTCGACGTGCTTCCGCAACCATTGCGTCCTCCTGTCCGATGTGGACGCCGTCGGCACACGCAGCGACGGCAAGTTCGCACTGATCATTCAAAATGAATAACGCATTGTGAGCTTTGCAGGCGGCTGAAATCCATTTGCCACGACGAACGATTTCATCGTGTGACAGCGACTTCTCACGCAGTTGCACCACATCGGCGCCGCCCGCCAGCGACTTTTCAACGACGTCCCGCCAATTCAGACAACAGTTAGCTTCGGTGATCAACACGTAGAGTTGCGCAGACTCCAGTCGAGACATCCGCTGCTCTCGCGAATCGACGCCCCCCTGAGGTCCGCCTGCAGTTTCGACGGTGAGACGCTGCTCAAGATCGTAACTCGCATACCGAAGTTGCTTGACCTGCATGGCGAACCGCGGACTCAGAAGCTTGCCAAACTCTTCCAGGCTGCGAAGCGATTCCTGAATTCGGCGAGCGTTTGCGACCACCACATCGGTCAACGATTGTCGACGGGATTCCCCCGCCGTTGTAATACCGGTCCCCACATCGGCGGTTGTGTTTCGGTGCCCCATCAGATCGGAGATCTCGCGCCGCAGCTCACATTCGCACGCAACCAACGAATGACGCAACTGTTTTAACTCGCACGTCACGTCTTTGTCGCGATGCACGAAGCGGGCGAAATCTTCCAGCACACGAAGGCCTTCCCGGGCACGGTTCAGATTCGCGTCCACAATTGCGAGCACTCGCGGCGGGACATCGTCAGTGGGGCGACCGGACAATTCCGATGGCCCGGCTGTCGGAGTCTCCAATTCAATCGGTGCGGCTGACATCCTCACTGACGGTGGCGTCTGCGGCAGTGAAGTCGGTTCCAGAATCAGTTCGAAGTCGACCTTCAGTGCCTGCGGCGAACCTTCCGAACTGTCCTGCCCGTGCAGCTGTTCGAGCACTGTCGTGGTGTCGACTCCGACCGAAACAAGGATATTTCTGACCGGACCGTCGATCTCGACCATCGCCTGGAGCAGGTGTTCGCTGGAGACTTCGTCGGCGCCATGCGTTCGGCGAGCAATCGCGAACGCCCGCTCAACGATTGGGTGACACCAGGCAGATGCCAGGGCTTTACCGCTGAAGTCCGGTGGAGAGGCGAAGGCAGTTTCCAGCGGGGGAAAGTCTTCCGGGGATTCAGCCGAAGTCGATGGCTGCTTCTCGTTTCTTCCTGACAGGACATTTGACGAGGTGATTCCGAGATCCTTCAGGCGTTGGGCTCCCAGCGATTCTTCTGCAAGAAGTGCGGCCACCAGATGCCGGGGTGCCGGTAACTCGTCAGCCAGACCCTGAGCCCCGGCGGAAAATCGCTGCAGGATTCGTTCGCACGAGGGCGTGATGGGGCGATATTGCATGTGAATGCCGGCGATCGGACAGTTCGTCCGCAAATGCTCGATCCGGGAAGTTTAATTGGTACGAAGCCGCAGTTGTATCAGAAAAAACACTCATCGAGGGAAAACTCCGGCATTGTGAAAGTAATTCAGATCACTGGAGAAAACCCTCCAATCAACGTTTTGATACAAATCGCTCTCTTGTCGCAGATTGCCCGCATTCCTAGAATCCGGCACGGCATTCGCAGATCGGAAGAACGGTGGTGGTCTCTGTCATAGTGGCGTGTCACATTGCACGAATTCTATCGGCGATGTCGAAGGAATCACCTGTGAAGGCGAGATTTATCAACGGACGTGGTGATAACGCTCACCTGAAGCGATGGTCACGTTGTCACCCACATCGCTGTTCCTGACATCGTCATAACCGGCATCGTTGTTTCGGCAAAAGGCACGACATGAAGACCGTTTTCTCACCGAACAAGTGATTCGGCGCTAGACTATCGTAACTTGAAACGAACAGATTTCCGGCTCAGGTCGGCGAAATCACAACAGTACTGTCATCGGACGGCACATCTGTTCACTGAGAACACAAACGGAAGAGGAAAAACCAATGTACGAACGTTTTACCGATCGAGCTCGCAAGGTCATGCAGCTGGCGAACCAGGAGGCTCAGCGGTTTAATCACGAGTACATCGGGACCGAGCATATTCTGCTTGGACTGGTCAAGGAAGGATCGGGCGTCGCTGCGAACGTCCTGAAGAACCTCGATATTGACCTCCGCAAGATTCGCATCGAAGTGGAAAAAATTGTTCAAACGGGGCCGGACATGGTCACCATGGGCAAGCTTCCTCAGACGCCTCGGGCCAAGAAGGTCATCGAGTATGCGATGGAGGAAGCTCGAAATCTGAATCACAACTACGTCGGTACGGAACATTTGCTGCTCGGCCTGTTGCGTGAACAGGAAGGTGTTGCCGCTCAGGTCCTGATGAATCTGGGTATGAAACTGGATGACGTCCGTGATGAAGTTCTAAACCTGTTGGGACACGGTCTGGAATCCGCTGAAGGCGGTCCTCCCAGTGAACGCGCCGAAGGCGGCTCACAGCGCAGTGGTTCTCGCAGCAAGACACCTGCCCTCGATAGTTTCGGGCGAGACCTCACCGAACTCGCAAAACAGAACAAGCTGGATCCCGTCATCGGTCGTGAACGCGAAATCGAACGTGTGATTCAGATCCTTTGTCGTCGTCAGAAGAATAATCCGGTCCTGCTGGGAGAAGCCGGCGTCGGCAAAACAGCCATCGTCGAAGGCTTCGCCCAGATGGTGGTCGACGGACTTGTTCCCGACCTGCTGGCAGAACGGCGCATCATCGTGCTGGACCTGGCAATGATGGTGGCCGGTACCAAATACCGCGGTCAGTTCGAAGAACGCATCAAAGCCGTAATGAATGAGGTTCGTCGCGCCAAGAACACAATTCTATTCATCGATGAATTACACACGTTAGTCGGTGCAGGTGGAGCCGAAGGGGCCATCGACGCGTCCAACGTGCTGAAGCCGGCACTGAGTCGTGGTGAACTGCAGGTCATTGGCGCCACGACGCTCGACGAGTACCGAAAGTACGTCGAAAAAGACAGTGCTCTGGAACGCAGGTTCCAGACAGTCATGGTAAATCCCCCAACAC
>JAPYTO010000154.1 GCA_029941865.1 Fuerstiella sp. | reverse complement strand
GGGCTCAGAAAATGTTGAAAGCGGCCATAGAGAAGGAAGTGTCGGATTACGTGAATGTCAGTGGGCGCGTTAAAACCGGCCAGGGGTTTTGAATTGAAGTGGACTATTTGCTGGATTTTTTGACGGTCTTTTTGCCTCGACCCGGTGGGCGCGTTTGGCCGGTTTTGGATTCGTCCTGGGCGGCGCCATTTTCGGAGGTTGAGTCAGTCTTATTATCGGCCTGGCGCCTTCGCATTCGGCGCGAGTACTCGCCAGATGTCGCGCCTGCTGTTAACCCCGTTCAAAAAAGTTCGAGGAGGGTTGGTTACCTCCGAGCCACCGTGGAGGACTCGAACTTTTGTAAAGCGTTGCCATTTCACGACTTCCGCAATCGGGTCGCGCGCGAGTCGTTACGAAGAGGGTTTGGCACGGGGAGCTAAACCACTACGAACAGTGGCGAACTAATCACCAGACCCGCGAAAAACATTGTGTTTATCGCGGGTCTTTTCATTGGCACGTTTCACTGTTCGCTCCGTTTCGGATGCCTTCTGTGCCACCTGGTGTGCCACCTTTTCATCAGCTGCTCGCTGGAAGTGTTCATCTGTCACCTGCAGATAATGTTTTCTGGCCACGGCTTCGCTGTTGCCGATCCAGGCGCAGACAACGTGTGCCGGATATGACTCCATCAATTCCGTTTCCCGCGTACTTCTGCAATTCTGAAATGGCTTGGGCCACGGCTTCAGACCAGCCCGCCGCACGATGCGGTTGAACTGCGTTCGCAGATTGCTGTTCTGACTGCGATATCGAGTGATAAGGTAAACGGCCCCTTCTGCAGCCTGTTCAAACACGTCTCTCAGTGGCTCAACGAGTTCAGGGAAGAGCGGGATCACTCTTGTCTCGTGTCCGGCGTGGTGCTCAGTCTTCCGGCTTGTCACAAGAATCCTGTTCTGATCCCAGACAATGTCTTCGCGTCGAAGCTCCAGAATCTCAGATGGACACCGCAGTCCACCAAACCGACACAGTGATACTATCAGCCGCCATTCAGCGTCTGGACATGCCTCGAGAACCTTGGTTGTGTCTTCACGAAATACGAAGTGTTCTCTCGACTTATTTGCCTGAACCGTCACCGGCATTCCGTCAAACGGGTTCTGATCGATGACCTGACGTTTGATTGCAGCAGCGAAGAACTGACGGGAACGGCCACAGCGTCGACGAATCGTATTCTCGCCAAGCTGCTGGTCACTCTTCAGTCACCGCCGGAAGTCGGCAGCGTCAGCCGGTGTAATACTTCGCAGCTTTCTTGATGAACCAAAGAACCCTACCAAGTTGTGTTCGACCTGTCTCAGCAGCTCAATAGTTCTCGGCTTCAATTCTGAGCGACTGCTAATGTTGCCAGCAATAAATTCCGCCAACGTGCCCGAATGCCGAGGCTCCACCAGTCCCGCTTTCGCCAACTTTGCATGCAGTGTGTCACCGATCTCACCGAGCCACATCGCTGTTTGGCGCGCCAATGTGCCTTTGGACGACACGTACGCCACCAGTTCATCGACATGGCGCCCGACCTGCTGTGCAGTGGCCTTATTCGTTCCTTTACCAGGACGCAGCTGTTTTCTGTCTCCATTCGGATCCACGAACAACACACGCCATCCCTTGCTGTCTTTGTTTACGCTCGCCATTGCATCTCCTCGGGTTAATTCTTCTACACAGTGCTGTACTTGCCTCAGTCATGACCGCCGGGCAGAGTGCTTTCGATAAATCGCTTTCGCGGTACTTGTCACCAGCAGAATGTCTTCCCTGCTGAACTGGCTGTGTCCGCATTAATTCGCAAGCTCACCAGATTCGCTCCGACTCTTGCTGAGTGATCTGCCAACTGACGAGTGACAGGGCTGACCATACGAGGTGGCGACTGCAACATCGTCTTCCTCAAACACGGACGTCCAGCCTTCCAAGCTGAAGGCCGCGATTGCTGTCATTCCCTCCAGTGATGCCTCATTGACAGCCTCCTTCCCTATAACGGCTTCGGCGGTAATAAGATCAATAAATTTGCGTTCGTTTCTGGCTTGGCGCGATGACGATTAGATAAAGAAACTTGCTCACTTCCAACACGTACCACTCAACCAGACATTCCACGACTGCCAAGCATATTCTGTGACAGCCTCCTGGCCACACGCTGGGGACTTTGTTTCATTTCGCGGATCTGTTAGTTGCCGCCCTCTCCTCCAGTATCTCAACCTCTCGCTCGCTTATCGCGAACATGTCAAAGTCGACGCTATCCACGTAGTCACGTATCTCAACCATCGCTTCTGTGCTGACCTGCGACGCTGCTCGTATCTTACGACTCCAAAGTGATTCGTAGTGACTGCACCGGGCTTCATCGTCACCCCCAAAGTCCTCATTCTCGTACAGACTTTTGAACTCTTTTGCTGCTGAAACGCGTGCACTGGGTGTTGCATTTTTGTCGACGAGGACATCTCTCAGTGCTGACTGCACAGCCGAATCACATTGCTCACGACTAAACGGTTGGTACGGTTGACCACCCCGCTGTGTCTGGACGAAGGGGTGTATGATGATGCGACGATGGACGGAAATGCCGTGACGCTGGGAGCCTGCCAGATTGTGAATATCAAGGTTGGACGCGTGGGTGGGCTGTCGCAGGCCAGGTTGAATTACGATTGGTGCCGCGCGTCAGGTGCCATTGTGGTGTGACCGTCGGACCGGTGCGGGGATCTCGATGGCGAGCGAGTTCGCGCTGGCCCCGCTGCCCGGCTGTACGTATCCCACAGACATTGGCATAAAACTCGCTTAGGAGACGTTGGGGTACTTCGTAGATATCGAGCAGTTCGGTCGGTCCGGTGCCTTCGTACGTGTATCATGCGGTCCGGGAATCGGCGTCGAGATCGATAACGAGATGCTGGAAAGATTGTCCATCCGTCGCCTGAAACTAGCCAGCCAGGTGGAGCCAACGTAGGTTGAAACGCCTTTCGTCGCATGCCTAAGGGAAACAAGCGAAAGAAAAATCAGTCTGGCACCGGCAACGGTTTCGGGAAACTGCTTGAAAGAACAGGAATATCAAACCATGAAACACTTCATCGCTCTCGTCGTTCTGCTGTGCGTCACTGTGACGGCTTCCGCCGAAGACGTCCGCCATCAGCCGCTCAAGGATCTGAACGGCTATTTCCCATTCAATCCGCCGGAATCGCTCGACCAGTGGGAACGACGCAGGGAATACGTCCGGCGACAGATTCTGGTGGCGACCGGTCTCTGGCCGATGCCGACCAGGACACCTCTCAATCCGGTGGTTCACGGTAAGATCGAGGGCGATGGATACACGGTGGAGAAGGTCTATTTCGAGAGCGTACCCGGTTTTTTCGTCACAGGCAATCTGTACCGCCCGACAAACATCCAGGGTAAGCTGCCGGGAGTCATGCTCGCGCACGGCCACCGCAAGGATGCGCGTTTGGACATAACGCCCGAGAGCAAGTTGCGCAATCTAATCGCCGACGGCGCGGAGCGTTTTGAGAGTGCCGGGCGCAGCACCTACCAGTCGCAGTGTCGCCAACTGGCCTTGATGGGCTGCGTGGTATGGCAGTGGGACATGCTTGGCGATTCCGATTCGATTCAGCTCTCGCGTGAACTTGTCCATGGGTTTGCGAAACAGCGCCCGGAGATGAACAAGACGCGGGGCTGGGGTCTGTTCAGCCCGCAGGCCGAGGCGCATTGCCAGAATGTCATGGGCCTGCAAACGCTCAACGCCGTCCGCGGACTGGACTTTCTGCTCAGCCTGCCGGAGGTCGACCCGCAACGTGTCGCCGTCACCGGCGCGAGCGGCGGCGGCACTCAGACGATGATACTGGCGGCGATCGACGACCGCATCAAACTCTCGTTTCCCGTCGTCATGGTCAGCACTGCGATGCAGGGTGGCTGCACCTGCGAGAACGCGAGCTTGTTGCGTGTGAATACGGGCAATGTCGAGTTCGCCGCGTTGGCTGCGCCGAGGCCACAAGGCATGAACTCTGCGAACGACTGGACCAAAGAGATGGCCACCAAGGGGTTCCCTGAGTTGCAGCAGCTCTACGCAGCGTACGGCAAGCCGAACAACGTCATTCTGAAACGAGGTGAGCACTTCCCGCACAACTACAACGCGGTCACGCGCTCCGCTTTCTACACGTTCTTGAATAAACATTTCAAGCTCGGTTCGCAGGCACCCGTGATCGAGCACGATTTTGATCCACTGCCGCCCGAGCAGCTCACGGTCTGGGACGACAAACATCCCGCACCGAAGGCCGCTGATCCGGATTTCGAACGCAGCTTGCTGACATGGTTTACCGAAGACGCCGAGCGGCAACTCCGAGCTGCGGCAGCGACAGCTGAAGGCTTGAAAAACGTCATCCGCCCGGCCGCTGAGGTGCTGATCGGCCGCACGTACGCCAATGCGGGCGACCAGGCATGGGCACGCAAAGAAAAGCAGGATCGCGGCGACTATGTGAAACATACCGGCGCGTTGCTTAACAAGACCCACGGCGAAGAAGTGAACGTCGTCTGGCTGTGTCCCAAGCAATGGAACGGTCGCGTTGTCATCTGGCTCGATGATGCGGGCAAGGCCGCCGTTTGCGGTGACGACGGCAACGTGAACCCCGCGGCGATGAAGCTGGTTCAAGCGGGCTCGGCCGTATTGGGCGCCGATCTGTTCCTGCAGGGTGGCGAAGCGGTGAAGCAGACGCACGTCGTTGCGAATCCCCGAGAATTCGCTGGCTACACGTTTGGCTACAACCACGCGTTGTTTGCGAAGCGCGTGCACGATGTGTTGAGCATCGTGAGTTTCCTGCGTCACGCGGACTCCGGCCCCTGTCCGAACCCAGATCTAAAAAGCGTTGCCATTGTCGGATGGCACGGCACTGGCCCCATCGTTGCCGCTGCCGGCGGACTCGCTGACGATGCCATTGACCGCAGCGCGATCGATACCCAGGGGTTTCGTTTCGGCCAGGTGCTCGACTATCGTGATCCGATGTTCTTGCCTGGTGGAGCAAAGTATCTCGATCTGCCAGGCCTGATCGCACTGCAGGCTCCGCGCCCACTATGGCTGGCCGGCGAGGGCTCACAGCCTGCGACGATCACCGCCGCGTATCAAGCCGCTTCCCAGCCCGATGGACTGGCCACCTTCACCGGCGAGGCCGCACAGCAGCAAGCTGCGGCCAGCGAGTGGCTGCTGAAGTAAGGAACGACCAATGAGTTGGTTAACGAGAACCGGACGCTAGCCCACCTTCGGGTCATTGGATTTTACCGATTTAATGGTAAATAGGTGCTTTGGAACGTTGGCAATCGACGCGTGACGCGATCCTCGACGAGCCGAAAATCAGGGGGTTCGGAATCAGCATCCCCATCCACGAGTAACCCTTCCAGGAAAGACAACGATGAGAAACCTTTTTGTAGCGACTATGGTGATCGGACTTTTGGCGTCCTGCGGGCTGACCGCGTCGGCGGCGGACGTCGAGGATGGATTCACCTCCCTGTTCAACGGCCTTGACCTGACCGGCTGGGACAAACATGGTGGATCAGCGGAATACGAAGTCGAGGGTGGCTCGATCGTCGGGAAATGCATGCCGAATACGCCGGGCAATACATTCCTGTGTACGCAAAAGAAATTTGGGAACTTCGTTCTGAAGCTGCGATACAAATTCCTCGAAGCCGGGAATTCCGGCGTCCAGTTCCGCTCCGCCGCACGTTCGGAAGGCGATGGCGAGCGAGTTTACGGCTATCAGTACGAAATGCGTCCTGCTGGCGACGCGACCGGCCGCATCTACGATGAAGGGCGTCGCGGCCACAAATTTGGCATCGTTTGGCTCGATGCCCACACTCCCCAGGATCGTCTCGATGCCGCTCAGGCAAGCTGTAAGGAAGGCGAGTGGAACGACGTGGAAATTCAGTGCGTCGGGCCGTCCATCAAGACCTGGCTGAACGGCAAGCTGGTCGTCGATCTGTTCGATAGCTTCTCGATGAAGGGATTTTTCGGACTGCAGATTCACGCCGGAAAGTCCGGCTCTGTCGCCTGGAGAAATATCCGCGTCAAGGATCTGGGCGAAAGCAAGTGGGATCCGTTCTTCGTCAAAACCGACGATGGCAACTACCAACTCACCAATGCCAGGTTTGTTCTCCCGGAAGAATGGTCTTTTACCGAAGACGGCGTTTTGCATGGCGTCCACTCCATGAGCCAGGGTAAGGACGGGCTGGTCATCTCCAAGAAGAATTACGACAACTTCATCGCTCGCGTTACGTATCGGATGCACGGAGGCAACAGCGCCTTGTATTTCCGCGCCGAGGAAACGAGCGCCCCGTGGGTGCTGCGCGGCTTCCAAAATGAAATCGCCAACAACGGCAAGGACTCCGCCCTCTGGCACACCGCCGGAATTGTTGACGGCAAGACGATTCCAGGTCGCGGCTGGGTCGTCACGAACGACGAGTTCATCGAAAAGGTCCGAAACAAGGATGACCACTGGAACACGACCTGCACCGCCGCGTACGGCGACCGCCTGGTCCAGACGCTCAACGGATTCTGCACCTCGGATATCGTCGACAAAGCGTGCGAGAAAACAGGCAAGCTCGGCCTGCAAATGCACGGTGGCACCGACTGCGAAATGTTCTTCAAAGACTTCGAAGTCATGCCCATCACCGACGACATGATGAAGCTCATCGAGCGGAAGTGAGTCGCGGCAAGTAGTTCGTTAACATTTTGAGGGGTTCCGCGAGTTGATCGTATAGGACGTCGAATACAGATTCCCAAAACCCGAGACCGACCTTGCCGTAGCCGCCACCTGGAGAAAATCGCGACGCCGGTACCCCCTTTGCTTTGGCCGTGATCGTCGAAGCAACCGTCACAGATCTGTTGCTGATGACTTCGCGAGCAGGCAGCAACCAGTACGACCGCAGCTTTACGGAAGCCTTCATTCGGCCGGGGCTTGAGACGCCCTGATTTGTTACGACGGGAGAACGAAATGCCACGGAAACCAATCATGAAAAACCTCGCCTTGCTGCCCTCGTTCCTGCTGCCAATGTTGGCTGCTTGCGGCTTGCAAGTGGACTTACACGCTGCGGATGCTCCAGCGCTCACGCCGCTCGTTCGCGTTGTCGACCTGACTGTCGGTGAATCGACAACCGTGGAACTCTGCAACGGACAGAAGGTTGACGTCAGGTTGGTGGACTTGCAGGAAACTCGCGATCCTGTTCGTCAGGCGGTTCGCAGTGCGATGGTGACAGTGCAGGTCAATGGCGTGAAGATCGCGATTGAATCGGGGATGTACAATCTGCCGCAGCGAGTTGCCGGAGTGCAGATCGACTGTTCGATCACCCAAGGATACAACGCCAACGGCACGCCGACGTTCTGGGGGCTGGACAAAGACGCAAGGCTGCGTTTGTGGCCGAAGGAATCTCCGTTGGTGAAGCCCGGTTCGCTGGTTTATCCCGTGGATCAGCGGTGGTTCGCGACGCGAACGTGGTTTGACAACGAACCGGTCGATGGTGGAACAAAGATTCTCCCGAAGATCTACTATCACAGCGGCCTGGACATCGGCGGTTCGGAACGACAGGTTAGAGTGATCGCGGCGACCGACGCTGTTGTCGTTTCCGCAGGTGACGATGTGTTGCCGGAATATCTGCTGAAAGGCGGAGCCGCGGCGCAATATGGAGAGGGCAAGAGTCCGGTCGCACCGAGATCCGATGTCGTATACCTGAAAGACGAACGCGGATGGTACTATCGATACAGTCACCTGCACAAGATCAACGACGCGATAAGGCCCGGCCGGACCATACACCAGGGAACAGAGATTGGTCTGCTTGGTAAGAGGGGATCAAGTGGCGGCTGGTCGCATCTGCACTTTGAGATCAAGAGTCGTCAGCCGTCCGGCAAATGGGGCACTCAGGCGGGTTATGCGTTTCTGTGGGAAGCCTATCGCCGTCAGTATCGGCCGAAGCTGGTGGCGAACGCCCGTCGAAAGAGTTTTCTGATCGCCGGTACCGACGCCGTTCTGGACGGGGCGAAGTCCTGGAGCGCCACGGACAGCATTCAAAGCTATGACTGGACGTTCTCGGACGGCACATCGGCGACCGGCGCGAGAGTCACTCGCACGTACAACCAGCCCGGCGTCTTCAGCGAAATTCTGAAGGTCACCGATCGGGCCGGAAACATCGACTATGACTTTGCCGATGTCCATGTTCTTGATCCGAACCAGCCGGACCACTACGTCCCAGGGATTCACGCAGCGTACTGGCCGACATTCGACAACAGGGTGAATGAGCCAATTACGTTCAAGGTTCGATCGTTCCGAAATCAGGAGGGAAATGAGGTCTGGAATTTTGGGGACGGCAGTCCTCCCGTTACAGTGAAATCAGACGGCAACGTCGACCAGCAGGCCGCCGACGGCTACGCCATTGCACATCACACTTATCAGCAACCAGGTGACTACATCGTCAGCGTTCAGCGCAGCCGAAACGATGGCGTCACTGCAACCACGCGACTGCATGTCTGCGTCACAGAAGAATAGCAAATCCATGACCAGCCGAAAACAAGTTTCAAATCAAGTCGTATGGCTGATCTCCGTGGTTTTCAGTGGTGTCTCGTATCTGGCCTGGGTCAGCGAGGTAACTGCCGCTGATGGGCCACGCTACTACGAACAAGTGAAGCCTGGGCAGCCGAAGTTGATCGAGTGCGATGTTGCCGTGTATGGAGGAACACCGGCCGGTGTGACGGCTGCCATTCAGGCCGCGCGCGAAGGGAAGAAAGCCGTTTTGCTGTCCTTCAACCGGCACGTCGGGGGAATGACGTCCGGAGGGTTGACAGCGACGGATCTCGGCAGGAAAGATTCCATCGGCGGGTTGGCTCTGGAATTCTACAACCGTATCGGCAAAGCTCGCGACTATCGTCCGTCGGAGGCGGAAACACTGTTCCGAAAAATGCTGGATGAGGCGGGGGTCAGGGTTCTTCTGACACGTGCGTTAAGCTCCGTGGAGATGCAGCAGCACAGATTGGTGTCTGCCACCATGGAAACCGGAGAGACCGTTCGGGCGGCCCTGTTTGTGGACAGTACTTATGAAGGCGACCTGCTGGCCGCTGCGCATGTTTCCTACCGCGTGGGACGAGAACCTGCGGCAGCCTACGACGAATCTCTGGGGGGGCAATGGCAAACGGTGTCGTGGAAAAACGTGTATCAGTTTTGCCGACTGCCACTGAGTCCCTACGTCATTCCGCATGATCCGTCGTCAGGGCTGCTGCCCGAAATCGCCGCCGAAACTCATGGAAAACCGGGCGACGGCGACTTCAAAGTGCAGGCTTACAATTTCCGAATTCAACTTTCACGCGATGCGGACAGAATCGCGTTCCCGAAACCTCGTGAATATGACGCCCATCGCTACGCTCTGCTGTCTCGCTTCCTGAATTCCGATGACCGCATCGAGTGGCGTCTGAATTACACGACCGATTCGCTGACCGACGGGCCGATTCAGATGAGGAAGGGCGACAGCAACAACGCCGGCAGTTTCTCGTCCGATTATGTCGGCGGCAGTTATCGCTGGCCCGACGGCACGTACAAGCCAGGTTCGATTACCAAACTCCCTCCGCCACGCCGTGGACTTCCGATGCCGTTTCGCAAATTGCACGAACTGCGCGAACGCATGTTTCAGGACCACGTCAACTATCAGCAGGGGCTGATGTACTTCCTGGCAAACGATCCTCGCGTTCCGGAAGCACTCCAGGCGCGGGTGAGTGCCTGGGGACTCGATCCGCAGGAGTTTCAGGAATCAGGATTCTGGCCCCATCAGTTGTATGTGCGCGAAGGCCGTCGCATGGTGTCTGACTATGTCGTCACACAGGCGGACTGCGAATCACGGCGGGTCGTTGAAGATTCTGTGGGTCTGGCTTCGTATCCAATGGATTCACACTTCTGTCAGCGAGTGGTCGTGGAAGAAAACGGCGTTCAGACTGTGCGCAACGAAGGCGGTTTTGGGCATGGATTTCCGAAGCCGTATCCCGTTTCGTACCGTTCCATCGTTCCACGGAAGAATGAATGTGAGAACCTATTGGTGCCGGTCTGTCTTTCTTCGTCACACGTTGCCTATGGTTCGATTCGGATGGAACCGGTGTTCATGATTCTCGGCCAGAGCGCCGGAACCGCCGCGGCCATGGCAATCGACAAAGATATTGCTGTGCAGGATGTGGACTATGCGACGCTGAAGGCCGAACTGGAACGCGACGGGCAGCGGCTGGGCTGGGATGACAAGTCTGTGCGAAAACCTGCGAAGACGCTTCCCGGACTGGTTACTGATGATGCGGACGCACAAACAACGGGCTCGTGGACGTCAGGCGCTTTGTCTCCTGTCTGTGGCCGGACTTACCTTCACGATGGTAACAATGGCAAGGGCAAAAAAACGGCGACCTTCAAAATTAATGTCCCAAAGTCCGGCACGTACGAAGTCAGGCTGCTGTACGTCGCGTCTGGCAATCGATCCACAAAGACTCCGGTGACGGTTTCGGTAGGCGAAGACACGAAAGAGATGGCCGTCAACCAGCGCCAGCGCGAAGGCTCTGCGGTCGGTTCGTCCCTTGGGAAATTTCACATCAACGATTCCATGATTGTGACAGTATCGAACCGAAATACGGATGGCTTCGTTGTCGTCGACGGCGTGCAGCTACTGCTGCAACCGCAGTAGTAGCTGCCGTTTCGCCATTCGATTCATTTACGCTGAAAGTTGAAAGGGAATCGTATGAGTCCCAATTATCACACGCGCCGGCGCTTTTGTTCAACCGTTGCATTCAGTGCGATGGCGGGGTCGCTTTCGCCATCGTTTGCTGGTGCCGAAAAAGAGCACGCGGCGGATATCGTGATTATCGGCGGTGGACTGGGTGGTTGTGCGGCGGCCATTGGTGCTCTGCGTAATGGACTCAAGGTTGTCATGACCGAGGCGACGGACTGGATTGGCGGACAACTCACCAGTCAGGGTGTTCCGCCAGACGAACACCACCTGATTGAAACGACTGGCGCAAATCAGTCTTACCGTGAACTTCGATCTCGCATCCGGAAATACTATTCCGACAACTACCCGCTGACCGATGTCGCGCGAAAAAATCCGCGACTGAACCCTGGTAACGGCAATGTCTCCCGATTGTGTGCTGAGCCACGTGTCTCGCTGGCCGTTCTGGAACAATGGCTGGCGCCATTCGAGGAATCGGGTCAGCTCGTCGTATTGCACGAACATGTCGCTACCGCGGCAGATGTTGATGGCGATCGAGTTCTCGCTGTCAGCGTTCGCTCGACAAAGACGGGCGACTCACAGGTCCTGCGCGGGACGTACTTCGTGGACGCCACAGAACTGGGTGACGTGCTGCCATTGACGAATACCGAATTTGTCACTGGTTCCGAAGCCCGTTCGGCGACGAACGAACTTCATGCGGGTGAAACCGCGAACGCGGACAATCAGCAGTCCTTCACGATGTGCTTCGCGGTCGATCATCTGCGCGGCGAGAATCACACCATCGACCGACCAGAGGAATATGCTTTCTGGCGCGACTTCGTTCCGCAGCTCACGCCCCCTTGGCCGGGTAAGCTGCTGGATCTGACTTACACTCATCCGCGTTCTGGCAAACCCAAACGACTCGGCTTCGATCCGAACGGCGGCAAATCCGTCGACGGAACGTTGAATCTCTGGACGTATCGGCGGATGATCGACCGTTCGCTGTTTGAACCGAGTCGGTTTGCCGGTGACATCAGTCTGATCAACTGGCCACAAAACGATTATCTGCTCGGCAATCTGGTCGGTGTGTCGGATGATGAAGCGTCGCGTCATATTGCGCGTGCCAAACAATTGAGTCTCTCGCTGCTGTATTGGTTACAGACGGAAGCACCTCGCCCCGACGGCGGAACGGGGTTTCCCGGACTGCGGCTTCTCCCTGACCTGATGGGCACGCAGGACGGTCTGGCGAAAGCGCCGTACGTCCGCGAATCGCGTCGCATCCAGGCGGAGTTCACGGTACTGGAAGAACACGTCGGCCGCGAGAATCGGAGCATCGTGACTGGAAAATCGGTCTCAGAGATTCACGCCGCAGTGTTCGCGGATTCGGTCGGCGTCGGCAGTTACGCGATCGACCTGCATCCCGGTTCCGGCGGCGACAATTACATCGACTTCCAAACATTTCCGTTTCAGATTCCACTCGGTTCGCTGCTGCCGGTTCGGATGCGGAATCTGTTTCCGGCCTGCAAGAACATCGGTACGACGCACATCACCAGCGGCTGCTACCGTCTACACCCGGTCGAGTGGGGAATCGGCGAAGCCGTCGGATGCATGGCGAGTTTCGCCTTGAAGCGGAAACAGACGCCGCAAGCGATTCGAGCGAACCGGCAATTGCTCCGCGATTTCCAGAAATTCCTTCGCCAGCAAGGTGTCGAAACGGATTGGGCCTGAGCGTGAGTTGTCTTTTTCTCTTTCGAAGATTGCGGGTTTCCGAATCACGCTCGACTGGCAGCCTCTGCTCTCACAGTCAGCGCGGTCAGGATGATTGCTACGACGCACGCGCCAGCAATGATCGAAAAACCTGCATCCCAACCGCCGCGATCGACGGCATAACCGAATAAGGCATTCGCCGACACAGAGCCACCGACGTAGCCAAACAGACCAGTAAAACCTGCTGCCGTTCCAGCTGCCTTCTTGGGGACCAGATCAAGGGCGAAAACACCATTCAGCATCACAGGGCGTCCGGTCAATAAACTCGAACGTCCAGTAAGCGGGGAATTGCAAGCCCTTTGAATGGCTCGGACGTGTTGAATCTCCGCCGAACCAGCTGGCAGACTGTCGAATCGAGTTCGAATTCAAGGCCGATTTTTGCACCGGCGCGTACCGCGACATCCAATTCCCATTCGACGTGTTCGACCGGGCCGTTGTGTCCATTATCATTGCTGTCTTTCCAAACGGCAGAACGATGGCTTATGTCTTCTGCGGTAACGGACCTGCTGGTTCTTTTCGTGTCTTTCGCGCCTTTCGTAGTTGATTCGTTGGCTGGCTTACTTCAGGCCGGTGAGTTGCCTCAGCGTTACAAAATCCGGCAGGCCGGTTGTGGCTCGGGATTTCGTGACGGCGCATGCTCCCGCTGCCGCGCGCGGTACAATTAATGTGTGCAAGCCGGGAAAATCAGCGAATCGCCGATTCGATATTGCAGACTGGACTGAATTATCTGTGACTTCTAGGCCGCTTTTCGTTCGAACGATTTCATCAGTCCACCAACATGTGACGAAATGACGACTTTATCGAGTTGGACGGTCTCAACGTCATACGGGAGGTGGCGAATCGGTGACAGGCTTTCCCTGTTTGAGGGACGTGAAAGAATGTAGAGTCGGAAAATTACGGCGATGGCGAACGGGAATCCGAAAACCGAACTCGTCGAGTGCACATGGCGGGGCCCAGCCTACATAATTTGCCTAGGCGTTGCGTTGTAATACGCTGGTCAATCTCGCCTGTTTCAAGGCGCGGCAGCTGGTGCCGAAGGCTCCTGAGGTAACTCCGAAATCCAGCGTGTTACCAGATCCACCGCTCGCTGATCGACGATCGTGGTTGCCAGTTGAGGCATCTGACCTCGACCGCGGATTGACAGCCGATGGAGCAGAATTGACCGCTCAGGCGAACCCGGCGCTACAAGCCGTACGTCGGTTTTTCCAAATTTGTCGTGCAGTGGAGCGACGTCAATCAGTTTCGCCTTGTCAAGATTTGTCGCAATGTCCAACTGTATCTGAGCATTGCCGCCTCCTGCGTTGACATGACATTGAGCACAATTGGAATGCAGATACGAACGAACTCGCAGTGTCATATCGACCGCTTCATCGTACGGATCGGCCAGACGATCGTAGTGTTTCCCGGCACGAGCCAACATGGTTGTTTTGGCGACTCCGCGCTGCCCACCGCCCACTTTCAACTGTGCCTGAACTTTAGCGGCTTCGTCCACGGACAACTCCCTTTTCAATGCCGTATCCAGGTCGGACTTCCAGTTAACATTCAGCAGCCCCAGCCATTCAAAGACGTCCAGCTGATTCGCTTTTACGCCGCCATAGTCATGCTCGCGATTGAGCTGCATCGAAGACAGGCCAAGCACAAACTTCGCCGCCCGGCTGTGACAGACCATGCATTCAGTTCGACTCGGGAACCGCCATTTGTGTTCGCGCTGTTGGCCGTCTGCATCAGTCACGGCGAAAACTGCGTCGCGGCCTTCTTTCTCAACGAGCACGGCCTCAGTCTGATCTACATTCCATGCATACGAATAGCCGCCCCATTCGCCCTGATGACGTGTCAGGAAACGCGTTTCGATCCAGCGCCGTGAATTCGCGTCTCCCACACGATCTTCAAGTCCGAATGACTTCACGGCCACCGTTCCGTCGGGAAAGTCCCAACTGCTGCTTGTCTGGAAGTTGATTTGAGTCGGTTTCGATTCACCGTTGGATTCAGTTTCCGCAGGAATATAGATGTGCCGGCTTTTAAAGCTCCCGTCCGCCCACAATGGCGAGTTCACCGAATATGGGATCAAACCGGGATGTGTCTGATGGCCTTTTATGGCGGCAAAGAATCCGCTGTCGCTGAGCTTTCGTGGAAAGTCATCAGGACTTAACTCCGAGTCGTTTGGCTGCAGTTCATAGAAACCGCCTTCCCTGGCGTTGTGATCAACAATGAGCAGTTCTCCGTCCGCGTCGATGGCAAATGCCGAAATCTGCAGTGCGGTATCAGCGAGTTCCTGATGCCAGGCGACCTGCCCTTCGACAATCCTTGCACCCCATATTTTGCCCGTCGAATAATCACCATACATATATGCACCCTGCAAATCAGGGAACCGCTCGCCATAATAGACGACGCCACCAGTCAGCGATCGAGCTTCCGAATGAGGATGCTCAAGCGTCGGTTTGGTGTGCGGCGCCGGCCCCAGTTCGCGGTTTGCGTAGAAGACGTGACTGCCTTCATACACACTCCAGCCGAAGTTATCGCCCGGCTTTACAAGATAAGCCTGCTCCCACAAATCCTGACCGTTGTTACCAACCCAAATATCGCCTGTTCTGGAATCAACGGTCATCCGCCACGGGTTTCGCATTCCAATCGCATACGTTTCCGGACGAACGTCTTTTCGTCCGAAAAACGGATTGTCATCAGGAACACTGTACGGCCTGTCATCGTCGGGATGGTCGACATCAATGCGAAGTACTTTGGCCAACAGATGATTCATCCCCTGCCCGGTCAAATTGGTGTCAGAATCGCTCGTGCCATCGCCACTTGTGACGTAGAGCATTCCGTCAAGGCCGAAGGCCGGAGCTGCTCCGTTGTGCCCGTTTGAGGCCCACGAGATAATGTCGAGTGCCGAATTGGGACCGACCGTCTGCGTTGCCTTTTCAACCGTCAATCGAGTAATCACGCTGTGCTTTTCTTCGTCGCCTTCACGCTTGCCATTCCAACCGACGTAAAGGTAACCGTTGTCCGCATAGTTCGGATGGAAGGCAATACTGTAAGCAATGCCACCCTCAGGAAACTCGTACAGGGCCGAGAATGCACCGCTGCCCGGATCTTCGCCCGTCACCGACACCTTTCCCTGCTGAATAAACAGCAACCGACGAGACCCCGGTTCGTTGATTGCAAATATCGGTGCTGCCAGCGAGAGTTGCGGATAGGTTCGCTGAGCAACATAAGGGAGTGGTGGTTCCGGGGAGCCTGTGATCTTTGACTCGACGTTTCGCCAATTCTGCTTCATCATCGTCAAACGATCAGGTCGGACGTCTGCGACTTCCGCAGCAAGGTCCCGTCGTTGTGGCCCGATGAATTTCAGGCTGGCGAAGTCTTCGTAGTGATGAAAGTCGGCGTGGTCGAGTGACTTCAACGGTGCACAAGTAGACAGCTCCGGATCGACAGCGTTGACAGAATAATCGTAGCGGCACAGGGCAAACGTCCACTCTTCATCAATGACCGGACGACCTCCGGCCTTCATGAAATCGTGCCACGGAATTCGTCCTTCAACGGCCCACCCTTTGTCGGTGTCTGTTCGCACATTCAATGTGCCAGTGCTGACGACGCTCGATTCGATGTGAAAGTCACCGTCGACAAGATGTTCTTTGAATTTTCCGTCACCACGCTTCGGCCGAAAGACGTCCATGACCGTGCCGGCTGCTGACACGTGAAATTCGAAATACCCGGATTTGTTCTTTGCCGGCTTGAAGAACATTTCGAATACATCATTGTCCCACGTCTTACCGTCGTGCTCAGCGATGTCTGCGAACAGATCGTCGTCTTCCATCCGGGCGAAGAAGTAGAGGAACTTTCGATCCCACAACAGCCGGGCCTTCGTTCCCGCTTTGGCCGGATGAGCGTCTTCCTGGAGCCACGGCAGATAGAACAGGTCGATGACGTCCGCGTGTTGCCAGCCCGGCTCGTCACCCGCTCCATCAATGACGATCGGCGTGCCGACAAATCGGCACTCAAAGGCTGTTCGGGGTTCTTCTGCGGCGGTGTGAGATGGCCGGAACCAGACAACGACTGAGCAGGCAGCAACAATGAATAATCGGTTCACAACACACCTCAACGAAGGAGAAACAATAACTCTTGAGCAAACAGCAGTTGACGACTTTATCGACAGCCTGCCACCTTCGGCTGTAAGCTGCTGAAACACCAACCTCATCGATTTCAGGGCAACTCAGAAATACAAGTAAGGCATGCCTCCAGCTTGCAAACAATGAATGACCAACGACGGCATTCTCAATGTCTTCGCAAGCTGGAATCCTGCCATTTAGACAGCCGAGTGTACGTGTCATCGATTCTGACGCGAATACAACGGAAGAACAATCGACGCTAAACTATTCATTCCTCTTGCAAAGTGAATCAGTGGCGTTCATGGCAGTCCTGATTAACCGTCTTCGCCAATCAGTAGACAGGTCCGATGCCGCCGAGGTTGGTTAGGAACCGAACGTACTTTACGTTGGAAACATCACATTTCAAATTGACGGGTCCAGGGTAAAAACTTTCTGTTTCCTAAATCGACACCCAACCCAACCCAACGCATAAGGCGACCGGTCAAAAAACACGAACGACCAGTAAGCGGCGAATTGAACGCACTTTGTGTGACTCCGACATGTTGAATCTTCACCGATTGCCTCATTGGATTGGACTCCCGGTTCGTTTGAGCACCACTTAGTTTCTAAACGATCGACCGGCGTGCTACAGTCGCTCGACCGCTGGTGAGAAATAGCCTTTGGGTTCGTTCCTAATCGAAAATCATGAGTTTCAATTCCAAACAACAATGGCGTGATGCGATCACGC
>JAPYTO010000153.1 GCA_029941865.1 Fuerstiella sp. | reverse complement strand
CAAACTGCTGTTGATGCTCGGCTCGCAGGTAAAACAATCGATGTTGATGCGGTTACCCAACCGCTCCCAACCGTACTCAGCGACCAGGTACTCGAGGATCGATTTCAGCGTGATGCCGTGTAGTGGTTTCTTAGGCTGTGATTGACTCATGGGGTTTAGTGTAACGAATTGATTCAGCATCCAAGGCAATCGCCGCTTGTTGCCGCAATTTTGTTGCATGATCAAACCTGGGACAACGCAGGGCGGCAGCTACGAGATCACGCTCCGCAAGGTCCCAGCAGCGAGAGTGGTTCGGCACGTTACGGTCGTCCCTCCACAAACCGAGCAAACAGCCGCACTACGCGACGGTGCCAGCGTTGTTGTGTGGGATGCACAAAGCAAATTCGCCGACTGCCTGATTTCGGCGCGGGAGACTATTCGCATTTGGCTTCCATAGAAGAAGCTTCAGAGAGGCTTCTAATCAAACACTTGACGCTACGGAGTGTACAGTAATCGATGAGTTGTCGGGACTTGCTCAACCGTGCCAAAAATCGGGCGTTTCCTGGCTGAGCGACAATACGTTTGAGTTTCCAGGAACTGAATCGGAGGAATTGCCTGAACAGCCTGACAGCGTCGCCTACTCACTGACGCCGAGTACGCCCTTCTGAGCACGCAGGCCAGATCACGTGTGTATCAAATTGACTGCGTGCTGCGATGGAGTTTCGGATTCCGGGAACCAGCTGAATCAAATTGGCAGCTGTTCAAGTGTGCCAACCGAAAGCAGGTTCCGGACCTTGTTGGCAAACAACGGGTTGGCGATTTCAAATCCAGTGGCCTGTCAGCGACGTGATAGACATTACACCGAGTCGATAAGTGCATGGCCACGGCAATATCTGCACGGAGGCAATCGTGTCTTCGCCGGGCAACAATGCGGCGATGAGTGACGTTACGAGAATCCTGACGGCCATTGAACGTGGTGATGAAAAAGCCTCGGATAAACTTCTGCCTTTGGTTTATCAGGAACTTCGCAAACTGGCGGCGGCAAAGCTGTCGAATGAGAAGCCGGGGCAGACTCTTCAGCCGACGGCTCTGGTGCACGAAGCGTACCTGAAACTGCTGGGCGGGGAGGACGGCAGACAATGGGACGGCCGGGGACATTTCTTTGCCGCCGCGGCCGAATCCATGCGTCGCATTCTGATCGATAACGCCCGCCGAAAGAACGCGGTGCGGCACGGCGGCGCCATGGTTCGCATCCTCTTTTCACCCGAGCTTGCCATCGCCGAATCCGATGACGACCTGATTGCTCTGGATGCCGCCCTCGAACGGCTCAGCAATAAGGCTTCGGTAAAATCCGAATTGATCAAGCTGAGGTATTTTTCCGGCCTGAAAATGGCTGAAGCGGCCGCTTTTCTGAACATTTCCGTGGCCACGGCTGAACGATACTGGGCGTATTCGCGCGCATGGCTGCATCAGGAGGTGATTCGTATCCGCGATGAATCTGAATAAATTCCGGAGGAACAGGAAAAGAAACTGAGGGTTTCCAGAGGAGATTTCGCATTGCCCTGCGAAGACAACTCCCGGCAACCTGGAGCACCACAAAATGGACGAAGAACAGATTTTCCTGGGGGCGGTCGAAATCGAATCGTCGCTGGAGCGTGAGGCGTTTCTGAACACGGCGTGCGGCGCTGACCACGCTCTGCGGGAACGGGTGGAAGCACTGCTGCAGTCCCACAAACACGAAGGCTTCCTCAACCCGCCCGAAACAGTGCTGACGCCGGAACAGAGTGCCATCGACTTGCTGGTTCCGGAAGGCTCAGAGGTTTCTTACTTCGGGAACTACGAAGTACTGGGCGTTGTCGCCCGAGGCGGCATGGGGGTTGTCTATAAGGCACGACAGGTCAATCTGGATCGCATCGTCGCTCTGAAAATGATGCTGGCCGGACGTCTCGCGTCACCAGACGAAATTCAACGGTTTCGCACCGAGGCGGAAGCAGCCGCACGTCTTGATCATCCACACATCGTGCCGGTTCACGAAGTCGGCGAACACAACGGTCTGCAGTATTTTTCGATGACGTTTGTGGATGGCCAGTCGCTGGCAGGAAAACTCGATGATGGTCCTCTGACCCCGCATGATGCGGCGCAACTGATGGAACAGATTGCCGACGCGGTCGATTATGCTCATGAACAGAGCGTGCTTCTGCTGGGACTCAGCGTCACAATTCCCCTGCTGAGATCCAGCGGAAGTCTCTTCGGGCACTCGTACGATTTTCCCGTGTCGCTGCTGGAAGAGTCTCCCGGCACTTCAGGTATCCTGCTGACGATGACCTGCGCCGGCTGCGTGCTGGTCGGCAAAGGCCTGCTGCGCGGGCTGGTCGCGCCAGCCAGTGTGGCCCTGATTGGCATGACGTTCTTTCTGTTTTCTTCAGAACATGCCGATAAATTGGTGACGCCAGCCGGGGCCATCGCTGTGTATGGCAGTATCTGTCTGTTAATGGCGGTGGCGGTGGCGGTGCGGGGCGGCGTGCGACCGGAGTGTCCCGGATCACTCTCCGAGACAGGTTCTGAGATGGTGCCGCCAGACCCGGCACGAGGTGCTTTCCTGCTGTCATCGCTGTTCTGGATTCAATTGATCCTGTATCTGAGTCAAGTTGAGGAGTTTCCCGGAAGCGTGTTTCTGGCTGCAAGCGTGGCCGCGGGCGTGAGTCTGCTGGAAGGTGCCGGCGTGCTGAGGACCTCCGGCGGCAAGCCGAAGACAGCATTCGGGTTCGTGGTCATCCGGTCCGGACAGGCGGCAGCATCGCCCAAACCCGCTGTCCGTTGGATCCTCATCACAATCCTGGCACTATTCAGTCTGGCCGCGGTTGTCATTGACTACTGGTTCCTGCGGGAAGGCCTGGAGAATCTCAGCCGTGGTTTCGCATTGCTGAGTCTGGGGATGCTGCAGGTCTGGTCCGCCAGATTGTTGCGGGCTCTGTCTCCGGGCAGATTGGTTGCCGCATTCCGTGGATCCTGAGCTGCTCCTTATCAAAGTCGGCCACGCACCGGCGTCAGGCCCCAATCGCGACTCTCGGCCCCCCTTCGGAGCACTCACGGCGGGCAACGGTTGATGACGAGCCAACGCTCCGGGGCGCGTCATCAACCGTTGGATTCTCAGCTCAGCAGACTCGACGATTCCTCTCGGTCAGCCACACCAGCTTCCATTCCCCCTTCATCTTCTCGAGGGCTCGCAGGAGGAAACTGCGAAACCCAAGCCCCGCCTTGATTGACCGAACACCGGTTCAATGATCACCTTCCGACCAGCATACTCTGCTCGCCCCTTTTTCGTTCGGTTTCGACGTGCCATCTTCTGTTTCGCGGTCAGGTACCCTGGGGGCCGACCCTTCGGCGAATCCGGCACTCTGTCGTTGTGCTTCTGACGACCGGTCGCGATCAATATGTCGTCGATGCGTTCATTCGAATCCAGAGCGTTCATGTTCTCGTCGCTGAAGAAACCTGTGTCGGCGCTGAACGCTCTAATATTTTCTGTGACGCCCGCGTCATCAATATCGGCGATCATCTGATCCGTCATCGGGACCGTCTGACGAACGTCGTTCGCCTGGTCGGTGACATTGTCCGCGATGATGATTTGCTGATCGTCCGCCACTGCCTGAGCATTTGCACACTGTTCAAATCCCTTGTTCGAAGTCTTCATGATCTTCGATTCGGGGTCTGTAAAATCCCGCTGTGCTTTTGGGGCGGGGACGGCGTCGTCTGGGTTGGTGCAATGCCGGCGTCCTTCCGCTTCCGCTTCCACTTTGTCGACGTGATCCTGAGCCTTCCGACGAGCTGTATCTTCCAGATGCCTTCTTCGCCTCAAGGATCTTCGCCAGTCGGCTTTCACGACGTTTCCGTTCATCAGGGATTTCGTTGCCCGTCAGATCGCCGAACTGATCGTCATCAACAGCATCCGCATCGTTCGCCCGGGCCAGCAGAACATCGGTTTCCTGCTGCAGTCACTCCGCCTCCGGTTCCATGCGATCGTAGCTCACCGCCTTGTTCCGTGACGCGTTCGCCTTAATTTTTTTGTGCCGTCCAGCGAGAGCCGCCCGACCTTCAACAGGCCTGCTTCACGACACAGCACAAGCACTTCCAGAAACAACGGCTGCAGATGTTTAAGGTGCCGAGCTAAAAACTCGGCGATGCGACGAAAGTTGGGTATATCTTCGCCCAAGATGATTCGAAAGGCAGCGTCCGTGGCACATTGCTGCATGATCCTACGCGATGAAAACACACCCGCACTATACGCATACAGCAGCAGAACGAGCATCATCCGCGGATGAAAGGGCGGCTGACCGCCGTCGTCTTCAACGATCGGGGAAATATCGATCTGAGCGGTCACATCCAGCAAAAAACAGACCAGATGATCCTCCGGCAGCCAGTCTCTCGGAAACGGCGGAAACAACCAACTCGCATCAGGCTGCCATTCGCAAAACTTTCGACTGATCCGTGGTCCCGTTCAACAATTCAAAAACAACGTCCCGTCAACCCGACCTCAAATACACCATTCCGTATGTGATATCCAGGGTAAGGCAGGTATCCGGACAGGCTGCTAGTGGCGCTGCTGCCGACGAATGTCGTACAGCAGAATCCCCGCTGCGACGGATGCATTCAGAGAACTCAGCTTGCCCATCATGGGAATGCTGACTTGAATATCACAAACATCCTGAAGCTCCGGGCTGACTCCGTGTGCTTCGCTGCCCATCACCAGCGCTGTGGGGCCGCTCAGATTACAGGCCCATAATGAATCTGTTGCTTTTTCTGATGCAGCAACAATTTGAAAGCCGGCTTTCTTCAGCTCCGTGACGACATCGACCACCTGTTCAGCCATGACAATGGGAAGATGATGCACAGCACCAGCGGACGACCTTGCGACCTGCGGAGTCACTCCGGCCTGCTGCACAGCCCCGATCACGATGGCCGTCACATTTGTGGCATCGCAACTTCGAAGTATCGCACCGAAGTTAAACGTGTCCTGAATGCGGTCGCAGATGACGACGACGGGAACAATCGGCGACTCCGTGCGGGAAACGATCCGAAGTCGTTCCTGCAGCTGCTCAGGCGACTCATAGGGATACGGCCCCATCCGAGCAGCCCGGCCCTGGTGATGATCCGCGCTGCAAAGTTCGGTGAGACGATCCGCGTCGACGCGCTGAACCCGGACCTGCCCGCCGTCCGCCAGTCGTTCCACCTCGCTGACTTCTGACGGCGACAGTGAATCTGCGACGTACAGTTCCTCAAAGGGCCACTTCATCGCTCGCAACGCTTCCGTCACGGCGTATCGGCCGACCAGCCAGCTCTTCTGATGACTGGCCTGAAGCTGTCGGCGGCGGCTTTTGCGCTTATCAGATTTAGACATCGTTACGCCGCAATACTACGTTGCGTTGACGATGTCGTCGCCGTGACCGTAGGGATAGAACAGACGGCCGATCTCGTCGGCCAGTCGGAAGAAGTACTCGTTGCGAAATGTTTCATAGCTGACTTCCGAAGCTGATCGTGGCACTTCTGTGGGAAAGACGGACTGCACGTCGCGGTCAAAAATCCGCCTGCCGCTGCCGTCCGTCTCCATTTCGTAAACACTTACCAGAGCCTCGCAGCGACCGCGAAACAAGCTCGTGCTGTCTCGCTCATATAAAGCGAAGTCGGTGATGTCCACGTACACCACATAGTTCACGTCAAATTCAGCGCCGACTTCGGCGGCCGTGTCCCAGTCCGGGTTGTTGACCATCCACGCCTGAATCACGTCCGGATTGATGATTTCAATCTGGTGCCGATACAGCATCGATGCCAGTCTTGACGCCAGCATCTGATCAATGTTGTCATGAAATTTCGTAAGATCGTCGGGTGCATAACAGACGACAGCGACCCGGATGTTTCGGTCCGTAAACGACTTTTTAGTCTCCTTCTCAAACAACGGCTGCAACTGCGGCGGCCCCCCGATCAGGTACCCGAGCAAAATGAAATAGTTGCAGCCCGGAATGACCAGCAGCGAAAACAGAACAATCAGCACTCGGCTGAATCGCCTGCTGATTCTGTGGCGTGGCGAGGTGTTGTCAACTGAATTCATATTCGTCTGAACCATCGTGCCGTCCGTGGTTTGCTGTGCTGCGGGGTTCCGGAATATCCGGTTTTCCGCTGGTCAAAATTGAACGCGTGTTAGTGAATGGATTCGCTCATGCGGTAGTCATACAGATGCTGACTGAGATGCTGGGCCAGCCGATCCAGGAATCCCTGAAGGAACATGTCCTCGGATCGTTTTTCCCGTGGTACCGGATAGGACGTGGGGAATGTCAGCGTGAAATTCCGATCGAACACCAGACTGACCGGTATCTGCTCCATAACCTTCGTTTGTTTTCCGTCTTCTTGCACTTCGTGGACCAGTATCCGGCCTTCGGCGTTTCCCTGCATCAGGTTTTCGCTTTCCGGAACCCGATAGTCGAATTCTCGCAGTTCAATGTGCAATACATATCGAGCACCAAATTCAGCCGCCAATTCGGAGTAATCGCCCCACTCGCCATGGTCGTCGTACCACGTAGCAACGTCACCGGATGGAATGACCTTCACGTTCCGCGATTCGAGATTTCGTGACACGCGATCCACGATGTCGATCTGCAGGGACTGGAAGTTCGTCAGCAGTCGGTGTGGTGCGGAACAGATAATCAGAAGGGCATCCTCGCCGTCACTCAGATCTTTACCCGTCGCCAGCTTTAACTGAGACGCCACCTTGGGATCGCCAAATACGGCCTTGCCGGCCATCACAAACAATGAACAACCGGTACACGAAGTAATCATCAATGTAAGAAACAGCAGGGACGCGAACACACGCTTCGTTGCTGAGCCGTGTGTCGAGTATTGGTGTGACAAATGCATTGTGGATGAAAGCTCGAAGTAATTGCGAGGGTGACGGTTTTAGAGAATAAAGGACCGAAGAATCCAGATGCTGAAGGCAAAACAAACGTAGCCGATCGCGCCGAAAACAAACCAGTGAAAAGGTTGTCGAGTCAGAATCCATCGTCCGGTTGAGGACACTGCGGCAGCCCATGGTATGCAGAGTCCACAGACAAACGCCAACAGAACTCCGCAGGGATTTGCCGACCATGCTGCTGAAACATTTCCTCTTACAACGTGTGAAAAACTAGTCGTCATCCCGCAGTGCGGGCAGTGCATACCGGTCAGTTCTTTGAATTGACACGGCGGCAGTCCCAGCTGCAGGTGAGTTCCAAATCCTCGCGGATCCGGTTGCAACCAGCACGCCACTGCAAAGACAGCGATCATGCTCGCGGCAAACAGTCCCATCAATATTCGAATGCCTCGTGGCGGCCGTTCGTTTTCTGTTAGAGACGTCACAGTCACTCGGTCCCGTAGTTCGCGTTCCGAGTCACCAACAGGAGAGGTATCTCGGGATGTGCGTTTTTGAACAAGTTCAACCGTCAGTGTTTCCCGGTCACGCAGCAGTTGTTCGGCGGTTTGTGCCGAAAGCTACTGAGTGGTGCAGGAAAAGATGCCCCGGAAAGCAGGATGTGCCGATACCTGCGCCGGTTGGCCACTATCGTAAACGGTACGTGCCAGCATTGGGCGAGTTATGTGAAGGGTCGTGCAAAGCGTTTGCCCCCCGGAACCTGCGACAAACGCTCAGTTCGCAACAAACACGGTTCCAAATCCCGTGAGAGTTCGGCGTTGAATCGAAAAAATGTTCGCGTCAGCTGAGAGCTTTTCGTCAGGGCTCAGGCGGCCTGACTGTGACCTGGGGGGGGGGTAATCGCGTTTATCGATTTCGTGAACGAAGTCTGATTCGACGCACGTTCCCCGCGCCCTAAGGCCACCTGACGTGAATACACCAGGTTCATCAGAGCCGTTTACTTGTTGTCGTGGACGATACTGGCTCGCGGGAGTAACAAAACTGCTATTGAAACGCGATCTTCGCGGCCACAAGTCAGCGTGGAACGGTGTAGCCGCTACGTGTCGTCCTCGTCACTGGTGAGGTCTGTTTGGGTATCAGATTCCGCAATCGTGTCTGATTCAAGTGATGCATCGTCTTCGGTGGATGCAGCAGCTTTATCGGCTACAGCGTCTGCTGCATCGGATGGTTCCTCTTCGTCCTTCTCCCCGGCACGAGGACCAAGGATTCTACGCACGTCTTTGCGTTCCAGTTCCTCGTGTTCCAGCAACGCCTCGGCCAGTTCGTCCAGCTTCTCCCTGTGCGTTGTCAGCATGTCGATAGCCGTCTGATTGGCCTCCATCAGGATTTCCTGAACCTCAATATCAATGATGCGGGCCGTCTCTTCACTGAACTCACGATACGAATGCATCTCCTTGCCAAGGAACGGATGCTCGTCGGACTGCTTGAACGACACTGGGCCGACTTTCTCAGACATGCCCCAGTGAGCCATCATGTGCCGTGCGATGCGTGTGGCCTGTTCGATGTCTCCTGACGCACCCGCTGAGTACTCCTTGAAGACGATCATTTCCGCGGCGCGGCCTCCCATGGTCATCACAAGTCGCTTGAAGAACGCGTTACGCCCGACGTTGGGAACCTCTTTTTCCGGCAGGAAACGAGTGACACCGCCGGTTTGACCGCGGGGCACAATGGAGACCTTGTGAACCGGGTCCATGCCCTCCTGATACCATGCCAGCACCGCATGGCCGGCTTCGTGCCATGCCGTCAGTCGTCGTTCTTCCACGTCGACCTTTTCGTTACGGCGAGTTCCCATCACGATCAGGTCTTCGGCGTAGTAAAAGTCTTCCATTTCCACCACGCGTTTGCCCTCACGAGCCGCCTTCAGCGCCGACTCATTGACCAGCTTTTGCAATTCGGCCCCGGAATATCCCATTGTTGTTTTGGCCAGTGCCTCCATGTCCACGCCATCGGAAAGTGGCACTTTCTTGGTGTGGACCTTCAGGATCCCCAGTCGCCCTTCGCGTGCTGGCAGGTCAACAGTGACGTGGCGATCGAAACGCCCCGGGCGTAACAATGCGGGGTCCAGAACGTCATGGCGGTTTGTGGCGGCCAGCACAATGACCGCCTGAGTCTGCTCAAAACCGTCCATTTCGCTGAGAATCTGATTCAGCGTTTGCTCGCGTTCGTCATGTCCGCCACCGACACCAGCACCGCGAACACGACCAACGGCATCAATTTCGTCAATGAACAGGATGCAGGGAGATGCCTCTCGCGCTGTCTTGAACAGATCTCGTACACGAGTCGCGCCTACACCAACGAACATCTGGATGAATTCAGATCCGTTAATGGAGAAAAAAGGAACTCCTGCTTCGCCAGCTGTTGCTCGGGCCAGCAGCGTTTTTCCGGTGCCTGGTGGTCCGACCAGAAGTACGCCTTTGGGGATCCGGGCACCCAGCTTTGTGTACTTCTTCGGATTCTTCAGGAAGTCGACAATCTCTTCCAGATCCTGCTTGGCGAACTTTAGCCCCGCCACATCGTCGTAGGTGACGGGATCGTCACTCTTTTCAAAACGGCGAGCCGGGCTGCGGATAAATCCGCCCATCATTCCGCCACCGCCGAACGGATCGCCGCTGCGACGCATCATCAGAAACATCACCAGCAGGAACAACAAAGGAATGCTCAGCCACGTGAGCAGCTCCATCGCCGGACTCATCGTCTGCCGTTCGGATTCCACCTCCAGACCGGTCAGCGCCTGCGACTCCAGCTCCGTGCCCAATTCACTGTTGCCCGTGTAATCTGACAACAGGACCGTGTTGAACTCCAGCTTCAACGTGCCCACAAAGTCCTCTGGGGGCTCACTGGGAACGTCAATCCATTCGCCCGTAAGAAGCTCGCCATGAACTTCAACGGACTTGACGTTCTTCTCTTTAAGTTGCCTCCAGAAGAATCCATACGGAACCTGCGTTCCGTGATTCGACGTGCTGCTAAAGAGAAAAAATGCGGCAAACAGCAGGCCCGCGATCAGCATAAATGTGACCGGCCCCATACCGCGACGAGGTTCTTCGCCCGGCTTCCCTCCCTTAGGATCGGGGGACTGCTGACCGGAAGATTTGTCCTCCGTGGAATTTGTCATCTGCTCATTTTCTACTGAACTGACGGACGGAGGCCGTCTGAAATACTTCTGTTTTACTTCCGGCGGCGGTTCGCAACCAACGTTCGGTTGCTACCAACTCGGCCTCTGTGCCTGTTTGCCAGTGGAGGTTAACGCGCCAGCAGGTTCCCTGCAATTCGCCCAGCGCGGTGGCACACGCAAGAAAGGAGATCAACTCATCTCTTGATCACCTTGCGACGAACTCGCACGCCTTCAATCTGCCCGTATGTCAGCAGAATCGCCCCCACGGAAGCAAATTCGTCAAACAGACAGGCGATGACGTTTTCTTCGCCCGGCCAGGGAAAGGCATACACAACATCGAAGTCCCCTGGTCCCAGCCCCAGCTGCGGATAAGCATCGTCCGCACTGGAACTCAGCCAGCTGTATTCACCGGTGTACTGCTCTTCGACGATCGTTTCGCCACCGTGAGGAATAAAACTTCCTGCCACAAAATCAACAGGCAGATCAAAGTCTTCCGCCAGGATCCGAGCCTCTTCGACAAGGCTTCGTTCGATCTCAATTCCATACGCCTGAAACTCAAGCATTGCAGCCAGCATCGCGATGGCTCCAAAACCGCTGCCCCATTCGCAGAAAACGCAGCCAGGCGCAATACCGTCTTCGGCAATGGCTTCCAGCGTATGATAGACGATGTCAAAGTCACTCGGTACGAATCCGGTGATCGCGAGTTTTCGATTTTCAATAAACTCAGCGACGCGCGCATTCGCTTCCTCAAGGAATTCATCGACTTCCGTCGGAAGTCGGCCCTCGCGGGTCATCACCTTCACATCGACAAGCGCCATAAGAACGAAACCTGGAAGAGAACAACGTTCTACTTCTGCAGCAGAATGTTTACGCCCTTCTTATTTGACAGCACGATGTCGGGTTTGCCGTCTGCGTTCATGTCGTGGATCTCAAATTGAGTTCCGACTCCAGTGCCCTTTCCGGCGAGAATCTGATGCGGCACGAATGTCGGCGGCTGTCCTTTGACGCGTTTGACTTCATACCAGTACATCACCACTTCATCGTTGCCGCCAGGGTCCCTCCCGTTGTGAGCAAAGAAGCGTTTGCCGGTCACGTAGTCAAGCTGCCCATCACCATTGATGTCGATGGTTTCCACAGCGTGCGTCTGCGAATATGACTTGTCGATTTCGTGCAGTTCCCAGCCGGCGGCGCCCTTGTTCTCTGCCCACCACACTCCGTATTCATGAGCCGAACTTAGAAACAGGTCGGCATCGCCATCCAGATCAAGGTCGTCGGCATACAAATTGGCGCCTTTGGGCAGCGGCGTTTCTTTGTCGCCCGACTTCACGCGAATCGGGTGGAATTTCCAGAGGTCCGCTGACCGCAGATTTCCGGGTGACTGCCACCAGCCATGGCTAATCAGTATGTCGCGATGTTCATCACCATTCATGTCACCCGCACCAAGACCGTGGTAATACTTGAAGGTGCCATTGTCCAGACCACGGTTTTTATTTTCTACGGGTTCCGCGCTGGGTTCACTGACAGCGTGAAAGTGGAACGTCTCGGTCACCTTCGCAGGTTTGGGGATCCGCACGAAGCCCATCTGAGCTTCCGGCTGTGAACCGAAAATAAATTCGGGCGTCCCGTCACCATTCAGGTCTTCGAATTCAGGCGATTCATTGCAGATGCTGGTCCAGATCACGTTTTCCTGCCACGGTTCGCCAGAGTTGCCGGGATTCTGATACCAGTGAAACGGATCGCCAGGAAAGCCAATGATGACGACATCCTGCCAGCCATCCTTGTTGAAGTCCCACGCAGCATTGGCAAAGCTGTTGCTGTAACCTTCGCCCGCCACAAATTCGCCCGGCATTCGGATTTCGTGCAGCTTCCACTTCTTAGCATTGACGTGGTCCGCGGAATCCTTCGACGGAGCTTCGTACCACACATCACCGGCAGCCACATCGGGCGTGCCGTCATTGTTAAGGTCGGCCGCAGCCACTCCTTCCGATCGAAATCGCTCATCCAGTTTGATGCGCACCCAGTTGGCGTCATCTTCCGCTTGCAGAGTCGGCAGGCTGGACGACAACAGCACGGTTGTCAGGAAAATGCAGAGGATTCTCATGGCTTGATACTCGCCGGTGGGTATGGAGTTCAGAACGGAAGGAGGCGTACTAGAACGGAATCCGTTCGGATGTGCACGTGATGAACGAATTCTGATGGAAAAACACTGACTTCGGCGACCGGAAGTGTGCACTCCCCGTCGGAAAACACCTTAGTCGTTGATGCTGGTCTCAAGAAAGCGGGCCAACTTGTGAAAGTCGCTGCCTGGAGGAATGAAACGAACCACGGTCACCAGGGTGGCCGGGTCAACAAGTTGCTCGAACGGCACGTAGTGCAGATCCAGTTGGCCGGACACGGACACCATCACACCGTTGTGTTCTTCCTCGCACAGAGCTCGATAAGCACCAACTCCCAACTGGCTGCCCAGCATGACGTCGAAGGCATGGGGGCGGGCACAGCGGGATTCGTAACCCAACTGCAGACCTGTTACCTTCTTTTTGGAACCGGTCTGTCGTTCGTATTCGGCCGCAACTCGCTTGGCGAACATCTTGCCGAGATCGACATGAGCAACGGAAATGTGTCCATGGTCATCGCGTGGGACATCCTTGAGTACGTCGTCAGAAAGATATTCGGCCAACCCTTCGGCCAACACGATTACGCCATATTCTTTGCCCTGCTTCTCCTGACGATATCGCATCATGCGGACAATCTTCTGGATGAGCTTATCGATGTCCATCACCTTGCGGTCGGGCGTCGATTCCGGCAAAAGGAATTCGTCTGTGATGTCCTCCACGCTGATCACCATAGTGGCTTCGCCGGAAATGGCCGCACCGTATGCCAGCCAGCCCGCACTGCGTCCCATACTTTCCACCATGAAATAGGCTCGACCGGCTTCCGCATCGGCGTGCAGGTTCCGAATTTCAGTGCCCAGCGTTTCGACGGCAGTGAAGTAGCCAAACGTGAAGTCGATGCCCATGTAGTCGTTGTCGATCGTCTTGGGGACGTGAACGATCGGAATTCGGGGACTGCCTTTGGGAAGACTGTCCTGATACAGCTTGAATTTATTAGCCGTCTTCAGCGTGTCGTCGCCACCAATCGATACAAGTGCGTCGACACCAAGAGCACGAAGCCCGTCGTAGGTGCGCTGCAGCGGGGCGACTTTTTCCGGATCATTCATGTCCTCCGGACAGGTGACAAACTTGCCCGGGTTCGATCGAGCCGTCCCAATCAGAATCCCCTGTTTGCTACGCGTTCTTCGCAGCATGACTTCGTGCAGATTGATGAAATCTTTGCCCTCTTCCAGCGGTCGTTCCGGATTGTAATCGATGAGACTGGAATAGCCGTGCTTGATACCGACGACATCAACGCCGTTGTTGATGCACGAAATCGCGCAGGTGGAAATGACCGCGTTGGCCGCCGGAGCAGGGCCACCGGAGAACAGCAGTGCAACTTTTTTGATTCCGTGAGACATTATTTCGATTTCCAGCAGTTAAACAGAATGATGATGTGGGTTGGTGTTCGCCCGCATTCAGCAGTAGAACGCCTTCGCGGAAATGTGGGCGCCGTGAACGCGCTACCTGATGAAGCCAACGCTCATTGTTTCATTTGTCATTGAAATGACTATCAACGACCTGGAAACGCGACTGACTGGCTACCACGTCCGTTCGACAAACGTGGTGTCGACCGTTCCTTCCGCGAACGCAGCGTGGTTGAACATTTTTTCTGCCAGCGGCAGAGTTGTTTTGACGCCTTCGATCGTGAACTCACGCAGGCAGCGCTTCATGCACGCGATTGATTCCGTTCGACTTGGCTTATGGACAATCAGCTTACCAATCATGGAGTCGTAATACGGGCTAATGACGTAGCCCTCATGGGTATGCGAGTCGAACCGTACGCCCAGCCCCCCTGGTTGTCGCAGCTTCGTAATTTTGCCCGGACTTCCGCGGAAGTCATTCTCCGGGTCTTCCGCGTTCACTCGCAGCTCGATCGCGGACCCATTGCACGGGATTTCTTCCTGCGTGAATGGCAGCTTTTCACCAGCCGCGATGAGAATCTGCTGCTTAATCAGGTCGATGCCCGTCACCATTTCGGTCACCGGGTGTTCGACCTGAATGCGTGCATTGACTTCAATGAAATAGAAGTTGTAGTCCTTGTCGACGATAAATTCGACCGTTCCGGCATTCTGATAGCCCGCCTGTTTCACCAACCGGACCGCCGAGTTACAGATGTCATCACGGACCTCCGGGGGCAGATTCGGGGCCGGGCTTTCTTCGATCAGCTTTTGATGTCGTCGCTGCATCGAACAGTCGCGTTCCCACAGGTGGACCACGTTGCCGTGGGTATCTGCCAGAATCTGAACTTCGACGTGCCGAGGACGTTCGACGTACTTTTCAACATAGACGCCGGCGTTACTGAACGCCTTTTCAGCTTCCGCAGAAGCCGCCTTCAGGCCGGCTCTCAATGAAACATCATTGCCGGCGACACGCATGCCCTTTCCGCCACCACCGGCCGTCGCTTTGATCAATACGGGATAACCGATTTCGTCTGCGACGCGAACGGCTTCGTCTGCATCCTCCACCAGGCCATCGCTGCCCGGGACGCACGGCACGCCAGCGGCTAACGCGATTTTCCGAGCACTGACTTTGTCGCCAAGCTGAGCCATCGCCTCGTGTGGCGGGCCGATGAATTCGATATTGCAATCGCGGCACACTTTGGCAAAGTGAGCGTTCTCGGCCAGAAAACCGTACCCAGGGTGGACGGCCTGCACGTTGCCGATCTCGGCCACGCTGATCAGTCGGTTGACCAGAAGGTAACTGTCCGACGCGGCAGGCGGGCCAATGCAATACGCCTCGGTCGCCAGATCCAGGTAATGTGCACCGCGATCTGCTTCACTGAAGACAGCGACGGATTCGATGCCCAGTTCGCGACAGGCGCGAATGATCCTCAGGGCAATCTCGCCACGATTGGCAATCAAGATTCGTTGAAACATATATCGGGTACGCCGTCCAATTCCGATCGAAAGAAGTTGAGTTCGTCTGCCGGACCTACGCCGGTTCAATTCGGAACAGTGGCTGGCCGAATTCCACGGCATCTCCGTTTGCCACCAGCACCTCGATGATCCTGCCGGCCTTTTCAGCAGGGATCTGATTGAAAACCTTCATGGCTTCAATAATGCAGATTGTTGTATCGGGCTGCACGGTAGACCCGACATTGACAAACGTCGGTTCCTCGGGCGTCGGCGACGAGTAAAACGTGCCGACTGTGGGAGCGTCGATCGTGACTCCTGCCGGTGCCGCGGGCGCTGCCGGTGCGGTGGCGCTGAAATCTACCGGCGCTGGTGCCGCTGCAACGGGTGCGGGCAACGTCATTTCCGGCGCGACGGCTACCTGCCTGGGCCCGCGACGCACCTTCCACGATTCGCCATCTTTCTGAAGATTGGCTTCCGTGACTCCGTATTTTTCCATCAACTGCAGAAGTTTGCGGAATCGATCGAGGTCAAAACTGCCTTTTTCGGCACCTTCAGGTTTCGCCATAAATCCTCTCCGGCGAAGCGCAACGCTTCGGGGAATGCTTCGTATTCAGGCACCTCGTTCAAGTTGCCGAGATGCGGAGTATTTCAATGTGGTGGCAAGGCGATGTCCAGACCCTCGCAGCCGTTCCAAAGTCGCCCACTTTCCCGAAGATTCGGCGTTTATGCAAGGAATTCAACGACCGCATCGTCGAATTCGCGAGGAACGGACGTCAAAACCTCATGACCGGTATTTGTTACCAGAATATCGTCCTCGATTCGAACGCCAAACCGGCCCGGCAGGTAGATTCCCGGCTCAACGGTCACGACCATCCCCGGTTCCAGGATCTGTTCCGAAAGCGGACTCATCCGTACGGATTCGTGGATGTCCAGACCGAAACCGTGCCCCAATCCGTGTCCGAAGTACTTCTCAAACCCAGCATTTGCGATGATTCTTCGAGCGATCGCGTCGACCGATTTACACTTTGCCCCGGGTTTGATCGCAGCAATCGCCTTCTGCTGAGCCTTCAGAACCGTGTCATAAACCGTCCGCATCTGCCTTGTAATACGGCCCGTCACGAAGACGCGAGTTAAATCACAGCGGTAGCCGGACGCGGTCTCTGCGCCCCAGTCAATCAACAGCATCGGTGATTCGCTGACCAGTCGGTTGCCCGCGTGTGCGTGAGGCAGCGCGCCAGTCGGACCGACACCCACGATGGGTTCAAACCCCGGCCCCGTGGCACCGAAACTCCGCATGGCAGCTTCCAGAGTGTAACGGATGTCGCATTCGGTCTGATCCGGCCGCAGGCTGCTGCGGACAACGCCAATGCCGCGTTCTGCCTGAAATATGGTTTCGCGGATCTGAGCGAGCTCCCACTTATCCTTTATTTCCCTCAGCCGCTCGGTCAAACCGCTCGTCGATACCAGTTCCGCTGACTCAACCTTTTCATGCAGAGCAGAATGCTGGGCGACGGTCAGGTGATCGGCTTCGAAGCCCAGCTGCCGGGCGTTCGCTTTCTTCACGACATCGGCCGCAGCAACGCTCATCGGCTTTCGAGCGTCACGAATGTCAACGTCCAGCCCGGTGCACTCGTTCGCAATCTGAGTTTCGTACCGACTGTCACTGATCAGCACTGTGGCAGCCTTGCTCAGATACAACCAGGTTGAGTCACCCGTGAAACCCGTCAGGTAGCGCACATTCGATTCACCGGAAAGCAGCAGGGCATCGACACCAACTGTCTTAATCGCCCGCAGCAACCGGGATCGACGTCTGGTGTAATTTGGACCGGACATAAAGAATCGTAACTCCTTAATTTCATGAGCGGAAAGTGGAACGATACTGGTTGCGCACCTCGTGAACCAGCGAAATAGAGATGCACTTCCAGGAAGGGGCAGCAACGAATTGCGGTTTCGGATGGACGAGTGGCCGAGGCACCACGGCCACCCTGTCACGCTGCCGAATGGGTGGCCGAGGGCTGGACTGAGCAGCCCCGGAATCAAGTCGACGCGCAGTGTGGGAACGAAGGCCATTTGCATCGGAGCCGGCACAATGAACGATATTACCCTGTGACTCATGCCACGTCTGATGCAAATTGCTGCCTGGCAACGTGCTGTTGCTACACCGGGGTTTCCCTCGCTTCGCTCAGTCCAACCCCAGCCACCATGCGGGCTGTTGAATTACTTCAATGGCGACTCGAGCGTTTTTGGATTCCGGCGCGAGACGCG
>JAPYTO010000152.1 GCA_029941865.1 Fuerstiella sp. | reverse complement strand
TAGGATCCCAGCTTTCCAACTGGCTTAGCCCGCCGGACATGAACATCACCAGCACTCGCATCTGTTTGCGTTCAAGTGCTGCGGCGACTGCAGGGTTGGTAAGGGCACCCAGGCCACCGACGACAAAACCGCCAGCGATGGAACCGAGAAACTGACGTCGAGCAAGCGTGTGCTCAGGCGAGTGACAGGCGTATCCAGCTTTCATGGTCATGTCCTTAGCGGAAACGATTCAACAGGGCAGTATTGAAGTGTGCCACTGGCTTCGCCAGTGCCGCGAGGCTCATGAGAACACTGGCAGAGCCAGTGGCACACGCCCCTCACATTGATGATAACGAAACACTAATACTGAAAACGAAATTCGGCAGACGTCACCAGAGCCCAGGCCAGCTCCTGAACGGCTTCTTTCTTCTTTTCGCCGCGTACGGCAAGATATTCTGACACGTCCTGTATTTCGTCTGCGGTCGGCTTGCGGACAAGCGTTGACAGATAGAGCTCGTCTGCAATCTGATCAGGTGTTTCAAGTTTGACAAGCCGCCCCGTCAGATTATCCCCGGACGGAGACAGCCACGATCGAATCTGGCTGCCATTGGCAAAAAAGAGAGCCTGATCAACCGTCGCGAAGAAGTCATCCTGAGGCTGTCCCTCCTGAGCGGCAAATAGTTTAACAAAGCCGGCCACCGTCTTTGTCAGCGAAACAACGGCGGCAGCTTCCGCAGCGGTCTGCCTTTGTGCCAGCACTGCTGCGTCCGACTTCTGCGCTTCTGTCAGCGGTTTTTCTTTATTGAGCTTCGCCAACTCCGAGATGACCTGTCGTTCGGTCTGTCCGGACGCCTGCAGAACGCTCCATGTCAATTGTTCGGGTGTGAGAGATTCGACAGTGGCCAGGTGAAACTGCTGTGTTGACTGTTCGACAACAGCGGCCTCTGTTTCGCTCTTTGTGGTTGTCAACGCCGCGAGTGTTGTCTGCAATTCAGCCTGTTTCGTTTTTGCTTCGGTCGCCTGCTGTCGCGCCGTGTCAGCCTGCCGTTGAGCCGCATCTATCGTGGCCTGCATGTCCGCAACCGTCTGCCCGGCCGTTTCCATTTCCGTGGATGCCGCATTCAGCTGGCTGTTGGTTTCGCCCATCTCCACAGTCACTCGCGTCGCCGATTTTTCCAATTCAGCGGCCATCCCCGCGATCGTATTGTCCTGCAGCGTAGAAGCCGCCGCCATTGCGCTTGCCAGAGCAGCGGCCAACGCTTCGCTCGCTTGTTGCTGCTGCTGCATCACCTGCGCCAGTCCTGACTTCGTTTTCCGGGCAGTGGCCTGCTTCGACTCGGCGTCAGCCTTCGTTTTCGTGGCGTCGGCCATTTGCTGTTCGGAATTCGTGACAGTCTGAACCGCAACGTTGTACTGCTGATCGACGGCGGCGGCAGAGGATCGTGTGGTTGGCAGTTTCACCGCCGCATCGGCCTGCTTAATCAGATTCTGCAGGTACTCAACTTCCTGTTCTCGATGCGTCACCAGAATGTACGCCTGCTGCGACTCCTTAAACGCCTTGACCATCGCCGCTCGATGCTGTCGCAGAGGGGGCTGAAGAGGAGCGTACTTTTCGCGTTCTGTTTTTTCCGCAGACTGAGCCGTGGCCAGAGTCTCGTTGGCAGCAGTTGAGGCTTTCACAGCAGCATCAAGCGCCTGCTGCAGTTTCTGCAATTCGGTGGTATTGCCGGCAGCCCGAGTTTTCAATATCGTAACTGTTGCCGCCAGATCCTTTGGCGAGCCAAGCAGGTCTGCCGCGGCACTGGCGCTGTTCATTGCCTCTGTCACGACCGCGGCAAACGCCTGTTTTTTCTCAACGGCGGCCTTCTTTGTCTGCTGAGCTGCCACTGCATCGTCGCGTTTTTTTGCTGCGGCCGTGGCGGCGCTACGAACTTTCGCCAATGCCGCTCGTTGAGGTTCGGCCGTTGCCAGGGCGGCATCAAGTTTATCCAGCGCCTCCTGAGCTTCGTCTTCTTTCTGCAAAGTCAGGTCGTTGGCTGTTGTTCGCTGTTGCTGCAGCTGCTGAATCGTGGCGGCCAGATCGGTGGCTTCGATGGTTGCTGGCTGGGTGAACTGATGCGACCGCTGGTACACGTCGGTGAGTGCGAGTTCACGCAGGAACGGTTTCACTTGAAAATTCATCGCCGCGAATTCGTCGGCCAACAGAGTCATCAGTTCCGGATGAGACGGTGGATTCATCGAATGATGCATGTCCACTGGGTGTACCAGCCCACGTCCCATCATCATCGCCCACAGGCGGTTGGCAATGTTGCGGCGGAAGTAATGATTGTTGCCGCTGGCGATGAATTCCGCCAGCTTCGCACGTCGGCTGTACCTGGGAACTCCGGCCACAGTTTTTGCCGGACGCGTTGTGTATTCGTCCCCGGCCTCGAATACGGGTTCCGCAACTTCCACTTCGCCCGGCATGCGAGGCGAAGTGAAGGCTTCCCGACTGGTGAAGACGGACTTGAACGGTGACTGACCGTCGGCGGCTTCTGCGACGACGGCCGGTTTTTTCTTGTCCGGCTGGAACAGCGAGGATCGACTGACGAACGAATACAGTCCGTAGTAGTCTTCCTGTTTGTAGTCGTCAACATTGGGGTGGTCGTGACATTGAGCGCACTGCAGATCCATGCCGAAATACATGCGACCGATTTCACGTGTCAGCAGATTCGGTTCGACATCGCGTTCCAGCAGAAAGGCCGCCGCAGCCCGATTAGTGTCCGAAGTATCCGCGGTGATCAGTTCTGCCGCGAGTTGATGAAACGGTTTGTCCTGTTCGAAGGATGCCTTCAGCCAGGCTCGAAAATCGTCACTCTTCACGTGCTTGCCGCCACGACGCTCCATCAACATTACGTCGAATGCCGTTGCCAAATGGGCGGAGAATTCATTGGAGGCGATCAACTGATCGATCAGTTGCGTTCTGCGGTTTTCCGGCGGACTGGCAAGATACGTTCGGACTTCGTCGATTGCTGGAATACGACCGTGCAGGTCCAGGTAAGCTCGCCGCGCGAAGTTCAGGTCGTCGGCTTTGTCCGCAATGGGGCCGACAGCCGTTGCGTAGAACGTCTGATCGATTCGGCGATGAAGTGGTTCATCGGCACGAATCGCACACGTTGCGGTTGTTACAAAGATAACCAGCAACAGGCGATGCCGTGCTGATCGCACAGATGCGTGCATGGTGGGACTCGCATCAAACAGATTAGTGCGAGCAACGGAGGGAAGGGCTCGCAATGGGCGGGAGGTAACGTTTTCTCTATCGGAAAGTGTACCCCACGGCGTGATGTCAGGTCAAATATGTTGTGGGTTGCCTAACACATAAGGCAGATGGAATGTATGGAATATAACGCGTCCAATGCACTGACGACGACGGTCAACTCGCAGATCCAACACGGTGGGTTTCGTGCATTTTTCCACGGCGGCAGCGCCGCGACCGAAATTCAGCGACCGATTGGAAACGGCTGGTCCCCAGCGTCTGGTCGCTGCGGAATTGGCGATAATTTCATCGAAGACGTGGGGGAACTCTAGTCGTTTCCTCCTGGATGTCCCGAGATACCTCGTGTTCGTTGGATAGCCGTTTATGGATTTTCGGGGCGAATCGCCGTAACATCGTGGCTCTGACCGAATCCACTTCGACGAGCTCCACATGCGACCGGCATTTTCTCAATCGTCCGTTTTCTCGCGACAACGGATCGCGATGAACCGATTCGCGGTGCTGCCGTTGATCATCGCTGTGCTTGCGATTGTCGGCGTAAGGGGCGACGGGGACGAGCTCGCAGTTGCCCGGAAACGCACTGTTCGTGTTGCCACATTCAACGTTAGTCTGAATCGCCGTGACGCCGGAGAACTTCGGAAAGATCTAAGCCAGGGAAGTCAACAGGCTCGTCAGGTGGCCACCATCCTGAGAACTGTGCGTCCTGATGTCGTTCTGCTGAACGAGTTCGACTTTGACGAATCGGGCGAAGCGTTACGAGTATTTCAACAGCAGTATCTGGAAGCGGACCTGGGTAAGGACAGCGCACCGCCGCTGAAGTATCCCCATTCTTTCACGGCACTCGTTAACACCGGCGTGCCCAGCGGCGTGGATTTTAATAACGACGGAAAAACGGATGGTCCGACCGATGCTCTTGGCTTTGGATGGTTTCCCGGCCAGTACGGCATGGTGATTCTGTCGAGGTTCCCGATCGACAGGGACAGCGTGCGAACCTTTCGACGGCTGCTGTGGAAAGATCTTCCGGCGGCAGCCGTGCCTGTCGATCCCGAGTCCGGCAACAGATGGTACTCGTCGGTCGCATGGAATACGCTGCCATTGTCGTCGAAGAGTCACTGGGACGTCCCGGTCATCATCGACGGTCAACGGCTGCATTTATTGGCAGCACATCCCACACCTCCGGCCTTCGACGGTCCGGAAGATCGCAACGGACGTCGCAACCATGACGAAATTCGTCTGTGGGCCGAGTACATTTCACTCGGCGACAAGCCGTGGTTGCGTGACGACAAGGGTGTCGTTGGTGGTCTGCCGCCAGGCCGCAGTTTCGTCATTCTGGGTGATCTGAACGCAGATCCCGTCGACGGTGATAGTCATAACACCGCCATCAATCAGCTGCTGCAACATCCTCGAGTTAACGGCGATTTTGCGCCGCAAAGCGCTGGAGCCGTCGCTGCCGCAACAGCTCAGGGCCGCGCGAATCTGCGGCACAAGGGGTCCTCGCAATACGACACCGGCGACTTTTCGGACCGCGTTGTCGGCAATCTGCGAATCGATTATGTGCTGCCCAGCAACGACCTGACAATTACGAAGGGGGCCGTCTTCTGGCCGGCTCCCGGAGAAAATCACGCCGACATCGCCAATTGTTCGGACCATCATCTGGTCTGGCTGGATCTGGATCTGGCTGTCGATGAATAAAGTCTCGGTCTCTGGAAGGACCGGGACTTTTCTTCCGTCCTGGGATTCCAGGACGCATGCTTCCCAGCCCGTTCCGAATCGTTAATATCGCGCCATGTACCGCAACATCATGCTGACAATCGCCTACGAGGGGACGAACTATCGTGGCTGGCAGATTCAACCCAACGGACTGACGGTTCAGGAGTGCGTTGAACGTGCGACTGAAAAGTTGACGGGGACTCGCTGCAACGTTCTGTGCGCGGGGCGAACGGATTCGGGCGTTCATGCTCTGGGTCAGGTGGCTAGCTTTCGCACGGACTCCACGATTCCTGCGACACAGTTTCGTCGGGGGCTGCAGCGGTTTCTGCCCAATGATATTGCCATCGTGCAGACGCGGTCCGTTTCTGATGAGTTTCACGCTACGTACTCGGCCGTCCGGAAGAGATACCGCTATCTGATCTTTGACGGTGCAGTTCTGCCACCGTTTCTACGGAACCTTGTCCACAGATCTCGGCGAATGCTGAATGTTGCTGCCATGCAGAAAGCTTTGCCGAACCTGCTGGGGACACACGACTTTCGTTGTTTCGAAACAAATTACCCGAATAAAGCGACCAGCGTTCGTACAGTTATGGAAACCACGCTGCAGCGAGTGCCACACTGGTCTTTGTGGACGCCTGTGTCTGTTCAACACACGACATCGATTGAGGAAGATACTGATCTGAAGTCTGAAGGCGGCAGCGTGGATCAAAATGCAGCGACGGGGCACTGCTGGCAGCCGACGGACGCCAGGCCGCACGAAGATCCAACGTCGCCAGTGATCTGTTTCGAAATCATGGCCGACGGATTTCTCTACAACATGGTGCGGGCGATCGTGGGAACGTTACTGCGAATCGGTACTGGTGCGGAAACGCCGGAGTACATGGCAGACGTCGTGGCATCCATGGACCGTGGTCGAGCCGGTTGTACGGCAACGCCGGAAGGGCTGTACCTTGTTCACGTCGACTATCCTGATGAGTTGCTTGTAATCTAGTGCTTGGTCAATTCCTGGTTTTGGGTTTGGCAGTTGTTGTGGTGCGGGCGTCCCGCCTGCAACAGCAGCCGAGACGGCCGCACCACAATTCTTCACTACGCAAGTTCTTGACATTGACGACGCTTTAAATGTTCGTTTTCTGTCAGTTCGTGTTGCACAGTCAAATCGTGCTGTCCCATAAACACTTTCCCGACCATTCGCCACTCGACAGTCTATTCTGCTAGCCGCGCCTCATGCGAACCGCCCATATCATCACGCGACTGATCATCGGCGGAGCGCAGGAAAATACTCTGTTCAATGTCGATGACCAGCACCACATACACAATGACGAAGTCTGCCTGATCACCGGCCCGGGTCTTGGTCCGGAAGGAACTTTGGAGCAACGCGCTATCGACCGCGGCCTTGACCTTCGTGTGTTGCCCCAGCTGCGTCGCAGTCTGCATCCCGTGCGAGACGCCAGGTGCTACTTCGCATTGAAACGGATGCTGAAAGATTACCAGCCGGACATTGTGCATACTCACAGTTCCAAGGCGGGGATTTTGGGACGTCGGGCTGCCTGGGATCTGGGAATTCCCTGTGTGCACAGCATTCACGGGGCCGCGTTTCATTTCGGCCAACCCGCAGTTCTTCAGAAGGCATACCGGCTGGCAGAAAAAACAGCCGACCGGTGGTGTCAGCATTTTATCACCGTGTGCGATGCCATGTCGCAGCAATACCTTGCTGCCGGGATTGGCACGGCTGACAAGTACACAACGATCTTCAGCGGAATGGACGTCGATGCGTTTCTGCAGCCGTCGCGGTCGCCCGCTGAACTCCGTCAGGAACTTGGTATCAACGATTCGCACGTTGTCGTCGGCAAGATCGCCCGGCTGTTCAATCTGAAGGGCCACGAATTCCTCATCGAAGCGGCTCCCGCGATTGTCGATCAGGTTCCGAACGTGCGGTTCCTCTTCGTGGGCGACGGTATCCTGCGAAGCCAGTTCGAAAACCGAATCGCAGAATTGGGGCTCAGCGAACACTTCATATTTGCCGGACTGGTTCCGCCCGATCAGGTGACCAACTACATCCATGTGATGGACGTGGTCGCTCATACCAGCGTCTGGGAAGGACTTGCCCGCGTTCTGCCGCAGGCTCTCATCTGCGGAAAACCGGTCGTCAGCTACGACATCGACGGTGCCCCTGAGGTTTGTATCGATGACGAAACCGGCTATCTGGTTCCCGCCAGGTCGATCGAACCGCTAGCGGCAGCGATCGTCAAACTTGCCAGCGACGCTGCGCTGCGAGAACGGCTCGGGACTGCCGGTCGAGAGCGTTTCGCTTCACAGTTCCGCCATGAATTCATGACAGAACGCGTCCGCGAAGTCTACCAGCGGGTGTTGACCAGGCGATAAATCCGAATGCTCGAACTGACAGTGCCGCGGACCCACGAGTCCGGTCGGAACCATGCCGCACTACGAAGCGCGTGTGGCGATGTCGCTGATGACAAAGTAGTGGCAGATGCTGCCCAGAATTACGAGGACGTGCCACACGCAGTGGAAGTAACGCACTCGTGTATCATTCACCAGAAACACTACGCCCAGCAGATAGCAGCAGGCGCCTGCCAGAACCCAGACGAATGTGTCGCCCGTGTATTGCATCAGTCGGGGGCCGGCCAACATTGGCAGCGCGGCCGTTGCTACGTAGAACCAGACCGGAACCATTTCCGTTTTTGTGACCCGCAGTTTCAGATAAATTCCAATACCGGCCATTACCCAGATCAGCAGCAACGGCACGCTCCACCATCCGTCGCGACAGGCGAACAGGCTGACGGGAGTGTACGTCGCCGCCATCACAGCAAAGATGGCGATTTGATCCAGAGTTCGATACCGAGTGCGATGTGGATCGGTGTCGTAGGAATGAGACAGTGTGGATGCGGCGTACAAAGCCACCAATGCAACGGCGTAGATCCAGCAACCAGCTGTCAGCCAGGCGTCCATGCCCGTATTGGTCAACAATCGCACGGCACCGGCGATACTTAAAGCAAGTCCTGCCCCATGCGTCAGCTGATTCAGAGTCTCCTCCGGAATGGCGGGAAGAATCGCATCTTTCGAGTTGGTCTGCACACTCCCGGTCGTGGGAGTCAATATTTCCTGCACCAAAACTCGTTCAACGCCTGCGCCTGCATATCCGAGCGGATTCCGCTCTAAGGTGCGTCCCTGCACTGTTTCTGCCATAGCATTCCCTGCCAGTGAATCAAATCCGGACCTGATGTCTGCTGTCATTGGTATTCATCGGTCCCTGCACCACCAATCCATTGGTCGCGCGTGAGAAATCCTGATTCTGCCGACCTCCTGAGGTCGTGATCGCCCAAACGTCTGTTGCCCCGCAGACTACAGAGGGATGATACTTCGCGAAAGGTCAGAAAATGGCAGAAACTGCCGGTCGATATCGCCGATTCTGATTCTCTCGCACAGCGACCACGAGTCAAGAGTCACCAGACGTTGTTGCGTGTTGCGTGAGAATAACGATGTGGTTGGGGCAGGGCGGCGCCTGGTTCTTTGTTTCGCGGCATTGTTGTTCAACACTCCGGAACTCCCGCATGGCGCAAAGAAAGGGCCGCCCGGAAAAAACCGAACGGCCCATTGAAGCCATCATGATCGAGTTACCTCGATTGTCAGCAGTGACTTCCGGAATGCCTTTCACGCACAGTGAAATCTGCATCCCGGCTGCCTGTGTCGATCAGCCGACACTCTTGACTGTGGTGACGATTTCCGCTGCTACCTTGTAAGGATCAGCGTTCGATGCAGGGCGACGGTCTTCCAGCCAGCCCTTCCAGCCGGAATCAACAGTCGCAATCGGAATGCGAATTGACGCACCACGGTCCGAAACACCGTAGCTGAATTTGTCAATCGCCTGCGTTTCGTGAAGTCCAGTCAGGCGCTTGTCGTTGTCATGTCCGTACACACTGATGTGTTCATTGATGCGTGGTTCGAACGCCTGACAGATCTTATCGTACGTTTCCTTCTTGCCAGCTTCGCGAAGAGCCGTGTTGGAAAAGTTGGCGTGCATACCAGATCCATTCCAGTCGGTGGGACCGAGCGGTTTTGGATGCCAGTTAATTGCCAGACCGTACTTTTCTGCGGTTCGTTCGCACAGGTAACGGGCGATCCACGTTTCATCACCGGCTCGAGCCGCACCTTTGGCAAAGGTCTGAAACTCCCATTGCCCGGCCGCAACTTCGCCGTTGATACCTTCGACGTTAATGCCCGCTTCCAGGCACATTTCCAGGTGCTCTTCCACGATCTCACGACCGTAGGCGTTCTTTGCTCCGACAGAGCAGTAGTACGGACCCTGAGGCCTCGGGTAACCGCCGGGCGGGAAGCCAAGAGGAAGATTGTGTTCCGGATCCCACAGGAAGTATTCCTGCTCAAACCCAAACCAGAAATCATCGTCGTCGTCGTCGATCGTCGCTCGGCCATTTGATTCGTGAGCAGAACCATCAGCGTTCAACACTTCTGCCATGACCAGCCACCCGTTGCCCAGACGGCCCGGATCCTGGAACAACGCAACCGGTTTCAGAAGACAGTCCGATGACCCGCCTTCAGCCTGTTCGGTCGAACTACCGTCGAACGCCCACATGGGGCAGTCTTCAAGTTTTCCGCTAAAGTTGTCGACGACCTTCGTCTTGCCGCGGAGATTCTGAGTGGGCTTGTAACCGTCCAGCCAGATGTACTCCAGTTTTGCTTTCGCCATGCCTGATAACTCCTCCGAATTACACTTTCACTGCCGCAAACCAACGCGACATATCGCGGTGTGCTCTGCCTGATGCGGGTTCGGCCTTCCGTCCTGAGGGGCGATGAGTGGCATCAAACGCTGATGCCCGCCAATGAAAAACTGGAAAATTCTCATCAATCCCCTGCGGCCAGACTTGAGATGAAGCGCAAGCTTCTTGTCTGCTCGCAGTATGAGCACTTTTGCTGAATCCTTCAGCAGGCTGACGGACCTGATTCGTCACCAACCTTCTGAGAACGGGTATACCGCATACATTGTGCCAAACAAAGCAACCGGGACGAATTCAGATTCAGAAACTGCGGCTCCGCATCGTGGCGGGTGGAGACACCCTGATTCAGTCCCCAAAGTGGCTGCGAGTATCGCAGATGCTCAACCCGGAAGACTTTGGGCTGGTCGTGCGCCCGACGGTCCGAGCTGCCGCACAGAATCAACGGCAAGGTGGTTTTCACCCGAATGAAGTCCAGCCTCAACCCAGCACCCAACGTCCGCGAGGGGACTTCGAGCGAGCCGCTGATGTAGTAGCCCTGGGCGGGAACAGGCCGTCTTCCTGGGCGCTACTGAGGCTACTCGGCAGAGTTTGGTGGCGTCTTTTTTTCGCCCTTCACCCGCGGATTGTCGCGACTCATGAAGTGGGGGCGATGCCCGCCAGGCAACCCACTTTGGGAATTGCTTCTGGTGTCCTGTTCGCCACCGTCACTCAGCAGCATTTTGACGATGTCATGACGATAGAGCAAACCGACAATGTCTCCCGTGTGATCGAGCACGGGAATAACTTCGTGGCAGGATGAGCGGAATAGGTGCAGTATGCCGCCAATCTTCGCATCCTGGCGAACGGATTCCACGTGTCGAGACAGAATCTGAGATACGCTGGCGTCGCGGCAGGAAGTCACCATCAATTCGCGGATGACGGCCGATTCGGGGATCAGCCCCGCCAGCTGCCCGGCGGCATTTCTGGCCACCAGAACGGAAAAACCGTTGGTCACAAGAAGTTCAGCGGCGTCACGCAGTCGAATCGTTTCCGAAACAACCGCCTGAGGACAATTCCGCATGAGTTCAGACACGCGAAGCTGCTGCATCAGGACAACTTTCCAGCAGGATACTCTCGAGGCACGATGTGCCGCTCACGGAGAGCGTCACACGCTGTCGGTCTGAAATAAGCGTAGTACCAAATCGTCCGGTCGGTCGGACCGGACAACCTTTCCTTCAGGAAAGAACTGCACATCTTCATACGCAACGATGTCCTCTGCTGCTCGTATCGGTTCTGCCAGGGATTGCCTGCAGTTGACGCACAGGGATTGCGGCGGTCCTTGACGGATCGTCCGTCGTATCCGGCGTGACTGGCATGTTTGGACATCCGCACTTCTATTCCCGACGATTGATGCTACTCTTGCGCATTAGACTCCAGCCCGGTACACGATGCGGGATGGAAGACCCGCATAACGACGTTGTTCACAGGCCTGCAAACCGACATCCGGAAAGCGTGTTTATGAAAACTAAGGTGTTGCTGATTGCTGTTTTCCTGGGACATACCCAGTCCATTCAGTCCGCCACGATCTCGGAATGTCAGGACATGCTTCGCGTGGGCGACTACGTGCAGTGTCTGGACGCAGCCACGGAACAAATTGAAGGCCGACGGTACGGCGAAGAGTGGCCGATCCTGAAGGCCACCGCCGAAACGGAATTGGGACGATATCTGCAGGCGGCTGCGACGATCGACGCCGGCATCGTTCGATACTCGTGGAGCATTCGCCTGCGCATGCTGGCATACGATACCGCGTTGCTGCTGGGAGATCGGCAGAAAGCGGAGCGCATGCTGGATGAGATCAACCAGCTGGCAACCGGCGCTCCCTGGCGATACACCGACGCCGACGACCTTGTCTCCCTCGGGCGAGCAGCCATCAGACTGGGAGCCGACCCCAAGGATGTGCTGGAAGGCTTCTTCGACCGTGCCACAAGAAACTACAAGACGCGGCCGGATGGATCGATCGCCGCAGCCCAGTTGGCGATCGATAAGGGCGACGTAGCTCTGGCAGCTGAGTTCATGCAGCCGGCAGCGAAACAGTTCCCCGACAACCCGGATGTGCTGTTCCTGCTCGCGGAATCGATCTCTTCAGCTTCGGCCCAGGAAGCCTCTGCTCTGTTCCAGCAGATTCTGACCATTAATCCCAACTACGTGAAGGCGCTGCAGAAACTGGCTGAACGACAGATTGACGCGGAAGACTATGTCGATGCGGAAGGCACGCTCGCCAGAATCCACGAGATCAATCCGTGGCATCCCACGGCTCACGCTCTGCAGGCAGTCATTCACCATTTGCACAATCGTCCGGTCGAAGAAGCCAGAAGTCGCAGTCGTGCGCTCACGTTTTCCGACACCTCACCCGTCGTTGACCACGTCATCGGAGAAAAGCTGTCTCGCAAATACCGCTTTGCGGAAGGTGCCGCGTATCAGCAGGTGGCAATGGAGATCGACCCGCTGTTCGTGCCGGCGAAAACTCAATTGTCCCAGGACCTGTTGCGTCTTGGGCAGGACGAAGCCGGTTGGATCATGGCCGAGGCGGCTCAGAAGCAGGACACCTACAGCACGTCGCTGTTTAACCTGATGCAGTTGAAGGACAGTCTGGACGACTTTCAGACACTGACGAATGAGCGATTCATCATCCGCATGAATCGCCAGGAAGCCATCGTTTATGGCAGGCGAGTCGAAACCCTGCTGAACCGCGCCTTTGATACATTGTCAGAACGCTACGGCTACACACCGTCAGAACCCGTCGTCGTCGAGATTTTTGACCGGCCCGAAGATTTCGCAGTGCGGACGTTTGGCATCCCGGACGTCGCCGGATTCCTGGGCGTCTGCTTTGGGCGGTTGATCACCGCCAACAGTCCGGCATCGCAGCGGAACAGTCCCAGCAACTGGGAATCAGTCCTGTGGCACGAGTTCTGCCATGTGATCACACTGCAGATGACGGCTAACAAAATTCCGCGGTGGCTGAGCGAAGGGATCTCGGTCTACGAGGAACGCCGCGCAGACGTTCGCTGGGGGCAATCGATGACACCGGGATTTCGCGAACGAATCAAAGCAGGAAACGTCACACCAGTCAGCCAACTCAGCAGTGCCTTCCTGCACGCCGAATCCGGTGAAGATCTGAACTTCGCGTACTACGAATCATCCATGGTCGTGGAATTCATTGTTCAGCAGCACGGTTTTGAGGCGTTGGTCCTCATCCTGAATGATCTGCAGAACGGTCTTGTCATCAACGATGCACTGGAACGGCGAGCTGGCGGGCTGACAGCATTGGATGCCGCGTTTGCCGAATATCTGTCCGGCGTTGCCGACAGCTTCGCGAAGGACGTTGAGTTTTCGATTAAGACAGACGATGAGACCAAACCGGATCTGAAAGCTCTGCAGCAGAATCCTCGTCACTACACGGCAGGGCTGAGTGCGGCGGCAGCCCTGATTCGAGCGGAACAGCTGGACGCTGCCGAGGCAAAACTGCAGGAATTGATCAAACTGTTTCCGGAAGACACCAGTCCCAACGGGGCCAGAAGAATTCTGGCCGTGGTCTACAAGAGGCAGGAAAACACAGAACAGCAGGCAACCGTTCTGGCCGAACATCTGCAGCGGTCCGGCGACGATCTGGAAGCCGCCGTCGAATTACTATCGCTGCAGGTGACGGCCGAACAATGGCTGAAGGCGCTGGACACCAGCAATCTTATTATGGCCATCGACCCGTTGCAGCCACAGGTGTTGCGCCAGATCCAAACGATTGCAGCGGCGCTAAAAAGCGACGAGTTGGCGATTGACGTTTTGGCCGCACTGCTGGTATTGGAACCTGCCGACGCCGCTCGTACGCACTTCCTGATGGCGCAGATTCTGAAAATCGAGGACGCGGAACAGTCCAGGCGTCACGTGCTGCTGGCACTGGAACAGGCTCCACGCTACCGAGCTGCCCACAAGCTGCTGCTGGACCTGGTCGACGCAGAACCATCCGTCCGTTGACAGCTCGTGCACCTATCGAATAGCCCTCAGCCGCCAATCTCACTTGCGCTATGGTTCGCGGGGGCTTTCCTGCGGCCGGACTGAACCATAATTGAGCAGACTGTCGGCATTTGCGGGACGTCCGGAAAACTCGACTCTGTTTGCTTCTCAGTGATGAGTCAGTTCGGGAACATGACAGGGTGGGACATCACCGCCCGGCTCTGGCGCTATCAGGTGCCCGCACGATTCATCTAACGAAAGAAAATCCTTGGCTACATCAAACAGTCTCCTGCGTCTGCATTCGAGTGACAATGTCGCGGTCGCGAAAGAATACCTTGCGGAAGGTGTCGAACTGCAGCTGGACGAACAGCCATTCACGACGACCGCGGCGATACCGCCAGGGCACAAGGTGGCGGTCGCGGGAATCGACCAGGGAGCCCCCATCGTGAAGTACGGGCAGGTGATCGGCTATGCCGGGGCGAACATCGGGCTCGGCGACTGGGTGCACGTGCATAATGTTGAGGCCACCAAGCCCGGTCTCGACTATGCCTTTTCCACAGAACTGCACGAACCGCCAAAGCCGGCAACGGAACGATTTTTCGACGGCTACCGACGTCCGAACGGCTCGGCCGGGACTCGAAACTACGTCGCCGTCATCAGCACCGTGAACTGCTCGGCAACCACCGCCAAATACGTCGCCAAAGAGCTGACCGAAACCGATCTGTCCGCTTACCCCAACATCGACGGAATTGTCGCGTTCGTGCACAAGGAAGGCTGTGCGCTGGCATTCAACAGTGAAGATCATAAACAGCTGAACCGCACCATGGCAGGTTTTGCGAAACATCCCAACATTGTTGCCTGTCTTGTCCTGGGGCTGGGATGCGAAACGGCTCAGGCCACTGTGCTGGAACGGGATCACGGTCTGGTTCAGCTGGGCGGCATCAAACAAGCCGACGAACCACTGCCGATGGTGATGAACATTCAAGAGGTAGGAGGCGTTCGCAAAACGGTCGAAAAGGCCGTCGGTGTTCTGCGAGACCTGTTGCCACTGGCCAACGATGTCGCGCGCGTATCGATACCGATCAGTGAGCTGAAGATTGCGATGGAATGCGGTGGCAGCGACGGCAACAGCGGCATCACCGCGAATCCCGCCGTGGGCGTCGCCAGTGACCTGCTGGTTGCTCACGGAGCGACATCAATTCTGTCTGAAACGACCGAGTTGTACGGCGCGGAACATCTGTTGACTCGGCGAGCGATTACTCCGGAAGTCGGTGAACAATTGCTGGAACGAATCCGCTGGTGGGAAGACTACGCCCGCAGATACGACGCATCCATCGATAACAACCCGTCCGTCGGCAACAAGAACGGGGGACTCACAACCATCTTCGAAAAGTCGTTGGGAGCAGTCTCCAAAGGTGGCACGTCTCCGCTGCGTGCGGTCTACAAATACGCCGAACCGATTACGGAAAAGGGATTCGTCATCATGGACAGTCCTGGTTTCGATCCGGCGTCGATTACAGGAAAGGTCGCCAGCGGTGCACAGGTGGTTGTGTTCACCACCGGTCGCGGCAGTTGCTTCGGCTGCAAACCATCTCCGACGATCAAGGTGGCCACGAATACACCCATGTTCGATCGGATGAAGGACGACATGGACATCAATGCGGGAGTGATTCTGGATGGCAGCAGCATTGAAGAGGTTGGCCACCAGATCTTCGAACGCATCATCGCCACCGCCAGCGGTCAGGAAACGTTAAGCGAAGCGCAGGGCATCGGCGACGAAGAATTCTGCCCATGGTTCCCCGGCCCGATCTTCTAGCCGACTGCGTCGGCCGGGACGACCTGCCGCTCGGGGCAGGGCGAGAGGGGCGGGACCCAGAACCAGAGACCCGGTCTTTTGGAAAGATCGGGTCTCTTCGGGACTTGATGATTACAGGCGAGGACGGTGTCAGCGAGTTTTCCCACCGTTATTTTTCTGGTCTTTCACAGCTGCCCGCCGCATTGACTCGACGTGGTAGTCGAACCAGATCGGTTTCATGCGTTCAATCATCTCCGTGCGTTTGTGGGCGAGTCCTTCCAATTCGATGTAGGTGTGGTCGATGCCCAGCGTCTGCAGATGCATGTGAAAGTCGCGAACTGTTTTGATGTGCCCGAAATCCTTCGTGCCGCAGACAATTTGAATTCGCAGGTTTGCCTTGATTCGGCTGACATTCCTTTTTGTCACTTCATAAACATTGTCAGCTTCCCAGTTTGACCGGTCGGCTCCCAGTAACAGGTTTGCTCGGGTGTCGGGCTCTGCTGCGTCGAAAAATTCCAACAGGTGCGGCACATTGCCGGCTTGGCAAAACAGGCTGCAGAACATCTCCGGATACTTGACGGCTAGTCGAGTGGAGCCGCGGCCTCCCATCGAAAACCCTTCGATGCAGCGACCATGCCGAGCGGCAATCGTCCGGTAATTCTCTTCGATGAACGGAATGAATTCTGTGATGAAGATGGATTCGATGGGAAACCGTCCATCCGCTGAGTTCTTGTAGAACGTGCTGTGCCCGCCGTTCGGCAGCACCATAATTATCTCCGGCCAGCGTCCCGCTTTGATGCCATCGTGCAGTACTTTGATCGAATCGACGCTGGTGAATTCGTTGCCACCATTTCCGTGCAGGTTGTAGATGACGGGATAGCCTGTCTTCGTGGATGAGGCGTAACTGGGCGGTAGATAGATGCAGTAACCAATGTCCTTGTTCACCAGTGTGCTGCGAAACGTCAGATGCTGCGTGTTTGTCGGCAGCGGCAGCTGGTCGTCCTTCGGCTGATTAACCCAGACGATCGATGGCTGTGAAGGTAGCTTTGTCTTCTTTTTCGATTTGTCCTGTGCATGGGCTTGGGGCCAGACGACCGTGAGTAGGATGCACGCGACAAAGACAATAGACTTGCTGAACATGACTGACCTGATTCTTGTGAACAGACGTTGGGGCACGAGTTTTGTAGGTCAGGACCTGTCCTGACAAAAACGGAAACGTCAGGACAGGTCCCGGCCTACGACTGCCCGAAAAAGACTCCCGAGCCTTTACCAGACTCATGGACTACAGGAAAAAATGACACAGAACGATAGCGTCAACGTGCCTCAACCAGCGAAAGCCACGCTTCGCACGTGGCTGCGACTGATGCGGCTGCCGACGGTCTTTACCGCGCTGACGAATGTTTTGTGTGGATTCATTGTCAGCACTTCAGAACGAAGTCTGCCCGACATTCTGGCGCTGAAACATTTTTGGATGTTAGTGCTTTCCAGTGCTGGGTTGTATCTGGGTGGCATGGTACTGAACGATGTGTTCGACGCCGCGCTGGATGCAAAGGAACGCCCGGAACGGCCCATTCCGTCAGGCCAGATTTCAAAGAGGTCAGTTGCAGTATTCGGAAGTCTGCTGATGTTGATTGGTGTCGCTGCGGCATGGCTGGCCGGTTGGTTTGCCCAAACGGAACCTGTGGCGGTTTGCACGGCCCTGATTCTGGCCGCCGCCGTGGTGTTGTACGATGCGGTTCTCAAGAATACTGCCGCCAGCCCGTTTGGCATGGCGGCCTGTCGTTTTCTGAACATCATGCTGGGTGCCAGCTGTGCGGGAAGCTGGGACACGGTTTGGTCAGGACCGCAGGTTGTAATCGCGGCTGCACTGGGTGTGTATGTGTTCGGCGTGACATGGTTTGCTCGCAACGAAGCAGGCAATTCTTCCAGATTCGCTCTGGGTGCAGGATTGGCAATCGCATTGACAGGTATCGGTGTCAACGTATGGACGGCGCTGCAGGTGTTGTCGGAGAAACCGTCTGCCATGGGAGCGGTCATTGCCCTGTGTCTGATTGCCGC
>JAPYTO010000151.1 GCA_029941865.1 Fuerstiella sp. | reverse complement strand
TGAGAGGGCCGAGTCACGGTTTGATCACCGTGGCTCGCCCTACTCGATGCGCGCCGGCGCGGGAATTACGCCTTGCGGCACTGTTGCTCAACGCATTGGGAAAACTCACGGACCATGGCAAAGTGCGATTCCAGTGTGTCCGCTGACAGCGAGCTGTCATGAACAACCTCCAGACGGCGCGACAGCTGAACAAAGTCGGCCGTGTCGGTTGCCGGCACGGTCAAATCAAGGGCGTTGCCACGCACCATCCGCAGACAGTCAATCAGCTGACGCAGAAAAACGTATGCCGCCTGAGCCTGATGAAACATTGACTCTGAGACCAGGCCGGCCTGCCAGACAGTCGCTAGCGCTGCCATCGTGTTGGACACTCTCAGTGCTGCGTGTTGTCCACCAAAAGACAGCTGCAGGGCTTGCACAGCATACTCACAATCAACCAGACCGCCATCGCTGAGTTTCGCATTGACGGTGCCACCATGAACCAGTTGGCGAACCTGTCGTTCCCGCATCGCTCGCATGGCTGGAAAGTTAAACGCGGCCATGGAATAGATGGCCGCGTGACTGGCGGCGACCACTGATTTCGCGAACTCGGGATCACCACCAACACATCGCAGTTTGACAAGCGCCTGACGTTCGAACGGCCATGCATCGCCATCGCGCGCGTAGTAATTCTGAAACGATGCCAGACTCACGGCGGCCGATCCTGCCTGGCCATACGGACGCATCCGCAGATCGATTTCAAAAATCCCTTTGTGCCGGGCTTCCACCAGTTCAGTGATCCGGTTCACCAGCCGTTCAAAGAAACTGACACCGGATAGCGGCGACAGGCCGTCGCTGCGACAGTCGTCCGAAAAAATGAGAAACATTTCAATGTCGGAGGCAAACCCCATCTCCACGCCGCCGAATTTTCCCAGACCCGCAATCGTGAATTGACACGGTTCATTCGACTCGGTCCGCGGAACCCCGTGCGCCAAAGTCAGCTCCTGCCACGCCACGTCGCAGGCCGATTCCACGACGACGTCCGCCAGTCCGGTAATCTCATTTGAAAAACTCCCAAAGGGACCGCAATGTCCCAGCACGTGTCGCAGATCAATCCGAAACAGATTCCGGTCTTTGAACTGATTCAGCGTCCCGCCGGGGTTTTGTGTGTCCTTCATCTGCTGACGAAGTTCGTGTCGCAAATCGTCTTCTGAAACAGACTCAGTTAGTCGCTCAGAATCAGTCAGCATCGGCAGCAGATCATCAGGATGGGCTCGCAGAAAATCCTCCCACAGATGCCGACTGACTCCCAGGACACGACTGACGGCACGCAGGACTTTCGGCTGCCGCAACGACGCCACTTTGGCCCGCCAGTTTTCGTGCGTCAGAATGCGCTGCAGCAGGTCACGAAAACGGTGCAATGACTGATGAGGATCGCTGTTGGAAGGCAACCAATGAGTAAATTGCTTGATCAGCGTGACGGCCGTCCGCAATTCCTCAACTCGCGATTCCTGGTCAATCACCGAACCATCAGATTCCGTGAGATGCAGGACATCGCGAATGCGCCCGTCGTGAGTACCGAGGTCGGCACGAAGAATCCGGAACCCGCACAGACTGAGTGCGTTGGACAGCTCAAACAGAAACCCAAAACTTTCATCGGCCGTTATCTCCAGTCGAGTCAGCCCGGTGGCATCGACGTCTGAGATTTCAAGACTCTGGTCGGCCTGTGGTGTCGTCTTCCCGGAATGCTGTTGCAGCTGATCACAGAACCTGTCCACAAGGTTTCTGCGAATGGCCTCCTGATCACCGGAGCGTGAAAGTCCCAGCAATTCGTTCAGTGATCGTTCCACCTTGTGGGACATAAACTGATCGGTGCCCGCCCTGGACGGACCTGATGCGTGCACAATGAAGAATGCGGCGAAGACGTCGGCAGGCAGGCGGAAACCGATGTGATTTTCCAGTGGTCCAACAGCTGTGCTGCCCTGACGGATATCCAGTTCATCTGAAAAGAAGACAGCGCAAATCATTGACAAAAGTCCCTGCGCATCCGGACTGACAACAGTCACCAGTTTGAGGTCGCCGGACTGCGGCAATGACGCCATCTGAACGTGACACGTCTTCCCGTTGCAGCGTTCAATATCAAACTCTACGTGAGTCAGGAGGTGCTCATTCCGGGACAGGTAGTATCGCAGGTCACGGTCAGCGGTTTCGGCGTCCGTCGGCGCCACAGAATCGCAGGCCGCTGGAAGACTGAACGGCTGCTGCGGTCGAATTTCAAAGTACCGGTCAAAAATGGCGCGTACTGCGTGTCGGTGAGCATCAAATCGTTCCAGCAACACGGACTCATTCGGGTAATCCAGCCTTCGCGCCAGCCAGTATCGTTTTGCCTTATCCGCCGGCAATTCGTGAGTCTGCAGGTTGTGCATCAGCTGCAGCGCATGTTCGATGGTGCGCAAGAAGATGTAGCCTTCACGCAGCTGCCGAAAATCAGAGACGTCAATGACATTAAACTCGGTCAATCTCACAAGCGCGTCCAGCGTGTTGGCGCTGGCTAGTCTCGGCTCGGCCTTTCCGTGAATCAGCTGCAACGCCTGAACAAGGAATTCGACGTCACGAATCGAACCCGAACCTAATTTTACTTCAGACGCAAGTTTTCCCGAACGACGCAGTTTTTCTTCAATCCGATTCTTCATGCTGCGGACATTGCTCATCACTTCTGCTTCTGAAGCAGTAAACAGAAGCCCCGGCGTCTCCGCCAGAAACTGTTTTCCCGGACCCTCGTCTCCGGCAATCAGGCGAACTTTCAGAAGTGCCTGCTTTTCCCAGAGTTCGGCATGATTTTGCAGGTAGTCGGCGTAGGCAGTCGGTGTACTTACCAGCGGACCGGCGTCACCCCACGGCCTCAGACGCATGTCGACTCGATACAGAAAACCGGTGCTCAGGTTGTCGCTGAGTCCGTCGATCATGCGCCGCGCTACGCGTTGGGCGGTCGGTGAATCTGCGTCCGCAATCAGGATCAGATCGATGTCAGAACTGTAGTTCAGTTCCTCACCGCCGTGTTTTCCCAGTGCCAATACCGAAAATGGCGGATTCCGGACGCCGACCTGCTGGCAGGCGATGTCCAGACAGACCTGGACCATGGCGTCCGCCAGCAACGAAATCTGAAGCGTTACGAACTTCAGGTCCAGCAATCCGAAAGCGTCACACATGCCGATTCGCAGAATCTGGCGTCGCTGAAATCGCCGCAGCCACGACAGCTGCTCTTCAGGGTCTGACGCTGCGGTCAGGAAGGCTCGCGCCTCTTCATGAAATTCCTCCCGTGACTTCATTTCCGCCGTGCGGCGTTCGGTTGACAGTTGTCGCAGTGCTTCTGTGTCGCTCAGCAGCGTCTGTGTCAGAAACGAGCTGCCGCAAGCCAGTCTCGCCAGCACCTCCAGCGACCGGGGGGTCGCTTCGAACAGTGCAAAGGCGTCGCGTTGGGAAGCACTGTTCGTCACGAAGGTATCGGCGGCTCGAATGACCGCCTCAGGATCAGGAGCTTCCAGCAGAATTCGGTTCAGCGTCTTGAACCACAAGGGCACAGATCGGCTGGTCGGCGTTGACTGTGCCTGGTGGCAGGCCAATGATGTTCCCCGCAGCCGCACCAGACACTGACAGGTGGATTCGGGATCTGAGTACCCAAGCTCCTTCAGTAAACGTGCGTTCTGAGCAATTTTTGCAGCGGTGAGGTTGTCAAAACGAGGAAACATCGTAGAAACGCTGGCGAACCTGTCGCAGGACAATCAGTCGATCGGTGGCAGAAAATGTCGCGAAACCACGGACGGAGTTTTTTCCGTCCAACACAAGAACCTTAACGAGGTCCCGAGTCTTAGTCATGACGGAACCCAGTCGAGAAACTCTGGAAACCTTCGAAAACCCGTTTCCCCAACGAAACTATGTGATCGAAACAATTGCTCCGGAATTCACGTCGATGTGTCCCAAGACCGGGCAACCGGACTTTGGCACGCTGACGATCACTTACATCGCGGACCAGCATTGTTACGAATTGAAGTCGTTAAAGCTGTATCTGCAGCAATATCGAAATCACGGTGCGTTTTATGAAAACGTCACGAACACCGTTCTGGATGATCTTGTCGCCGTCACAAAGCCACGGTGGATGAAGATCGAAGCCGCGTTCACGCCGCGCGGCGGAATTCGGACAACGGTGATTGTCGAACACGGGCAAAAGCCACAATAACACCGCTGCGTCAGACCGTGCGAACTGACGCCGGCAACAGAATACGGCGGCCGCTGGTCGCTGGTTGGACTCATCTGCAGCATAGTTTCGTACGTAGACGCAGCTCACAGGAATTACAATGGCCAAAGCATGGGGCGGACGATTTCAGCAGGACACCGATCCACGCGTGGAAGCGTTCACGGAATCAATCAGCTTCGACAGCCGACTTTACGCAGTCGACATCCGAGGTTCAAAGGCGCATGCCACAATGCTGGCCAGCGCAGGACTGATCACCGACGTCGAACGTGATCAGATCTGCAGCACACTGGAGGAAATCCGCACTGAGATCGAAGCCGGCAACTTTGCGTTCACGGCGGAACTCGAAGACATTCACATGCACATCGAAAGCGCGTTAATCGAACGCATTGGTGATGTGGGACGGAAACTGCACACGGGACGCAGTCGTAACGATCAGGTGTCGACCGATCTGAAGCTGTTCGTGCGCGATGCTGTTGATTTGCTGGACACGCTGCTGCTGGACTGCCAGAAAGCCTTCGTGGATCGCTGCGAACAGGATGCGGGCGTCATCATTCCTGGCTACACGCACATGCAACGTGCTCAACCGGTTCAGGCCGCGCACTACTGGCTGGCCTACTGCGAAAAATTCAAACGTGACCGGGAGCGTCTGGCAGACTGCCGCAAACGCGTCAACATTTCACCGTTGGGTGCCGCCGCGCTGGCAGGGACTTCGCTGCCCATTGATCGTGACATGACCGCCGAGTTACTGGGTTTTGAGGCGGTCGCCGCCAACAGCCTGGACGTCAGCAGTGACCGGGATTATTTGGCGGAATTCGTTTTCTGTCTGTCGCTGATTTCGGCTCATCTGAGCACATGGTGCGAAGAATGGATCATTTGGTTCAGTACCGAATTTGGTTTCATCCAGTTGCCGGACGCCTACACAACCGGCTCGTCGATCATGCCGCAAAAGCGAAATCCGGACGTGCTGGAATTGATTCGAGGCAAGACAGCTCGAGTGATGGCGGCGGTGCCGCAGATCCTGATTCTGATCAAAAGCCTGCCCATGGCGTACAACCGTGACCTGCAGGAAGACAAACTGGCAATGTTCGATGCCTTCGACACTGTCAAAGCATGTCTTGAGCTCACGCCATCGATCGTGGCCGGTGCACAGCTTCAGCGAGAGCACATCGCGTCTCGTCTGGAAGACGGTTTTCTGGATGCCACCGCGTTGATGGAGTACCTGATCAAAAAGGGCGTTCCGATGCGGACCGGACACGGCACGGTCGGCCAGTTGGTCGCGAAGTGCGAAGGCGCGAACTGTCGGCTGAAGGATCTTTCGCTGGAAGATCTGCAGCAGGCCTGCAATCTGATCGACGCCGATGTCTACGAGGTTCTTGGCGCTGAAAACGCCATGAAAGCGCTACAGAGTTTCGGCTCCGGCGGAGCAGAACGCGTCGCAGAAAGAGTGGCCGATTGGCAGGGAATCGTCGGATAGAAGGCTGGTCGCATTCGACTGTTCCTGTGAGCCGCACGGCGCTAGTAGGTTGTCCGGGTACGTCGACTCTTGTGAGCGCCTTGCGGCTCACTGTTTCAGGTAACCGGACAGCCTCATAGCCGCGGGTTCGTGCGGGAAAAACCGGCGGCTGACGACTTGCCGCTCGCGCCGAGAGCTACGTAGCTTCAAAAACTAAGTCGCCGTGGGCCCTCATCGTCCACACAGGGATCCGCTTTGTGATGCCCAGTCGTGCCATGCCGGTAGTTGCTCCGCTGCCGCTGGTATTGTGTTGTGAAAGACCCCGCCATGTTGAAACGCGGTCAACTGGTTAGTGGCCCCGCTGCCGTAGTCGTGTTCACGATTCATCTGTCGCGTGTTCATACCGAGGACAAATCCTGACGCCCGAGTATGGCACGCCATGCAGTCTGAACCACTTGGAAAGTACCACGATTGTTCCTTTACACCCCGTGTTGTTGTAATCTCAAGCGTCGACGATGCTGCGCCGCCCAGCAGCAGGGCTTCGGTCTGTTCACGGTTCCAGCGATACGTGTAACCGGCCCATGATCGCGGATTGTGAACCAGCAATCGTGTTTCCAGCCGCTGTCGAGTCGCGGGATTGCCGCGGTGAGTTTCCAGCAGGAATGTTTTGACAAAGACCGTGCCCACCGGGAACAGCCAATGGCCGTTTTCGCTGAATTCGACCCGGCCCGCAGCCGGCAGCGCGATGTGTCGTTGCTTCAGGGCGTGATCCGACCAGAGCGGTACGTTGACGGAGTACGGAATCAGGCCCCCAACCGGGATGAGATTTCTGACGGATTCGAACAACCCGGTCTCGGACAAAGTGGCTGGGAACCGTTGGCGAATCGTCGGTTGTTCAGCCGGTCGCAGCCGATAGACAAACCCGTCAAAGCTGGTGAAGTACATCTCGCCCGCCTGGTCTTCCCCGAACGACGTGATCTTCAGACGGGTTCGTGCAATGAGTTTGTTTTCCACGACTTTGCCGCCGTCTCTGCGCAGCGCCCAGATATTTCCGTTCGCGTAGTCACCGTAGATATATGCGCCAATTAATTGCGGTAACTGATGACCCCGATAAACGATGCCGCCGACCACACTCTTGCCCTGTGTGTGTTCATATTCGAGGATGGGGTCGGTGAAACCGTCGGTGCGGCCTGTTTCAGGATCACGCTGCGGGATCGGACCTGGTGCTGGTCGGCCACGCGGGTCGACGTTGGACAGATCGAACGCATGAAATCCTTCACGGGGCATCCAGCCATAGTTTTTGCCTGGCAGTATCAGATTGACCTCTTCGAATTCCACCTGGCCGTTATCTCCCAGCCAGCAGTCGCCCGTCACGCGGTCGAACGAAAATCGCCATGGCGCCCGTAGCCCATAGCACCAGATTTCGTGGCGCGCACGCGCTGCGTCTTTGGTGCCGGTGGCGTTGGCGACAAATGGGTTGTCCTTTGGAATGGAGTACGCCTTGCCGTTTTCGCGGTGGTCGACGTCGATGCGCAGCATGCTGCCCAGCAGCGTGCTTGTATCCTGAGCGTTTCCGTTGGCGGTGTTGTAGCCGCCGTCACCCAGTGCGATATACAACATGTTGTCCGGACCGAACGCCACGCAGGCTGCATTATGATCGGCCCAGGGTTGGCGGATGCGCAGAATCTCCTCTTCGCTGTCGGCGTTGGCCTGGTTGGGGTCGCTGTCCGATATGCGAAATCGGGAAACAACCGTTGATTTGGGAGCGGCCTGTGTTGTGTAAACAACAAAGAACTCACCGTTGCTTTTGAATTGCGGATGAAAAGCGACCGCAAACATCCCGTTGTCACCCCCCCGGCCGTGAGACCCTGGCACTGATGTCCAGAAACTTCGTGGCTTTGTCGACATCGGGGCGATTCGGAAAAACGTAAATGATGCCATCCTGCGTGACGACAAACATCCGATCCGAGCCGTCACCGGCATGAGTCGGCATGACCGGGCGTGAAATACGGATGTTGGGAAACGCTCGTTCGAATTCCATCGGCGGCAACGGATCCGGAGATCCCATCAGACGTGACGTGTCGACGGCAGTGAACGCGAACGGTGCGTCGATTGTCCCTGATCGTGGATCTTTGTCTGCACTCAGCGGAGAGATGCACGTGATGAGGCCGAATGCAGCGATGAGTCGCAGACAGCCGCGAAACTCGACGGACGCGCGAGGCGATGAGCCGATGGAGTTTGATCGACACTCGGTTCCTGCCAGGTTGCTGCACCACGTTGTTTCTCTCAAGCGAGTCGATGAGCCGATGGACGAAGACTGACAGGTGTATTCTACCGTATCCCGGCACGTGTCCTATTGATGCAGCCTGCCATGTTCGAACGGCTACAGGAGCAGCGGGATCAAACGCCCATCGGCCTTGCAGCACCGCGTTCCAGTTATCAAGTCCATGAGTTGGGGTTGGTCCGTAGCCGAAGTCGCCAGAGTTTGGAGGCTTTTCTATATGTCGTCCAAAGTCTGGCGACTTCGGCTACCCCAGAACTAAAGCTTGACGACGCACGAGACTCACTCGCTGGCGCGTCGAGCTGGTATTCCGCAGACTCGTCATGTCGCGATGTGAGCCGGAAATTTCAGATCAGACTTGACTTTATTCACTGTGTAGTAAATATTATGACATCTTCAGTAAAAGGGAGGAGTCGATGCAGAAGCGAAAACCGACGATTCGTCCGTCGACGGGCGATATGGAACTGCTGAGTCTGTTGTGGGAGCATGGACCGATCTCGCTGTCTGCAGCTTATGAGCAGATGCCGGAAGGTGTGGCTTACACGACCGTGCAGACGCGGCTGAACCGTATGGTCGTCAAGGGACTGGCCACGCGTGAGAAAATTGGTCGCCAGCCCATGCAGTACAAAGCGGCCATCGGACCGGAGGAAATCAATGCCCGGCAGCTGGATTCTCTGGTGGAGCGAGTGGCCGGTGGATCGGTGCTGCCGCTGGTGGCTCAGCTGGTGCAGAAAACGGACTTCACGGAAAGCGAACTCAGCGCACTGAAGAAACTGGTCCACGAAGCCGAACGACGCTCCCGGCGCAGTTCCGCATCTGAAGGGGAGGACTGACCGATGACAGATTTCCTTCCTGATGTTTCGTGGCAGGTGTTGCGTTCGACGATGTTTTTGTCGGTCGCTGCGGTGGTTGCATCCGCGGGGCTGAAACTGCTGAAGGCGCGGTCACCACGAACCGGCGCACAGGCCTGGTCGATGGTGCTGCTTGCCGGAGTCCTGGTGGTCCCCGCGACTCTGGAGATTCCATGGTACGCACCGGTGCCCGCAGTTCAGGTGTCCACAGACCGCATGTCCATTGGTGTGGTCGACACGGGCACCCATCTTTTGGCGCCGCGGACACCGTTACCGGCGCAGACAACAGACACACTTGTGCGTGCCACTGCCGTTGCTGCTGAGCCGGCACCGCCGACAATGTTCCGGTGGACGACGGCGTCTTCGGTCATGTGGCTGACTGGTATGGCGGCAATTGGCGGTGTCGCGCTGGCAGGTTATGTCGGGCTGCTGCTTGCGTTGAAGTCATCATGGCAGCCTCACCGTTTATGGCAACGCGAATACGCAGCGGCCGCCGAACAGTTGGGCGTGGCACGTCCGCCAAAGATGGTTGTTCATGCGCGGCTGGGGCCGATGCTGTGTCTGACGCCCGCCGGATACCGGCTGGTGATTCCGTCGGATCAGTGGTCGCAGCTTTCTTGTGGTGAACGTGATGTGGTGCTGAAGCATGAACTGGCGCACTACCTGCGCAGTGATGTCTGGCGATCGATTCCGTTACGGCTGGTGGTGCTGCTGCATTGGTTTAATCCGTTGGCGTGGCTGGCGGCAGCCCGGATCGAAGAGGCGGCGGAATGGGAATCTGACCGCATTGCACTGCAGAACCAACCTGAAGGCACGGGCCTGCTGGCCAATGCCCTGCTGAAACTCGCCCGAACAACTGTTCGGTCACGTCTGCTGGCGCCTGCGGCGCGAGGTCGTTCGCTGACGCGTCGGCTGCAGAATCTGATTCGCGAAACCGAACAAACAGGAGCGGAACCGATGCTGAAGAAAATGACGATCGTGCTGGCGCTGGCCGGCATTCTGGTCGCGGGAGCCGTGCAGATTCGACTGGTGGCTCAGGAAGACGAAGCGGAGCGTCAGTCACAGCGGTCTCGGATTTCCGCGGCGACCGCCAAAGAGTTCGCCGACAGGCTTGTCGGGGACGACGACCTGACGAGCCAACTTAAAGAGGCCGTGCAATCAGAACCAGGAGCGCTGGTGCTGCGTGATCGAGCTGGTCATTACGAAGAGCAGGCGCGGGACGAACTGCGCAGCAATATGCTGCCATCGCTGCTGGAAGAGTGGTTTGAGAAGACTGCGGCCGGACTAAAACTGCGATCCGGCAGCGAAGCCTTTCGCGCTGAATTCCTAACGGCCGCAGAGGAACACAACATTGATATCGAAGGCATGAAACAGGTGTTGCGGGAACTTGCGTCGCAAATGGACATGGATACAGATCTGGATCGTCTGGTACATCGTTTCCTGATGGACGACGGGGCACCGGTGATCCTGTACGCCAGCGAACTGCGACCTGGGCTGCGACCGGGGGCTCAGATCATTGATCGGGTGTTTCAGGAAGTGTTTGCTCTGCGACGTGACGGCCATTACGAGATTCGTGCGGATGGCAGAGCCCGGGCCGAACAGATGGCCGGGAAATTTCGTGAGCGAAGCGGTCTGGTCGAATTGCTGATACGCGATGTGGCTGAACTTGCTGACGAAATTGCTGAGGTGGATGACTTCCACAAATCGGTGAAAGTTGCGTTGAAAGATCCGCTGCTGGTCACACGGCTGGGACTGGAGCTGTTTGAACGTAAGCAGGCTGGTCGCGGTCAGGTCGACCAGATGGTGGATCACCTGGACGGAGCATTTCGAGACGTGGCGGACGGTCTGGTGGTTCGCGACGAAGCGAGGCCCGACATCGAAGAGCGGCTGCAGATTCGAGAACGGCTTACGGAAAGCGTGATATCACTGCGCGGTCCGCTGAATGAATTCTCAGACAAAATTTCGGACCATGATGAGCTGCATCGCACGTGGAAGCAGATGCTGAAGACGGACATCATGCTCATTCGCGTAGCGTCAGAAATGGAATACGCGACCGCAGATCTCGGCGACGTGATTCGTGAGTTTTTCGGCCGGATTCTGGCTGAGAAGGACAACGGTCGACTGCATGTTCAGCCGCCCGAAATTAACGAAGAAGAACTGGCGGAACATATTTCGCATATGTTTCATCAGTACCGTTCCGCTCGACGCCGCGGGCGGCAGCTGGATGAACTTGTCGACACGCTGCTGGACGCCGACCTGAAGCAGGCTCTGCAGACACCCGGTGGTAAGCTCACGTTTGGTGACCATCTGAAGCGACGGATGAATGCCGAAGTTCAGGACGGGTTTGCTGAATGGATTTCAGATCACTTCGAAGAAATCAATGGCGGTTATGCTATCCGCGAAGAAGCGCGCGAAGAAATCACAGAGGTTATTCATCAGATCGCCGAAGTGAAGAAGGAGCTGGAGAATGCTGACTTCTAGTCTATTATTGCTGCTGGTCTCCGCCACCCCGTCGACGCGTATTGATGCTCTTCTGGCGGAAGTGCAGAGTCGGCAGAATGTTGCAGCCGTCAATGTGTGCTCGGACGATGCCTTTCTGCGCCGAGTGACGCTGGACCTGATCGGCCGGATCCCGACGCGTCAGGAACTGCACGCGTTTCGAAAGGATCCGAATCGTTCGTCAAAGGTCGAACAGCTGCTGGCCGGCGAAGAATTTCCCCGTTTCTGGTCGGACGTCTGGACGGCCTCGCTGGTCGGTTACAACACGCGAGCCTTTGGTGCCAGCCGTGAACCGCTGCGGATCTGGATCGAACAGTGCATTCGAGACGGAGTGCCCTACGACCAGATGGTACGGCAGTTGATCGCGGCAGAAGGCGATTCTGCATTCGACGGTCCGGTCAACTTTCTGCTGCGTCATCGTGAGCAACCGGCTGTTAAGGTGTCGCGCATGTTTCTGGGCATTCGACTGGACTGCGCGCGGTGCCACGATCATCCGTTTGATCGCTGGACGCGGGAGGACTTTGATCAGTTCGGCAGGTTCTTCGAATCGGTGGACTTCCGGGAGATTTCTGAACGAAACGTTCGTCTGACAGAGACGCCACGAGAAGCCCCCGTTGACGAACGTCCGACGTTCCTGAGCGGAGCCCGGCCCAGGACATCTCGCTGGCGCGACGAACTGGCATTATTCGTCACCACGTGCAAACCGTTCGCCCGCAGCTATGCCAACCGCATGTGGTATCACTTTCTGGGCCGCGGGATTGTGCATCCGCCAGACGATTTCAGCGCGAATGATCCGGTGGCACCGGAACTTCTGAACTACCTGGCGGACTATGCCCGCGACAGCCGCTTTGACATGCGATCGATGATTGTGGCCATCTGTAATTCGCAGGCCTACCAGCGCAGTTCCGGACATGCGGGCGACGCATCCGCCAGCCATGAATTGTTTGCCAGCTATGCTCCCAAGCCTCTGATTGCCGAACAACTGTTGCGTTCGGTGACAACGGCGTTCGAACGTGAAACATCGCCGCTCGAATGGCGGGAGACGCTGTTGCGTGAGGTGGATACGTCTCTGGACGCCGACTTCAGTCAGACGTGGGCGTATCGTGACACGGTGCAGACCGTGATGCGACGCCTGGTCCGCGAGACCCGCATTAATGAATCGTCCACGACATCGATCTATGAAACCATTCTCAGCCGGTCACCCGAGGATCGCGAAATTGCTCTGTGCCGTGACCGACCGAAATCACAGATCGTGTTCGCGCTGATTCATTCCAACGAGTTTCGATTCAATCATTAAGGAAACGTGTTGCAGTCCCGGTCTGCTGCACAGACCCGGACTCTCAGGCTCACAACAGATCTGTCTCGTTCATCGGGAGTCACGCCATGTTTCGATCATCTTCTCGCCGCCGTTTCCTGGGCAGCTCGCTTGCCGCGCTGGGCACAATCGGATTCGGCCGCGCTGCGTTTCCGTGGTTCACGGGTGTCCCGACTGGTAAAGCCAAACGCTGTGTGCTGTTGTGGATGAACGGAGGACCCAGCCAGCTGGAGACGTTTGATCCGAAAACTGGCACTTCCACGGGAGGACCAACCGAAGCGACACAAACGGCTGTGCCGGGAATCAGTATTGCGCAGAACCTGCCAGGGCTGGCCCAACGCATGGACAAACTCGCGTTGCTGCGGAATGTCACGTCGGAAGAGGGGGAACACGAACGAGCACAGTACTACCTGCACACCGGGTTTCGCATGGTGCCGGCCTTCCCTCGCCCGGCGCTGGGGTCCGTCATTTCGCATGAATGGCAGGAAATGGATTTTCCGAAATACGTGCTGCTGGGCAACCAAAGCCACAGCCCGGCATATTGTGGACCGGATCATGCCTCGTTCGGCGTGGAAAACGCGGACGCCGCGCGGCAGCTGCTGGGACAGATTCGTCGCCGCCGGGACAGTCTGGAATTCGCGCGGGTTCTGAACAGCGAATTCGACGGTCGCAACAATTTCTCTGCAGTCGCCCGGCGGCGTTCGATGTTGTCACGAATCGAAAAACTCGTCACCACCCCATTTGGCAATGCTCTGAATCTGACTGCGGAATCCGCGACTACGCGGCAGCGCTATGGCGATCATGAATTCGGCCGCCGCTGCCTGCTGGCTCGGCGTCTGCTGGAACGCGACGTGCCCTTCGTGGAAGTGCAACTGGATGGCTGGGACACGCACATCAACAACTTTCAGCAGGTCGCGCAGCTGGCAACGATGCTGGATGGCGCTTGGTCTGCTCTGATGGACGATCTTCAGTCCAGTGGTTTGTGGTCGGACACGTTGCTGGTGTGGATGGGCGACTTCGGTCGTACTCCGACGATCAACGGGCAGAATGGTCGCGATCACTTTCCCGCCGTCACCCCCGTGGTCCTTGGCGGTGGCTGCCTGAAGACTGGCCAGACGATTGGCGCTACAAATCGCGCCGGCACGGCCGTCGACGGCGATAGCTATCGAGTGGCTGACGTGTCGGCCACGATTCTGCAGCTGTTGGGAACATCGCCGGACAAGGAATTCACGACCTCCTTTGGCAGTCCCACACACGCGACAGACAATGGCACCGCGATTGCAGAAATCATCGGCTGAGCGATTGCGCTCGGCCGAGTGGACTGGCATCCGCATATTCCGGGACGTCATCCCCCCGTTTACGGTCGGTATTGTGGGTGCGCGCGAATATCCCACGACGCAGCTTGCATGGCGTGGCACAGTTTGAACAATGTTCAGGCAACAGTACAGTTGTTCCCGTGACTGCGGTGATCACAGTTTTGTACTGCAGGCAGCGTGCCTGCTTCACGTCAGCACTTTCAAACAGGCGATTTGCCTGCTCTGCGAACAAAATATACTCAGGAATTTGCAAATGTATGCTTCTCGTTTTGCTCTCGGTATTGCCGCGTCACTGTTTCTGTCTTTGGGGACACACGTCCATGCCGAAGATGCCAAATGGATTTCGTTGTTCGATGGCACGACGCTGGAAGGATGGGAAAAAGTAGGAAACGACAAAAGCGTTTGGGAAGTCAAAGACGGAGCGATCAGCGGATCAGGCCCGCCGTCGATGCTGGTCTGCACGAAGGGGCCGTACACGAATTTCCGTTACCGTGCTGAAATAAAGATCAATGACGGCGGTAATTCGGGCCTGTACTTTCGCACGACCGCCAAACCAGGATTTTCTGACGGCTACGAAGCACAGATCGACAGCACTCACACGGACCCGATTCGTACGGGTTCATTGTATGGTTTGTGTCATGTCTACAAGCAGCACGTGAAGCCGGATACCTGGTTTACGTATGACCTTGAAGTCCGCGACGATGTCTGGCGTGGTCGCAACATGACCCGCATCAAAGTCACGATCGACGGCAACGAGCTCTACGAGCATCTGGACTTCGCACTGACACACAAAGAGGGGCACTTTGCCTTTCAACAGCATGACCCGGGAAGCAAAGTCAGCATTCGCAATGTGCAGGTCATGCCCCTGGACTAGAGCGTAGTACGCTGATTCATGGCCGCGAAAGACGTGTTCCAGCCGACGAAACAGGAATTCCCACGAGCCAGAACGGTTCACGACAATAAGTAAACTGCTCTAGCGCAGCCTCACTGCTCCACTACGAAAACCCGGACAGGCGAATTGTCTGTTGTGCAGCCCCAATTACTTCCAGCCGAAAGATCCCGCCATGCGTTATTTCTCTACTGCCTGCTTTCTGTTTACGTTCGCGTTGATCGGCTCGGCCCATGCCGATGATGGTGCGTTCGTGGACCTGTTGAACGGCAGGAACCTGGATGGCTGGACTCAACGGAACGGCACTGCCACATATCACATAGAGGGAGACACTGTCGTCGGAAAAACTGCCGAAGGCAGCCCGAACTCATTTCTCTGTACAGACAAGCTGTACGGCGACTTTGAGCTGAAGTTTGAAGTTAAGGTGGACACCGCTTTGAATTCCGGCGTTCAGATTCGGTCGCAGACTGCGGGTGGGAAACCGGATGGACGCGTTAACGGACCGCAGGTGGAAATCTCACTCGATGGCATGGCGGGCTACGTCTATGGTGAAGCAGCGGGAGGCTGGATGACTCCGGACGCGGACCGAAAACCTCATCAGCTTTTTAAGGACGGGGAATGGAACGCATACCGAGTTGTGGCAAAGGGCAGCAGGATTAAAACCTGGATCAATGGGCAGCAGATCTCTGATCTGACACATGAAGAACGCTTCAAGTCGCACCCCAAAGGATTCATCGGCCTGCAGGTTCATGGCATCGGTGCCGGTCAGGGGCCGTACGAAGTCAGATGGCGAAACCTGAAGCTTCGTGAACTGTCGAACTGATGTGTTGACGCAGCAACTCAGCGGAATTCTGTAGTTTGTCCACGTCGAAGAAACGCATTGTTTTGGACAGTCCTGTTTTGTCTGACGATGTTCCGTCATGTGGGTTTCTCGCCGTCCATGAAAGGATTGAGGTTGAGGACATGCAAAGGCGAGTCAACGCGGCGCGTTCTTTGCGTGTGCTACGGTGTGCTGAAGTGGGTGTATCGGCAGCGGTGGCACACGACAGAAGCTGCGGAGTGACTGGTGTGTTGTCGGTGAGTTGTGCAGAATGGTTCGTCGTGCCGCATGCCCCTTCCGTTAGCCGCCGCAGATCAAACAATGTTCGGCTCTGTTCCATACCGAATCATTGGCAGTGTGATTGGTTTCATTCTGTGCCCGATCGCGTTGCTGTCCCTGGCCGGTCCATTTACTGCGTTGTTTCCTGAATCGGTTGCACAGATTGCCGGTCGGACGTTTATCACGACTGCAATCCTCATCGTGGTCTGCAACGTGTATCTTTCCTGTCGCCGAAGCGTCGTTGATGGCAGCGCGTCATTTTTTCCGCTGTTCGCTGCATTGGCGGGTGCCGGTGGGGTCGCCGCATTTTATGGTGCCGCCTGGTGGGTTCCCGCGATATTGGGTTTTGGCGTGCTCGACCTGATCGGGCAGCCCATTCTCTCCGGCATCGTGATCAGCGTAATGCGTCTTGATGCCTCAGGCGGCGGTGGCAACGCCGCCAATTGAGTGGTCAGGTGGCTTCCGTGGCATTAAGAAATGATTCGTCAATTTCCGTCTTCGTATGATCGGCTCGACCGGAACAGCGCGAATCAGCGTGATCGACGCTGACATCCTATTCAGGCACGCCGTCCACCGTTGCTGGTGGCATCCGCCTACCCGTCGAGGTTGTCGTCGACGTCCAATTCGCCCCGCCTTTGACACCACCAGCACAGGATCGAAAGCAAGAGGATCGGAACGATAATGCTTCCGTTGATTGCGTAAACAGCTTCGTTATCACCGATCCCACGCCAGATCATGATGGCAGCGACGAGTCCCTGAGTCACTGCCGAAGCAACGCCGCAGACAGCACCATAGCGGTCGGTTTTCCACACTGACACGACCCAGATCAGCATCACCGAGAAGTTGATCAGGAACACAATGCCGCCCTGTCGATCGACGGAAGTCGATGTGAGCAGGAGCACAGTAAAGCCCATGTACGCAGCAACGCCGATGGTCACGAATACCAGCGGAACGCGAGACCTGACTGACGCCGGGTCACGCGGCTGCTCGACGATTGTCGTTGGAGGTGCGTACGGATTGGTGTTCACGTCGTTCATTAAGCCTGCAGATGCAACTCAACCACCGCTCCGGATATTGGTGGTCACTCCAAAGGTATCGGCCCTTCTGACGTTTTGGTCACGGTGACCATGGACCGCTATCAGTTGCAGGGCGTTCAGGCCGAAGCCGTCGAAAAACTGGGCAGTCTGTTCACTGGCTCGTGTTCAAGTCTAAGAATCAGGGTTGTTCCGTAGCCGAACTCGCCAGAGTTTGGAGGTTTTTCACTATGTCGTCCAAAGTCGGGCGACTTCGGCTACCCCCAAAATCAAGACTTAACGAAGCACCAGCTCACCAAAGCAAATTCTATAAGGTGCACATTCACGGTGCACTGCTAACTGTACACGTGATCAGGCATCCGGCGTGAGGCACCATGACACTGAGTTTAAGAATCACCGCACGAAAAAACCTCGGGAATCCAATTCCCGAGGTTCATGTGCGTTGCCGTTCTGTCGAACCGGCTATTCTGTCAGACGTCGATCGTTGCGCGATCTGACGTGCCATCGTTCCCTTGATTAGAAGACGTCCAGAATAAAGTGGTGTCCACTATGGTATGGCTTTTCCGT
>JAPYTO010000150.1 GCA_029941865.1 Fuerstiella sp. | reverse complement strand
GCAAACGTGAAGAAGCCGCCAAGAAAGAGGCCTACTTCGCGGGCCAGGCATTGCAATTTGACGCGGCCAATACGCTGAATGTATCAAACTGGGCGGCTCAGCAGGAAGAAGTGCTGTCGGCCGCTCAGATGGCGGATCGCCAGGACAAAATCAACGCCGCCCTGCGTCAGGCCGTAGGCAGTTTCCGCAGAGCCGCCACGATCAGCAAAGACATGTATATCATCGAACAGGTCCCCGGCAGGAAAGACGTTTTCCGAGTTGCACCGCAGCGATCTGCTGTCTTTCACATCGAACGAGCCATCGAAGGCGGTCTGGGCGATCGCGTTGACACTCAGATGCTGCTGGCCAACATTTACCTGAATGCTCGACGGTATGACCGGGCTTACGAAATGTACACGGCACTCGGTGAAGTTGTCCCCGAAGAAGACCAAGCGCTGTATGCCTTTTACTTCGCCCAAAGCGCGCTGGGAGTCCGTAAGTACGACGAATACCTGCAGCATCTGAAAGAGGCATTGAAGCTCGATTCCGAAGCCTACGGCTCAGCACTTGTTGATGGCTATCTGCAGGTGGCCGATCGGTACAACCAGGCCGGACAACTATATCGAACATCTTGCTCTGGCAGTGAACGAGAGTCCTCAGACAACATCACTGCATTTAAAGCTGGCCAACGCCTACGAAGAAGCCCGCCAATACGAAGAAGCCGTGCAGCAATGGCGTCTGGTTCTGGACCTGGAACCCGAACATCCGCAGCGAACCAAACTGCTGAATATGATCCGCAAGCACGGATGATGCTTGGTCAAGTCCTGATTTTTTTTTGGGGGGGGGTAGCCGAAGTCGCCAGACTTTGGACGGCATAGCGAAAAACCTCCAAACTCTGGCGCGTTCGGCTACGGAACAACCCCAAGTCTGTTCGCGCCATGCGACTTCAGAGCACCGGCCCCAGCATTGCGATTGCGTTATTCCACAATCGTTTTCTGACGGGCCACTGAGAAACAATCTCGTACGTAACCACGTTGGATTTTGAGATGTAGTGTTCCTGCAACCGCCTCATGTCGGCCGTGAGCGCGGCATCGAAGAGCAGGATGTTGTTCTCGTAATTCAGATCGAAGCTGCGTCGATCCATGTTCGCCGAACCAATCAACGTGACCACTCCGTCGATCGTAAACGATTTGGTATGCAGCAACCCACCTACGTATTCGCGGATTTTCACACCGGTGGCCAGCAGGTCAGCGTAATAGCTGTGACTGGCCGCAGCGACGACAAAGGAATCGTTACGGGCGGGGAACACGATTGTGGTGTCCACGCCACGTCGGGCCGCCGCACACAGAGCGTTCTGCATGGATTCATCGGGGACGTAGTATGGCGTCGTAATAACGATCTCATGGCGAGCCGCGAACATCAGAGATTCAAACATCTCCGGCATGGCCGAATGCCGCACCGTCGGTCCGGTACCGAATGCCTGAGCAACAAAGCCGGCCCCCTCTGCGATGACGGGCGCGCTCAACAGCGGGGCGAGATCTTCGTCGACATAAGTCATCCAGTCGCTGGCAAATAAATGTTGATTCTGCCGGGCAATCGGTCCTTCAAACCGCATCACCGCGTCCACCCACGGGGCATATTTCGGTTTCACCAGGAATTCAGCGTCGGCGCAGTTTTGACTGCCGCAGTAGGTGATGCGGTCGTCAATCACCACGATCTTACGGTGATTACGGAGGTCAATGCGTCCCTTCAGCGGGCGGAGAAACGGATTGCCAATCGGCAGGGCCACGCCCAGGTGCACGCCCGCATCGCGCATCGCCGTCCAGTGCTCGGAGCCGATCATCTGCCGCGATCCCAAGCTGTCGGCCATGGCCCGGCATGTGACACCGCGAGCCGCCGCGCGCTGCAACGCTTCCGCAACTTTGAGCCCGTTGTTGTCGGTGCGCCAGATGTAAAACAGCAAATGCACGTGACCCTGGGCCGCGTCGATATCGCGGACCATCGAACCAATCGTCTCGTCCGAGACCGAGAACAATTGTGCAGAGTTGCCGCCAACTGTTGGAAAACCGCTGATGGAGTGAGCCGTTCGAAACAAGTGGTCATACGGTTCGGGAATTTCAGCCTCAGGATGTTTCGTATGGCTGCTCGATCCCACGTCCAGAGAAGGCATTCGTGCCAACACCTGTTTTGAACGCTCGACTCGCCGTCTGCCGATGTTGGTCTCTCCCAGCAGCACATACACAACGATGCCCAGCACTGGCAGGACCGCTATGACGATGACCCAGGCGATACGCAAAGCCGGATCTCGATGCGGGCGCAGAATCGCCCGAGCAATGACCAGCAGCTCGATCAGGACAAGCCCGACATACACCAGCGTGGAATAGAACATGGCGACCTGCAAAAGTCATCGACAACGGAAGATGAAACGTCAGATAGCGTAACAGAATTCTTCTGAGCAATGTCAGGAAACGGGTCCACAACCGTCCTGAAATTCGCCCCGCGTTCCTTCACCCTCCTTTTCAAGGAGGGTCGAGCCTAAGCGAGGGGAGGTTCCGGCGCGGCCGATCTCAAGCGCCATCACACGGCTCCAGGCCCCATCCTAGAAATCGACACGAACTCTCAGGCCTGGAACGACTGCAGTGCTCGCTGTAACCGCGTTCGGTTCGACGATTTGAAGGTCGGGAGTGATATTGAACCACTTAGTGACGGCGATGGAGTAATAGAGTTCGACACCCTGTCCGTCATTGAACACGCTGGAAACGACCGGTCCCATTTCGTCACTGATGCCCGTGTAGTACCACCCGACTCCGAAGGAATCGTCCCGGCGACCTGAAATCAGGCTGCTGCCCCCGATGCCGAAGCTCAGCGACCATTGCACGGGATTCGGATTGCCATCAGAGATTCCCGCACGACCAAACACACCCCATCCTCGTTCTGAGTCACACGGGTCTTCCCAAATGTACTGATTTGAATTCCAGAAGAGTGACCACGAACCCTCTTTTTCGGCAATTGGGATGCCGGGGAATTCCAGACGCTGACTCTGATCCAACGAGGTGAACGTGCGGGTGCTCCAACTGCCTCCAAACATCTGGTGTCCCGACCGGCCGAAAAACTGCGTTGGCAGACGCAGCTCGCCAAAAACTGCGGCACCCTCTGCGAAGAGTTCGTTAAAACCGCTGGTCGTCGCCGTATCTTCTGTGTTGACGACGGCAAACACAAACAGGGGATCTTCGTCTTCTCCGACGGCAAATCCTGCACCGAGAGTCGAGAACGGAATCGTCCGAGTGGCGATCGGATTATAATTGAAGGCCGTACCGAAGAATTTTTCTCTTCCTTTGCCGTCTGCGATGCCGTTCTGGTCAAACTCGAGAGTGTCTATCTTGCCAAAGAAGACTCTAAACTGGTCAGACGTCCGGTGAGTAAACAAAACCTTCGTCAATGCCAGGTCATCGATTTCCGGTTCGGGAAGATTGGGCAACAGGGCCACTGGCACGATTGACCCAGTATCCGAATTGACGGTTTCCCCGAATCGGTGTTCCGAACCAAGATCCAGCGACCAACCTTTTGCATCGAAGAGTTTTTCGAAGTCAAAACTCATCTCGTAATCACCGTGGCCGCTGTACTCAAAACGCTGATGCAGACCACCGCTCGCGACACCCTGATAGAATTGGGTGACCGTTGCGTCGAACGTGATCCCCTGTTCTTCAAGTGACGCCCCGGCCCCCCCACCAGTCGCCGGTTAACGTCCCCTGATCGCATTGACATCCCAAACGATCAAAGATGCCAACGGCTTCGCCACAGCTTTGACGTTCGCCCGAAGCACACTGCGCGATGGCCTCGCGAGGGGATTGCAGCATGCATAACGCAACTGCCAAGGCACCGGTCATTGCCAATAGTTGTCGAATGGACGGCATGTTTGTGTTCCCCCTGCTGAGAGCGATCTTAACGTCGTCGACCGACAGGAGACGGTTGCCAAATCGGCGCTTGAGTTCGAGGCATCACCAGACTTTGTCAGAATGCCCGGCACCTGTTTGTGGTGCAGCCGTCTCGGCTGCGTTTCCAAAAAGATTCCTGCAGGCGGGACGCCTGCACCACAAGAATTTCCACAGGAGCTGCATTCAATGCCTTGCTCGTCAAAACACGTTGGTCGCGTGCAGATCCTGGTGGCTCCGCTTTAGAGTTTGATGTTCGCACGAAGACCAAGAATGACGGACGTATCGTTGGCGACCGTCGCGTTGTCGACAGCCTGGAAATCAAAAGTCAGGTGAAACCACGGAGTGACTGCTGCGTTGTAGTAGACTTCAATGCCCTGGACATCCTGCACCTCGATGGCCGGCAGCGGATTCACCAGGTTTTTGAAGTCGTCGCCAAGCCCCGTGTAAAACCAGCCAATGCCTGCGGTATCGGCTGCCCGTCTGCGAATCAGGCCCGTCCCCTGCAGCGAAACATTGGCTGTCCAGCCAATGGGACTCGTGTCCCCATCCGCAATGGACCACGCGCTGAACAAACGCACGTTCCTGGCCTTGTTGCAGCGATCCTTCCACACCATGTGGTCCAGAAAATACACAGCCGACCAGGAGCCAACCTCCCGACTGCCCACGACGCCCTGACCAGGGATTATGGTCCAGCTGAGTCGATCGGTGGACACGTACTTGCGGCTGCTCCAGTTGGCAAGGAATCCATGAGACCCGGATTCCGTAGGGATTCGGTAGTAACCCAGAATGACAGCCCCCTTGTCAAACAGATTGCTCAGGCCAGCCGTTGTGGATGAATTGTTGGTGTCGTACACCAGCAGCGCACTGTTAATCTGCTGGCCGTCCATCCCCAGGACTCCGGCACCGTTGAACGACAGATTTGTGGTCCGCAGTACACCGAGCGGCAGCATCATGGACGTATTCATGAAGCCTTCGATGCCGCGTCCTGTGTTCGGATAGAGCATGTGGAACAGGTCCAGCGCGTTGTACTTACCGGCGGTTAACGCCCACTCTTCGCTAATCGCCTGCATCGCCATCAACCCTGTGATGGCCGTGACGTTTCGTCCCGGCAGTGGATACAGCATGTTTGCGTTGGAAAGTGCGAGTGCTCCGGCGGCGGCATTCATGTCACCACCGAACCGTGTCTCGGCATGCATGATGACGTTGAAGCCCTTATTCAGCCCCAGTCTTTCACCGATGAACGTTAAATTGTAATCGGCTTTGCCGCCGTACAGGAACTCCTGCCGAGCACCACCGCTGGAGACTCCCTGGTAGAACTGAGTGAGCTGCAGATCGGCGACAACCCCATAGAACGTGCAAACCCGTCAATCTGAATCGTCAGCGGCCAGGGTGACACTTGCAGCTATACGTATCCGGATTAACCGTTGGCATGTGTTGACAGCCGCGATGATGGAATAATCTGCACAACGTGAGTCATCGACATCGCTCAATCCGTAGACTTTGCCAGGACTGCGAATCCGGAACGAATGACAAAACTGTTCCTGAAAGGCAAGGAACAACTCTCTGCGCGGTTGAATTGTTGTGGTTGTGGTGCAGGCGTCTGGCCTGCAATTGCAGTATGACAGCGGGACGCGGGACGCGTGCACCACAAACAGGACCGATGGCGCCCGTCAGCTGACCAGGAGCGTCAGGAATTCTCCCCCGTATCGACTTGCAGCTGAAAATCGACAACTAAAGGAAGGTGATCGGAAGCCTGGCGAGCGATTTTCGATCGAGAAGCAAAGGCGTGATCAGTCTTCAGATCGCCACGATAGAAGACCCGGTCCAAACCTCGTACCGGGAATGCGGCAGGAAACGTTCGAATCGATTTACCGATCGTGGCGAACCCCTCCGGCAGCATAATTCGCTTGCCAAGTTCCCCCCACACATCGTTAAAATCGCCTGCAATAATCGTCGGAGTCCTCTGCTGCGTATGTTGAACCACCTCGGTACTCAGAAGCCTGCGCAGCTGAATTCTTCGTTCAAATCCGGCCAGACCCAGATGCACATTGCCGATCAACAGACTTCTCTGATGCCCCTCAAATTTCAGTCTGCAATGCGCAAGCAAAGCGCGACGGCGTTTTTTCAGAGGGATGGTTAAGTCGACATGCTGCACGTCGGTCAACGGAAACCGGCTCAGAATTGCGTTTCCATAATGCCCACGTTTCAGTTTGACATTTCGTTGAAACGCATGGTGTTTCATCTCCAGGGCGTCTGCCAGCAGCTCTACCTGGCAGTCACACCGTGATCGCGGCACCTGGTCATCCACTTCCTGCAGCAACACGATGTCCGGCTGGTACCGCATCAGCGTTTCGACAATTCGCTCCGGTCGATAGCGCCTGTCGAGCCCACCGATTCCCTTGTGAATATTGTAAGTGACAACTCGAAACTGCATTGCAGTATTCGAGTCCGGCACAGAATCGCCATCTGTTAGGCGTGGTTGTGATTTCATGCGGGTTTGAAAGACGTCGCTGGTTTTAAGGTCGAGATTGTCGAGACATTTTCACGGTTTCGAAATTCGAAACGTCTGAGCATCACGCCAGCTGCCGCTGACGAGGTTGGCTCGTAGGGTCAGCATGGCCTGATCTCCGAAGACTTTCCAGCAACGTGTCGAGACACTCGGGGGAATCTCGTTTTTCACGACGATCGACCTGTCACTACGTTGACGAATGCGCCGCGAACGTGCATCCTGAGAGAGTTAGACCATTCGGTGAGATTCGATAATCCTGTCACTCCGGCAGAAAAACGTCGGCTTGTGGACACTGACGCCGCAAAAAAGAAGCGACAGCCAGTCAACACTCCTTTCCTGGGGAACAAGAACATGAAAACAAAAGCTCAGCGTCTGTTTGGCACGGCAGTCGTTCTCGCAATTGGCATCGCCATTGGTGTCAGTCTGCGCAACGATCAGTTACCGGAGCTTGGCTCGCTGGCTGACGCTGCAACAACGCCGGTCTCGGCTTCTGCGTTGTTGCCTCAGGGAGTTCCGAAATACTCGCCTGTCAAGGCGCGTGCCCGTAATTTCTATGTGCCCAATCCAGAGGACCTTGGGCCGGACGAAATGCGATTGACCGCCTGCGGCACTGGCATGCCGACGGCACGTCCGAAACAGGCGGCATCGTGCTGGTTGCTGGAACTGGGGAACGGGGACAAGTTTATTTTTGATGTCGGCACCGGTTCGAATGAGCGAATTTCTGCCACTCAGATCCCGTACAACTACCTGGACAAAGTATTTCTGAGCCATCTGCATACTGACCATTTCGGTGATCTGGACGCGTTGTTTATCAGCGGCGCACTGGCCGGCTGCCAGAAGCCACTGCGTGTCTGGGGACCAAGCGGCGACACGCCGGAACTGGGCACAAAGTACGCGTTGGATCATCTGATGAAGGCACTGACCTGGCGATCTTGCCGGACGCAAGGGACTCACCGACCCACGTGGCTATCACATGGACGTCACCCAGTTTGACTACAAAGGCATGAACAAAGTCATTTACCAGGAGAACGGCGTCACGATTCGGTCGTGGCCGACCATCCACGCGATTGGCGGTTCGGTGAGTTTCAGCGTCGAATGGAACGGTCTGAAGTTCGTGTTTGGCGGTGATACCTATCCAAACAAATGGTACGACGAATATGCGAAGGATGCCGACCTGGCGATTCACGAGTGTTTCATCACCGTGCCGGACATGATTGAGAAATTCAGATTCACGCCACAGAGTGCTCTGCTGGTCGGTACCCGGATCCACACGGCACCGAAAGCGTTTGGCAAGGTGATGTCGCGTATCAAACCGCGGATGGCGGTGGCCTATCACTTCTTCAAAGACTTCGACACCACGGCGGGTATCAATGATCGCATTCGGTCGACCTATGACGGTCCGCTGAGTCTGGCGATCGACTACATGGTCTGGAATATCACTAAGGACGACATCCGCGTGCGGATGGCCAAAGTTGATGAAGACGTGTGGCCACCACCCGCCACCGAGAAACCGCAGCTGCCCGATGCAAGTACCAGGATTCCTTATTCAAAAGAGATTGCAGGCGGCAAACTCGACGTGAAGGCTGTCATTCAGCCTGTCTACGACGAGATCAACAAACAGTATGGTCTCAAAGAGAAACAGGACTAACCGCTGACGCGCCGCGTTTCTGTAGAGTGCCGTCACAACCGGGGCGTGTCGTCATGAATGGTGGTGAAGTTGGCCCATCTCGTAGCTTGGGACCATTGTCCCGAGCTGCATCAAATCAGTGGACGGGACGATGGTCCCATCCTACGCCCAATACCACAATCCCTGACTGCACCCACATCCGGTCCTGTCAGCTGTCGGACTTAACAGACTTGCCGACCACCAGACCGGTGACCTGCAGGCGCGCACGCAGTGTTGTGCGGGAAATGCCAAGCAGCTCTGCGGCACGTGCCTGGTGACCTTCGACATGAGCCAGAACCTCTTCGCACAGGACGCGGTCCACAACTGTGTGAAACTGCTGATTCACATCACCGGGGTGTTCCTGAATCAATCGACGCGCCAGCTCGCGTAACGTGGATTCCGCATCGGAGTCTGCATGGGCATCCGACTGTGGTGTTTCACCGCGTACGGCGGTGGGCAGTGACTCCGGCGTGATAACATCGGTTGTGGCTCGAACCAGCGCGTACTTGATGGCACTTTGCAGTTCACGGACGTTGCCGGGCCAGTTGTAGTCACTCAGCATGTCCAGCGCGGTCTCGGAAACTCCGTGTACCTGCGTCCCCAGTTCCGCGTTGAACCGCCGCAGCAGGTAGTTCACAAGTTGGGGCAGATCTGCGCGGCGATCACGCAGTGGCGGCAAGTCGATTGTGAACACGTTCAGGCGATAGAACAGGTCTTCGCGAAAATCGCGGTCGTCGATGGCGGCCCGCAGGTCACGGTTGGTCGCGGCGATGATGCGCGCATCACTGAAAATCGTTTCATTGCCGCCCACACGTTCAAAGCGGCCATCCTGCAGCACGCGCAGAAACTTGGCCTGTGTCGCCAGACTCATTTCGCCGATTTCGTCCAGAAACATCGTGCCGCCGATCGCCTGTTCGAACTTTCCGATGCGACGTCGATCGGCTCCGGTGAACGAGCCTTTCTCGTGGCCAAACAGTTCGCTTTCCAACAGCGTTTCCGGAATCGCCGCGCAGTTAATTGCGATGAACGGACCGTCGTGCCGTTGACTGTGCTGATAAACAGCACGAGCGACAAGTTCCTTACCGGTCCCGCTCTCGCCCAGAATCAGCACATTCACATTCTGCGGCGCGACCCGCCCGATTTCCTTATAGACAGACTGCATGGCGGGTGACGTGCCCACGATGTGATCGACGCCGTCATCGTGCAGTTCATCAGGGTCGTGTTCAAAAACAGTTCGCACGCGTGACAGCCGACTGGTCTCAAACGCTTTCGCCACGGTCTCCTTCAGTTCCGTCAGATCGAACGGTTTAAGCAGGTACTCGAAAGCACCTCGCTTCATGGCTTCGATGGCGGTTTCTGTGGTCGTGTGTGCCGTCATGATGATGACCGGCAAGCGACGATCATGTGCGCGAATCTGAGCGAACACATCCAGGCCGGACATATCGGGCAGACGGACATCCAGCAGGACGGCATCCGGCGACTCCTCCTGAGCCAGCCGCAACCCTTCGCGCCCGTTTTCCGCAGAAACAACATCCACCCCGTCCGCACGAAACGTCTTTTCCAGCGAATAGCGCACGTTGGGTTCGTCGTCGACAATCAACAGCCTGGGCATTACGAGGTCTCGGGGTCTTCTGTTTGAACAATATCGTTACGCACCATCGGTAACCGCACTTCAAACACAGTGCCACTGTTTTCATCAGATTGCGCTGTGATTGAGCCGCCGTGATCTTCGATGATACGACGACTGATTGATAATCCCAACCCCGTACCGGCGTCCTTTGAACTGACAAACGGATCGAACAGATGCTGTGCAATTTCGGGGTGAAGACCCGCTCCGGTATCGGACACGGTAATGATGACATTCCCTTGCTCGGCATCCGTTTTCGCCGCGATGGTGACGCTGCCGCCGTCCGGCATCGCTTCGAAGGCGTTAAACAGCAGATTCACCAGAACCTGACGCAGTTGTTCGAAGTCAGCAACAAGTCGGATTGGCTGTGGCGGCAGATTCGTAAGCAGATCCGCTCCCTGCAACTTCGCTCGCGCGGCGACCAGCTGGGTGGTATTGTCGATCAGTCTGTGCAGTTCGAATTCACGCTTTTCCAGTTTTGGTGGTCTGGCAAAATCCAGGAACAACTGAATGCCGTCGTTTAGCCGCGTCGTTTCCTGATCCAGAATCTCCAGATCGCGATCATCAAGCTCTTGTTCCGGAGAATGTCGCGCTGACTGAATGAGTGTCTTCATGGCCGTCAGCGGGTTGCGAAGTTCGTGCGCCAGTCCTGCTGCCAATTGTCCGACGGCGGACAGTTGTTCGGTGCGAAGTCGTTCGTGTTCGCTGGCCTGCAATCGCTCGACAACCGTCCCCACCTGTGAAGCGACCTGATCAAGTCGATCCTGCAGCGACTGTACTTCGGCACCACCGGACACAGCGATCGGCCCTACGACCTGACTCAGCTGCCCTGCCGCATCGCGAACGGGAACCTCCAGCCGCAGCAGTGACTGTCGGACACGTCGTGAAATCAGGACACCCAGACCCAGACCCGCGATCGCTCCGCACACGCCCAGGCCCAGCATGGCCCACGTTGCCCGCTGTGTCAGCAATTCGTGTTGTGTGACCGCGGCAGTCATGGCCTGAAGTTGCTCAGCACGCTGCTGCTGTGCTTCTTCAATCAATGCATCGGCGACACGGCCATCCAACAGAATTGAGGCGGCTTCCCGGGCTTCAGCAGTGTTTGATAAATCACTCAAGCCGTCCGTCAGTCGAGTGTAACTTTGTCGCAATGCCGCAACGTATGTTCTGCCGTCATGCTCGACCAGCAGGCGTTCGGTTTGAACCAGCCAGCGTTCCGTTTCTGCCTGCAGCCCCAATGCTGCGTTCAAATGTCGGGGATCACCAGTGCGCATGTAGGAATAGAGATTCGATCGCACCTGATGCACGGCGGTTTCGAGCTCCCGAATTGCGTCCGCGCGCTGCAGACTCATCTTTACCAGGTTGGCCGCCTGGTTCTTCGATTGCTGCATCGACCAGGCGGCAATTCCGGTCACGACCAGCAGAGCCAGACTGATCACAAACAACGGAGTTGCAATACGTCCCGCCGTATCGGCAACTGAGATCTGATCGGGTTGTTTTGATGCTTCGCTCATTTAGTGCGTGAACACAGGTTAACGTTTTCGACGATGGATTCTGATTGTAGAAAACAAAGTCAGGGGCGGGAGTGATTTAACCACGGAGATCACGGAGGACACAGAGAAAATGAGCCGTCACGGACGGCTTCCGGCATGAACATAAAGAAACCCGCCGAAAGAAGCGAACTGAACAACCGGAACGGTCTGTAGCATTCAGCTCGCCTCCAGGTGGCGGGTTTTATTGAGAGAGGTCCGCTCCCTGTCGGCATCCGCGACATTGCCATCGTAAATGCCTCAAGGGAGCGGACGGTTCGGTTCACCAAAGCTTCACAGCCGTTACCTCTTCAGAACAACAAAGCGGGATGCACTTCCGCTGCGGACCAGCAACAGAATTCCATCGTCGTCGAGCTGTTCTTCCAACGTTTTGGCAAACTCCGCCGCCGATGTGACGTTGCTGTCACCAACTCGCGTAATGACCATTTTGGGAGCAAGCCCCGCTCTTTCGGCCGCGCTGCCACGCTGAACACTGGTCACAATGACTCCGCTGACTCCTGTCATGTCCAGCTTCGAGGCGACATCGTCGGTTAGATCGGTCACTTCCAAACCAACATCCTTCAACTCAGACGTCCGTGTGCTGCCGTTGTCGGACTCGGTCAAATTCTGCGGCAGTTCTGAGACACGCACCGTAAGCTCCACTCGTTTGCCCTTTCGCATAACGATCAGATTGTGGTCTTTGCCCAGCACCGCTCGTTCTACAGCTCCCTGCAATGTGCGGGGACTGTCAATTTTGCGGCCGTCGAATTCCACAATCACATCGCCGGTCCTGACGTCGGCTGCAGCGGCCGGTGAATCAGAACGAATTTCCGTCACTGCCGCACCTGCGACATTTCCCAGCCCAAACTGCTGAGACAGATCGCTGGTCACCTGCTGGATGCCTACGCCCAGAAAGGCACGTTTGACGGATCCGGTATTGACCAGCTGTTCGCCAACCCATTGGGCCATATTGATGGGCACAGCAAATCCAATTCCCTGATAGCCGCCACTGGTTGAGGAAATCGCTGTATTAATACCAACAACTTCACCGCTCAGATTCACCAGCGGACCACCACTGTTGCCCGGATTGATGGCGGCGTCGGTCTGCAGAAACTCTTCTCGATCCGTGATGCCGATGCCGCGAGATTTGGCGCTGATGATTCCGGCGGTCACCGTTTCCTTCAACCCGAACGGCACACCGATGGCGATCACCCAGTCACCAACCTGCATCTGATCACTGTTCCCGATAGTCGCAGCCGCAAGGTTTTCCGGGGCATCAATGCGGACAACGGCAATGTCCGTGGACGGATCTGTCTGCACTTCGGTCGCTTCGAATTCGCGGCCGTCCTGAAGAGTGACAACCACTGTGCCTCCCCCCTTCACGACGTGGTTGTTGGTCAGAATGATTCCTGCAGAATCAATGATCACTCCGGATCCCTGTCCGCCGCCACGTCGCTGTGGGCCAGGCTGTTGCCGTCGGCCTTGAGGAGACCCATCGAAGAACCTCTTGAAGAACGGATGGTCTTTCAGTTCTTCCGGCAGTCCGTTGTCAAATTGTTGTATGTCCGGTGTCGAAACCCGTTCCACATCCGCCGGCATTGTGCGGATCGTCACCACAGCCGACGCAACACGATCTGCCGCCGCCCGAAACGCCGACGACAACGAATTCGCCTGCGTCAGCGACTGTTGTACCTGACTGTCGGTCGCGGTGGCATTCCCTGACACAGCGGACGCGCCCACCAGTCCCGCCACCGCCAGAGCCCCCAACATGCCCGACAGCCAATATTGTTTTGCTCGTTGAAATATCATCTTTTTTTCTCCCTCGTGTTTGAAACGCGTTAGTGTCGAAAGTCAGCCGGACGCGCCGCGAAATTTGTGGCTCAGCTGGCCCGTCTTCGGCCAGCCCCGACAGCACGTCGTATGTTGCAGGGAACTGTCTAAAGCAGAGACCATGCCAGGCCAACGAACTCAGCGACAGGTCGCATCGCAAAGTGTTTCCACAATTGCACTTGCGGCAATCAAATAACAGCAGCACGAACTGTCCAGGCAGCCTGTCCGATCAGAAATTGTTCGCAGGAAACAGATTCTGGTCGTGAACCGCTGTGATAGTGCAAAAGCTGCTGTACCACGCCGGACCGATGGCCAAGGCAGCCGCCGAAAGGCATTGATGTGCAACGCCGGAATCGGCGTCGCCGCAATCGCAGGCAGATCACCTCTGCGCTGACTGGCTTGATGACCTGCGGTGCCTCGACTCAACACAACGGATCCCTGCACCCTTCTGCCAGCACAGTCATTCAGCCCTATCAAAGCCCTCTGTCAAATCATGGGCAGGCTGGCACAGTCGCTCTTTCGCGTTTCGCTTCCTGTCGTTTCGGACAACGAAAATAATCCCACGCCGAACGTTCATTTCCGCAATGGTGCGGTGGCACGCGATTGTCGTCAGATCGAACGACACCTGACTTGAAGAAACCGTCAACAGGCGTATCCTGTAAAGTTCAGGACTAGTTGTGAAAGCATTGTGTACCCGCAGTGGATGACCGGGGCTTGACTGAGCGAATTGCATGAACCCCCGTGAGGATCACGCGCAGCCGCTCAGCTTCAACGACCTGATGAATGCACCAAATCACAACGACTCCTATGGAACGTGATGTCCTTTCCCTTATGTTCTGGCACCGGCCCGGTCGGTGTTCCTGTCTCTTTATGAAGGAGAACGAAGATGATTCGAGGCCGAATATTCATTTTGGCAATGACGGCGGCGTTGCTCGCGACAAACTTCGCCTACGCCCAGAAGACAAAGCCCAACATCCTGGTCATCTGGGGTGATGATATCGGCTGGCATAATCTCAGCTGATACAACAGCGGCATGATGGGCTACAGGACGCCCAACATCGACCGCATCGCCAAAGAAGGTGTGCGCTTTACTGACTGGTACGGGCAAAACAGTTGCACGGCCGGTCGATCCACATTCATCACCGGCCAAAGTGGTTTCCGCACAGGACTTTTGAAAGTCGGCCTGCCGGGTGCCAAAGAGGGCATCACCGAAAAAGACCCGACGATTGCCGGACTGCTCAAAAACCACGGGTACATGACGGCCCAGTACGGTAAAAACCACCTTGGCGACCGCGACATACACTTGCCGACGAATCATGGGTTTGACGAGTTTTTTGGCAACCTGTATCACCTGAATGCCGAAGAAGAGCCGGAACACGCGGACTACCCGAAGGATCCGGAATTCAAAAAGAAGTTTGGTCCGCGCGGTGTCATTAAATCCTCTGCGGACGGACGGATACAGGATACAGGACACGGGACCACTCACCATCAAGCGAATGGAAACCGTCGATGAAGAAGTGACCGCCGGTGCTCTGGACTTCATGGACCGAGCCTCGAAAGCTGAGAAACCGTTTTTTCTGTGGTGGAACTCAACTCGCATGCATATCTGGACTCACTTGAAAAAGGAGTCCGATGGCAAGACCGGTCTGGGAATCTACGCCGATGGCATGGTTGAGCACGATGGGCATGTGGGACAGGTACTTGACAAACTGGATGAACTCGGGCTGACGGACAACACGCTGGTGATGTATGCCACTGACAACGGAGCGGAATGTTTCTCGTGGCCGGATGGAGGCAGTACGCCGTTTCGCAATGAAAAGAACTCCAACTGGGAAGGCGCCTATCGCGTTCCCTGCGTCATGAGATGGCCAGGAAAAATAGAAGCTGGCACTATCAATAACAACATCTGTTCCCATGAAGACATGCTTCCCACGATTCTGGCCGCCGCTGGTGAATCGGACATCAAGGAAAAGCTGTTGAAGGGGCACCGGGCGATCGGTCGTGACTACAAGGTTCACCTCGACGGTTACAATCTGTTACCCGGTATCTCCGGACAGGAAGGTGAATGGCCACGAAAGGAATTCTTTTACTGGACGGACGACGGCAATCTTTGTGGCCTCCGCTATGGCCGCTGGAAACTGGTCTTCATGGAACAGCGAGCACACGGTTTCCACGTCTGGGAAAAACCCTTTGTAACATTGCGATTACCGAAGCTGTTCTGTCTGCGGACGGATCCGTTTGAGCGAGCTGACCACGAAGCCATCGGTTACCCGCAGTGGCGATTCGAACGTGTCTTTGCATTGGTTCCAGCTCAGGCCTTTGTGGCAAAGCACTTGGCTACATATCAGGAGTTTCCTCCGCGGCAGAAGCCCGGCAGCTTCGCACTGGACCAGGTGTTGAACAAGCTGCAGGAAAGTACCAATAAGTAACGTAACTCACAGGACAGATGACAAGTTTGTTCTGCGACAAGCGACGCGATGACTCAAGGCGGGAGGGTGCGCCCCTCCCGCCGTCATGAGCATCACTGCCTCTTCTTCGCCACCTTCACGTCCTTGTCTTCAAAACCACAAACCAGCCTGGATGCCGAGGCCAACCAAAATCAAACAGAAGAAAGTAGGCCGGACCGAGCGAAGCGCTGTTCCGGCATCGTCAGCCGACTTCTCTGATCCTCCCATTGACGGAGCGGCGTCGCGAAACACACTGGTTTCTTTCACCAAGTGAAAAACTGGCGTTGTCCAACGAAAACCACAACTCCGTTTAAACACTGATGAAAACCATAGTCAAACAGAAGATCGCGAAGAAACATGACCACCTCGTCCTTTCGTACACGTTTGCAGACGAAACATCGCTAATCAATTCAGTCCCATTTGGCCCCAGAGTATGACGACGCCACGAGAATCATTTTTGAAAGTGTCGGAGGCCATGAATGCAGCGATCATCGGTCAGCAGACCGTGGTCGAGCGGCTGATCATTGCACTTTTAGCGAACGGCAACGTGCTGATGGAAGGGTTGCCCGGTACGGCCAAGACCCGATCCATTAAAACGCTGTCGAAGCTGGTGGAAAGCGAATTTCGCCGAGTGCAGTTCACACCGGACCTGTTGCCGTCCGACGTCACAGGTTCCGAGATATATCGAGAACAGAACGCAACCTTCGAGTTTCAGCCAGGACCAATCTTCGGCAACCTGGTTCTGGCCGATGAAATCAACCGTGCACCGGCCAAGGTTCAGGCAGCGCTGCTGGAAGCGATGGAAGAACGGCAGGTCACGGTAGCAGGCACGACGCACAAACTACCGGACCTGTTCCTGGTGCTCGCAACACAAAACCCCATCGAACAGGAAGGCACATACCCGCTTCCCGAAGCCCAGATGGATCGCTTTCTGGTCTTTGTTCAGGTTCCGTACCCCGCAGCCGAAAACGAACGCTCGATTCTGCGACTGGTTCGCTCAGAAAATACGGGAACAGCCCAGGAAAAGGTGGAGCCCGTGTCCCAGGAGGCCATTTTTCAGGCCCGCGCCGAGGTCAACAGTATTCACGTCGCCGAATCGGCCGAACAATACATGGTCGATCTTGTCATCGCCACGCGCGAGCCGGATCGCTACGACGACGAACTGGCGAAATGGATTCAGGTCGGTGCCAGCCCTCGAGCAACAATCGCACCGGACGCGGCCTCCCGCGCTCGCGCGTGGCTACGCGACCGGGACTTCGTGTCACCGGAAGACATCCAGGCAGTTGCTCCGGCATGCCTGACTCATCGAATTCATTTGTCATACGAAGCAGAAGCGGCAGGCAAGACGAGAGAAGATGTTGTGAAGGCCATTCTGGAACGAGTGGCGGTGACTTGAAGAACAAAGATTGAACAGAAGGGCGCGAAGGACGCAAAGACAAATGACCACCACTGCCGCTTCTTCGCTTCCTTCGCGCCCTTCTGTTCAAGACTCTGGCGCATACGTACACCCGACACTCGATGATCTGGTTCGGATGCAGTTTGAGGCGCGAGGATTTTCTCTGCTGCCGCGACAACCAGTCACGAGTCTGCTGAGCGGTCGACACGCTTCGCGCCTGCGGGGACGTGGCCTGATGTTCGAGGAATTGCGTGATTATCGTCCCGGTGACGACATACGTTCGATTGACTGGCGTGCCACAGCCAGGCGAGGCAAGCCTCATGTGCGTGTCAACAATGAAGAGCGTGAGCGACCGGTGCTGCTGGTTGTGGATCAGCGCTCGACAATGTTTTTCGGCAGCGCCAGAACCACCAAAGCAACGGCGGCAGCCGAACTGACCGCTCTGGCCGCGTGGCGGACTCTGGATGTGGGCGACCGTGTGGGCGCGATCATTTTTAGCGATGAGGAAATCGTCCAGATCAAGCCGCATCGCAGTCGCGGCAACGTGCTGCGAATCTGCGATAACCTTGTGCGTATCAACAACCGTCTGTCCGAAGACCGAACTTCAGATGGTTCGGCAACAC
>JAPYTO010000149.1 GCA_029941865.1 Fuerstiella sp. | reverse complement strand
GGCTGAGTTTTGTTCGTGGAGGATTGATGCGAGCCTGGGCCTCCGGCGAATAGAAGGCCGTCTGCATCCACTCAGCGACGGCCGCCGCATCATCGCCCGTACACTTGTCTGCCTCGTCCTCGGGCATTGTCTCGGCAATGATTTCTGCCAGATCAATTGTGGGTTTGTCGCCGAACAGCCGTTCCGGATAGTTGTCGGCAGTACCTCCACCAGTCTTCCCGTGACAACTGGCGCACTGTTCCGCAAAGATTTTCGCACCGCGCTGTTTTGCTACATCGTCGGCAGCGACAGGCGAAGACGGTGCACAGGCAATGACAAGTGTCAGCAGGATTGATTTCACAGAAGTGGACATGCGGAGCAAGTGGCGGGGGAGAGGTGGCAGGAGATAGCCGACGGCGGGACAGCAATGATATCTGACCTCGACGGGCAATTAAAGGGCTCAGTTTTCCCCAAAAGCAATTCCGCCACTTGTGGACACGCGTGGAGGGTAAAATTCTCAATTGCTGGTCTTCATGGACAACAACGAATTGCAACCGCAGCTATACTGCTTGGCTTTCCACAGTCTTTCGCAGGTGTTTTGGCCTGATCCGCCTGCGTCGCCCTGAGTTGATTTTGGGATCACTGTATTTGCCATGGGATATCGGAATCTACAGCAGTGCGTGCGGGGTCTTGAACGGCGCCGGATGCTGGTCCGGGTTTCTGAAGAGGTCGATGCCGACCTGGAGGCGGCCGAGATCCAGCGACGGGTGTACGCGGCCGGCGGTCCTGCGTTGTTGTTCGACAATGTCCGGAACTGTCGATTTCCGGTGGCCAGCAATTTGTTTGGTACGATGGATCGCACCCGCTTCATCTTCCGAGACGCTCTGGCCGGCGTGCAGACGCTGATTCGTTTGAAGAAGGATCCGACAGAATTGCTGCGGCACCCGTTGCGTGTGCCTTCCGTGCTGCGGACTCTGCTTTCCATGCGGCCTGCCAAGCGATCCACGGGGCCAGTGCTTGCTCACGAAACGTCGGTGGATCAGCTGCCGCCGTTGAAGAGCTGGCCCGGGGACGGCGGCGCATTTATCACGCTGCCCGAGGTCTATACCGAGCATCCGGATCGGCCTGGTTACATCAATTCCAATCTGGGGATGTACCGAGTTCAGCTTAACGGCAATCAGTACGCACCCAATCGTCAGGTCGGTCTGCACTACCAGATCCATCGCAGCATCGGTCAGCATCATGCGGCGGCTCTTGCGAAGGGTGAGCCGCTGCGGGTTAACATATTCGTCGGTGGACCACCGTCGATGGCGATTGCTGCAGTGATGCCGTTGCCGGAAGGAATTCCGGAGGTCGCATTTGCGGGTGCACTATCACGGCGTGCCATCCGCATGATTCGTCGATCGGAAGGACCAATGATCTGCGCGGAGGCTGACTTCTGCATCACCGGCACGATTGCGACGGAAGAATTGCCGGAAGGTCCGTTTGGTGATCATCTCGGCTACTACAGCCTGAGTCACGACTTTCCGGTCCTGAACGTGGACCGGGTCTATCATCGCAAAGATGCGATCTGGCCGTTCACTGTTGTCGGCCGTCCGCCGCAGGAAGACACCAGCTTCGGCGAACTGATTCACGAACTGACGGGGCCGGCGATCCCGGCAGTGCTGCCCGGCGTCCGTGCGATCCATGCGGTGGATCAGTCCGGCGTCCATCCACTGCTGCTGGCGATCGGCAACGAACGTTACGTGCCGTACGCTCAGGAACGGCAACCCCAGGAAGTGTTGACGAACGCCAACGCGATTCTTGGGCAGGGTCAACTTTCACTGGCCAAATATCTGCTGATCACGGCACAGCAGGACAACCCGGAACTGGACATCAACGACATCGAAGCGTTCTTTCGTCACGTGCTGGAACGAGTCGACTGGACGCGCGACCTGCACTTTCAGACGCGCACGACGATCGACACTCTTGACTATTCCGGCACCGGTTTGAACGAAGGCTCGAAGCTTGTGATCGCGGGGGTCGGGCGAGTGCGACGTGAACTGCCGACGGAAGTGCCTGCTGATCTGTGGCTGCCGAACGGGTTTGCGGATCCGAAAGTCTGTCTTCCCGGCGTCATCGCGATTACAGCCCCGAAATGGTCGGTGGGACCTCATCAGGCTGATCCCGCTGGCGACAGGTTCAGCGATCAGATGCCGGCCGATTCGCCACTGAACCGGTTTCCGCTGGTCGTGTTGACCGAAGACAGCGAATTCTGTTCACAGTCGTTAAGCAACTTTCTGTGGGTCACGTTTACGCGGTCAAACCCCGCAGCGGACATTTACGGCATCGACAGCTTTACAGCACAGAAACACTGGGGCTGTCGCGGCAGTCTGGTCATTGATGCTCGACTGAAGGCTCACATGGCACCGGCGCTGGAAGTGGATCCGGACGTGTCAAAACGCGTCGATCGTCTGTTTTCGCGGGGAGCATCGCTGCACGGAATCTGTTGAAATCGTGACCAGCGAAGACAACCTGAGAGTCGAGGGTTCAATTGGGACGTTGGCTCTGATAACCTGGGTGTTCCTTCATCTTTTCCCACCTGACGACCAGACTCATCATGCGAGCAACGATTCTTACTGTCATCGGTTGTTTGTCCCTCAACCATGCCATGGCCGCAGACGTCGACTTCAATCGCGACGTGCGCCCCCTGCTGTCCGATGCCTGTTTTGCCTGCCACGGTCCGGATGCCGGACAACGCCAGTCGGACCTGCGGCTTGATCAGAAGGAAGGGCTGTTCCGTACCGTGGACGGCGTCACGATTGTCGACGTGAAGTCGGCGGACAACAGCGAATTGCTGAAACGCATCATGTCGACGGACCCGGATGTGATGATGCCGCCACCGGATTCGGGAAAGACGTTAAGCGAGAACCAGAAGCTGGTCATCAGGGAGTGGGTGCAAAGTGGAGCATCATGGAAGGGGCACTGGTCGTATATTCCGCCGACCAGGCCGGAAGTTCCCAAAACCGAAGTCAGCGCCACGGCCAATGACATTGATCGGTTTCTGCAGGAAGCACTCAACCGAAAAGGATTGCAGCCACTGGGGCCGGCGGATGGCACGACCCTTGCGCGACGTTTGTCATTTGACCTGACCGGTTTGCCGCCGACGGCGGATCAAGTCGCTCGGTTCGCTGCTGACACGTCTTCGAAGAACCAGGCGGCCTACGTTGACGATTTGCTGTCATCGCATCACTACGCGGAACGCATGACAGGGTTGTGGCTGGACCTTGTGCGTTACGCCGACACAAACGGCATCCACGGTGACAATCATCGTGATGTCTGGATGTACCGTGACTATGTGATTGACGCGTTTCGCCGCAACATGCCGTATGACCAGTTTACGACGGAGCAGCTGGCCGGTGACCTGCTGCCGAACGCGACCGACGAACAGCGAATCGCGTCCGGTTACAACCGGCTGCTGATGACAACTCGCGAAGGCGGAGCACAACCCAAAGAGTACCTGGCCAAGTACTCGGCCGACCGAGTGAGAAATGCTTCCGCCGTCTGGATGGGTGCCACCATGGGCTGCTGCGAATGCCACGATCACAAGTTTGATCCTTATTCCATCACGGACTTCTATCAGTTCGCTTCGTTTTTCGCTGACATTCAGGACGTCGCGGTCGGTGTGCAGCCAGAAGTGAAGATGCCGTCGCGGCAGCAAAAAGAAACACAGATACAACTGGATGCACAGATCGCCGAATTGCAGAAGACGCTGATCACACAGACTCCTGAGATTGACACGGCGATGCAGGCATGGGCACTGGACCTGCAGGCCAAACTGAAGGCGACACCAAAAAACTGGGGCGTCGCGTCCGTTGTCGACATGAAGTCTGCGAATGGACAGAACCTTTCTCTGCAGGATGACGGAAGTATCCTGACTGCCGGAACGCTGCCGAGGCACGACACCTTGACCATCGTCGTTTCACCATCCGCAGGAAAAATATCGGGACTGCGACTGGAGACTCTGCGGCATGAATCATTCACGAAGAAATCTCTGTCCAGGCCGCCTGGTAACGGAAACTTTGTGCTGTCCGGAATCACGGTCACACAGATTCGGAATGGTGACGGCAGTAAACAGCAGGTTGCGATCAAAGACGCGGTCGCCAGCTTTGAACAGAAAGAATGGCCCGTCAAAAACGCGTTGGATGGCAAGCCGGAATCCGGTTGGGCCGTCGATGGTCAAGTCAGCTCTGACCGAGATCCGCTGGCGGTGTTCCGCTTTGCCACGCCGATTGATGTTGCTGCAGGAGACCGACTGGTCGTCAGACTGAAGCAGGAGGCCGTGGATTTCCACAACATCGGTCTGTTTCGGCTCAGCACATCAACGGTCGAAAAGCCGGGACTGCAGGACAATGCGTTTGGTCTGGCCACTCAGCATATCGCGACATTGGAAGCATGGCCCGCTGTTTCGGATGAGAAAAAGACGGCATTGGCGGTTTACTACCGTAGCATTGCTCCTTTGCTGGCCGATGCTCGCGGGCAGTTGAGTCAGGCAAAGAAAGATCGGGAGACGCTGGAAAAGCAGATCCCTGAAACGCTGATCACTCGCACCCAGGCCCCGCGTGAAATTCGAGTTCTGGCGCGGGGCAACTGGATGGACGACAGTGGTGTTGTCGCCACCCCGATGGTTCCCCATTTTCTGAAACAAGTTTCCGTCGAAGGTAGAGCCTCAAGACTGCACCTGGCTCAGTGGTTCGTGGACAAAGAGAACCCCCTGGTCGCACGAGTGTTCGTGAATCGTCTGTGGCAGCAGTTCTTTGGCAAGGGCATCGTCAAGACAGCAGACGATTTTGGTTCGCAGGGCAGTTGGCCGACTCATCCGGAGTTGCTGGACTGGCTGGCGGTTGAATTTCGTGAAAGCGGATGGAACATTCAGCACATCATTCGATTAATCGTGTCGTCCGACGCGTATCGACGGACATCCGTGGTGACTCCGGAACTACGGGAAACCGACCCGTTCAACAATTGGCTGGCCTATCAGTCGCGATATCGCCTGGACGCGGAATTTATCCGCGACAACGCATTGGTCGTGTCCGGTCTGCTGATCGACAAGGTTGGCGGTCGCAGTGCCAAACCTTATCAGCCGGCTGGATACTGGGCTCACCTGAATTTCCCGATGCGAAAGTGGCAAAACGATAACGGCGACAATCAATATCGTCGCGGCCTGTACACGTACTGGTGTCGCACATTTTTACATCCGGCAATGCGTTCCTTTGACGCTCCCACACGCGAGGAATGCACGGTGGAACGACCACGCAGCAACAACAGTCTGCAGGCGCTGGTGCTGTTGAACGACCCAAGCTTTGTGGAGGCCGCCCGAACGCTGGCCGCCATGACGATCACTAAGGGAGGACCATCCACTGAGTCCAGACTTCAGTTCGTGTTTCGCCGCTGCCTTTCCCGTGACCCTGCAGCTGATGAAATCAACGTATTGAAAACGTTGCTGGAGAAACAGCAGCAGCAGTTTGCAGCCGCTCCGAAGCGGGCCGACGAGTTAGTGAAGGTCGGGCAGTCCGCGGCCCCGTCCAACATCAATCCTGTCGAACTTGCAGCGTGGACGGCGGTGGCCCGGGTGGTCCTGAACCTGCACGAAGTCATCACGCGGACGTAGAGCTTTGACACTATCAAAAAGTGGGGTAAGCATCCTGCTTGCCGTGCGTTTCTCCTGATCAGTCGCAAGCTGGAAGCTTACGCCACGAATCTGCAATCCAAAGATTTAGCTGTGACAATGCACTAGAGCATTTTACTTTTTGTCGTAGCGGAAGCCGCCAGGGATTTCGACCAGTCACTGCCGAAATTCCTGGCGAATTCCGTGACAGAAGGACCGCGGGATTTGGAAAACTGCTGTAGAGCGCGCGTCACCGAAGTGTAGCCACTTCCGCCATCGTGCAGCTGCGAAATTGCTCGCCGGACCCGCTACACGTCCGTGCGACACGCACCAGGATCGTTCGTCAGAAACTCCTCCAGACGCGGAATGACTTTCGTTTCCGTTTCTCGCGTCCAGCACTCCCAGATGACAAGTGTCTGCCAGCCGTCACGCCTCAGCAGCCTGAGATTTCGACGATCGCGGTCCACATTCGCTGTGCGTTTGGACTGCCAGAAATCGGCATTCGTCTTCGGTTTTACTCGGCCGTAGCGACATCGGTGCATGTGCCAGAAACAACCGTGGACAAATATAATTTTCCGGTGGCGGGGCAATACCAAATCCGGCTTCCCGAGCAAATCCTTGCGGTGCAGTCGAAATCGGTAGCCCATCTGATGTACGAGCGATCGGACAATCAGCTCCGGCTTCGTATCCTTACACTGGATTCGCGACATGTTGAACGAACGTTGCTGTGGCGAATGAACGTCAACCATTCAACGTCGCCTCCGACGTCACAGCCACTCGGCCCGCGCCGGCCCCCGTCGCGATCAACCCTGCGACGTAGCCGCCTCGAAAACCAGCGTCGATGTTGACGGTCACCACGTTTGACGCGCAACAGGTCAGCATGGAGAGCATGGCCGTGATTCCTCCAAATGATGCCCCGTAACCTACTGATGTGGGGACGCCGATGACCGGACACCCGACAAGACCACCGACAACGGGAGGCAAAGCTGCCTCCATGCCAGCGACGCAGACGATGGCACGTACGTTCTGCAGCAAGGAGACGTGTTTTTGCAATCGCTGCGGGCCCGCGACACCCACGTCCTCAATCAGCGTGCAGGCCACATTCATCCATCGCAGTGTTTCCACCGCTTCCTGCGCCACCGCGGTATCGCAACTGCCGGCCGTAACGACGGCCACCAGCAGTTCGCTGTCGGTCGTGGCAGCGTCTACGTCATCGATTGTGTCACAGGCAGCTGGGACAATTACTGTGCGAGCGATGGGGTTATGGCGGGCATCGGGATACGTGGATTTGACGAGCTCAGCCTGATCATGTGAAATCCGCGTAACAAGGCCACGCTGCCCGGCTGCATGCTGTCGCTTCAGAATTTCGACAATCAGTTCCGGTGGCTTGCCTTCACCAAAGATAACTTCCGGAAACCCGCACCGCGACGCTCGTCCGATGTCAACATCGGCACCGTCGATCGTCGCCGTTTCTGTAAGTTGCAGCAAGCCACGCACAGCGGCTTCACACTGCGTTGAGTCCGTCAGGAAGTTGCTGAGAACGTTGCGAATCTGGTCCGGTCCGGGCAACATGGACAATCAACTTTCAAGCGTTACACGGCGATCAGAACGTAAATGACGGCGAGGATAATCTGCACGATGGCAAAGGGAACAGCAGCTTTGACGAAGCCGACAAACGTCAGGCCAAGTTTCTGTCTTTGAATGATGGTCATTGCCACGACTGTTGATGCGCTGCCGATGGGAGTAATGTTGCCGCCCAGATTGGCACCAAAAATGACACACCACCAGTACGGAGACGATGCGTCTGTCCCAAGTCCGTCCAGAATCTGCGCCAGCATTGCGGCCAGCGGAATGTTGTCCGTGACAGAACTGGCGACGGCGGAGCTGATCAACAGGACCGTTGAATCCACGGGGCTGGGAAGTGTCAGCAATGTGGCGATACCCTGCCCGATGACGTCCAGAACCAGTGCCTGTTCCATCACGTGAATGACCACAAACAAGGCCGCAAAGAATGCCAGCAGGTCCCAGTCGACGGCGGAGTAGAATTTGTCGACCTCGTTCTTGTAGGCGATCAATACGACACCGGCGAAGAACAGGGCCACGAATCCCATTTCCAGTTTATCCAGTCCAAACGGCAGAGCGGACTGGCCGGCCAGACACATTATGAAGGCCCCCAGCGAGACCACCGAGAACCAAAAGAATCGCTGACTGGGAATACTTTCTGTCGGGTCAAAACTGTCCACCATGCGCTTCGCTTCGGCTTTTTCTTCGTCGGTTGTCAGAGCCTTAATTCCGAAGATCTTTTTTGCCATCAGCAAAGTGACAATTGTCGACACGGCAACATACGGCGCGGCGACCATGAAGAATTTCCCGAAGCTGATGCCGGCCGCTTTGCCCACGATAATATTGGGAACACTGCTGATCAGCGTCAGCAGACCACCAACGTTTGTCAGCAGGCCCTCCGTCAGCAGGAAACCAAGCATCAGTTCGGATCGGTGCAGTTTCTTCAGCGAAACTGTGGTCAGTGAGCCAATGATGATCATGGCCGTCACATTGTTCAGCACGGCAGAGAACAACACCGTCAGCAGACCATAGAATATCAGCAACCGCCATGGGTCGCCGCCGGATTTGCGAGTCAAAGAGATGGCCATCCACGTAAAGACGCCGGATCGACTGGTGACTTCCACAAACAGACTTGCCCCAAGAATGATCGAGATCACTCCCCAGTCGATTGACGGAATGTAGACCGGCAGATCGATGTGGTGATGATCCGGCAGTTCGACCGGTCCGAAGACCAGAAGTTTCAGAATGGTGGCCAGAATCAGACACAGGCCCGCGAAGGCGCCGACGATGATCGATTTTTTGGCGTGAATTTTTTCTTCCAGAGCCAGTGCGGCAATCATGGCGAAAAGAATCAAGCCGAATAACGCGGTCACCCAGCCGGGAACGCTGTGTGCGACTTCGTCGACGGCCAATACCAGCATTCCCGGAACAACGTCGAATAGTTTTGCTGTGTGCTGCAACATGTCAAAATTTCAGTGCGGGGCGGCCCGCAAGCCGATGCGGGCTGACGCCCGGAATGTGTTGGACGGTTCTCAATGGAGAACTGGACAGATCGAAAGAAACCTTACAGAAGCAGCATCGAAACATCTGTCAATTCGACACTGAGTGAGTACGCGCGGCCGTGCATGGCCAACTGGTCGTCGTCTTTTGTATTCAGAACCAGCAGGTCCACGTCATGGTCCTCGATCAGTCTCCGGTAATCCCGCAGATGATGTCCCCGCGTAACCACGCTGTTGACGTTAATGTTCGGACCCTCCTTGTGGATGACTTCTGAACACCCATCAATGAATTCCTGAGCGTCCTTGAGCAACTGATTTTCGATGAGTATTCGTGCATCGTCGGAATCGATCTCCGGAATGCATTCGATCACGTGCATGTAGCGCTCAAAGACGACATTGTCCTCAACATGACACAACCAGACCGTGCCCCCATCTCGACACATTCGGACTCCGTAGTTGATGAGACGGTGGTCACCGGTGATGTGGTCAGCCACGACCATCACACGATCACAGACGCGATCCGCGACGGAACCAGGCGTAGCTGAGGAACCCGGGAGCACGAAAACCGGAATCGACGTCGTCTGAGTCAGGACGTCCAGATGGACACCCAGACTATGCTGCGGCACAAAGGATTTTTCATGCAGATGCCGGTGAGTCACGATCAGATCTGTCTGCTGCTGATCCAGCACCTCCAGCAGTTCCGCCACTGTACGAAACTGATCGGCCGTGATGATCCGCCAGTCTTCGACAGACTCAAGTCTCGGTACAAACTTCTTTGTGGCGGCGATGGTCGCGTTCGCCTGCTCGGCCCCACCATCAGAAACAACAACCACCGAAGTCAGCGGAATGTCCACGTAGCAGAACAAATCCCGTTCTGCGCGTCGAAACATCGATTCAAATTCATCAATATGGTCAACCATTAATCATTCCGTGTGTGACGAATTGGGGACACAGGATCGGGAGTCTTTTTCGGGCAGAGACCCTACCAATGCAAATATCGCCTATCCGAAAAAGACTCCCGACCCTCTTCGCTCGACCAGTAAACCGCAGGGCAGCATAGCAGCACCACGTGTGCTGTCCACGCGTCGCAGAAATCCACCTCAGGGCGAAATCTTCGACTCGTGTCGTGCTGCCCAATTCCCAGGGCGGATTGGAGAGGATGACGTCGAATCGCTCTTCCCTGCCAATGACGGACCACGCCTGCGGACGTTCCTGAGCCACCATCCGCACCTCCATACGGTCGGAAACTTTCAGCACTTCGGCGTTATAGGCGGCGTTTCTGACGGCCCACGGGTTTATGTCCGTGGCGACGATCCTGTTCGCGCCCGCCTGCAAACAACACAGCGAAACGATTCCGGAACCCGTTCCAATCTCCAACACGCTCTTGTTGTGGACAAGATCGGTCGTTCGAAGTAACTCCCGCAGGCTTCTGGTGTCGTCCGGTTCCCAGAACACATGATCAAACACGGCAATCTGATTCGGCAGCGATTCTACGCGTTCCCACGCCAGGATCGATGGCACGTGTTTGCTGGCAGCAGCGGCCACCAGTGTCGTGACCGGTTGTTCGGGTGATTCAACTGTGGCAGCCAGCGTTGGGGGGCTGGAACCGATCTTCCCGCCGGAACCGCACCCGGTCAGGCCTGCTGCGATGAGTAGCACACGTAGCAGATTGTTGAGCATGCTGGTCTTCGAGACAGTTTGAAATGCAGGCGATCCGCCGTCATTTGCAGAAGTCATTCGGCAGAACCGCAGTCAATTCAGTCCATCTTTTCCGGCATCATTTCGGTCTTTTCAGCGTCACCGACGTTTGATTCAGTCATCTCTTCAGATTCGCCATTCGCGGCATCAGGTTCCACGTTTGCTGGATCACTTTCTGCGGACTCCTCAGACGCCATGTTCGGCACGTTCGCTTTTGTCGAGATACTCACCGAATACTCACCGGAAAACAAGGGAGGGTGGCCCTCGATCTGTCGGCCGCGCAATATAAACATCGTCGTATTTTCGGGCAGCGCGAAATACAGCGTGCCGTTGGCGTCTTCGTGTACACACGGTGTGATTCGCTGCTCCGTCATCGCCTCGACGACGTAACCAAACGCATTCACATGAGCAGTCAGCCCAAAGCCATCCCGAAAGCGTTGCGCGTCAAAGACCACTGGAGTTCCCGCTGCTTTGGCCACTTTGTCACGACACAAATCGGCGCCGTTCTGCGCTAGTCTTTGCAGTCGCTGCTTGTTGATGGCGATCCGGTGGATGTTGATCCATTTGGAAAGATTCACATTGGTCGCCGGATTTACCAGAAACCAGGAAAAGCCTTCGCCAGCGCGGATGTCCGTCACCAGCCCTGAAGTGTCAAGTCGCACACGACACGTCATCTGAGTACTTACGAACGCTTCCGGGGCGTTCTCAAAGGCACTTCGCACCTGTGCCTTTTCCTCCTCGGTCAGGCCCAACGTTGCCAAAGACACGGTGACGGACGGAATTTCGATTTTGCCCGCGACAGACCCGATCAACGTCCCCTTCAACTCCGGCTCCGTCACGAGAAAGAGCGCGCCCAAAACACCAAAGAATAACAGGAAGCAGACCAACGGAATCGCGACAGCGAATATTCGCTGCGACTTCCGACGATGGTGTTTTTTTCGCAATGACCGAGTTACAGACGGACGGCTGCCTGTGTTGAGAATCGGAACATCGAGTACTCCCGGATCGCCGACAGAGACAGGCGTTGCGGAACGGTTATCTTCGATCGGCGGAAGATCGCTTCCCAAAACCGGAGCGGCTGCCGCCTGTTGCGGCAGATCGGGTGCCGAGTGATCCACTGGCTGACTGGCCGCAGGACCGACCGTGGGGACCAGCAGCTTCGTCGCGCACTTCGGACAGCTACCGGATTTTCCTGCAAAAGTGTCGGGAACGCGGATTGAAGCAGTGCAGTAGGGACAGTGAAATTCAATGGCCATTGGAGGCTCTTGACGCGATATTCAATGTTTCAGGTCGGCCACGATGCTTGACGGTTGTGCACAGCGTGGGCTCGATGCCAACAGTCCAACCACCGACGGCAAGCGGTCAGGGGGTATGTTAGGGGACAATGCCTTGATCCGCAGTGCAAGCGGATCCCCTGCATTTTGCACGAATTCGTCCGCCTGGCAAGGGCTTTCGGCCATTGTATTGCCTTTGGTAAGTCTGCGAATTCAGGCTGGTGACGTGATGCCATCTGCCGCTAATATCCGCGGGGTACACGTTGTCTGAAGTACCTGCCTGTAACGCCGTCGGATCCACTTGAACAGATTACCTTATGCGCCTACCAGACGTCTTTACCTCTCAACCATTTGCAATTTCCATCGAAATCTTCCCACCAAAGACACCCGCGGGAGATGATGCTCTGCGTCGCCATATGCGGACGCTGGCCGAACACAAACCCGCCTTCATGTCGTGTACCTACGGCGCCGGCGGTTCAACGCGAGATCGCACGCTCAGTTGGTGCCGGGAAATTCAGGAGGACTTCGATCGTCCGGCCGTCGCCCACTTCACATGCGTGGGGTCGACGCGCGAAGAGTTAAACCACTGGCTGGACGAAGCTCAGGCTGCTGGCATCCGGAACATCATGGCGCTACGAGGCGATTCACCGGAAGGTCAGGAAAACTTTGAGGCTGTTGCCGGCGGCCTGAGTTATGCCAATGAACTGGTGGAATTGATTCGTCAGCACACGGGTAACTTTGGCATCGGCGTGGCTGGCTACCCGGAGAAACACAATGAAGCGGAAAGCCTTGAGGTCGACCTGCAGAACCTGAAACGCAAGGTCGATGCTGGTGCCGATGCCGTGTTTACTCAACTGTTTTTCGACAACACAAACTTCTTCACTTTTCGTGACAGCTGTGAGAAGCTGGGCATCAGCCTGCCCATCGTGCCCGGTATCATGCCGATCACCGACTTCGCCAGGATTAAACGCATTACCGCGATGTGCGGTACCGTCTTTCCGGAAGACCTTGCCACGAAACTGGAGGCCGTTCAGGACGATAAAGAGGCTCAGTTTGAAATCGGCGTGGATTACGCGATTGCTCAGTGCAACGAGTTGCGTTCGAACGGAGTGCCCGGCATTCACTTCTATGCGTTGAACAAATCACAGGCCTGCCAGAAGATCCTGTCCGCGCTGTAGCGTCTTTCGGAAAAACGTTGCTTCACCCGGGTAGCCGGAGGCTGGACTGAGCCTGCGAAGGAAAATAAAACCGGCACTGCCGGCCCCGGGGGTTCACTCGTCCCTTGTCCCCACCACCAATCACGCTTCCGGTTTCACAATCTTCCGTGGTCGCACTCCAACTGCAGGCCGGATTCAGATCATTTCATTTCGCTGTCGCAGTCATTAGACTGCCTCCTCACGGTCCATCGCATTGCGTGCTTAGCAGCGAGCAACCGGAGGAATTGGCAGTCCATTCTGAAGTTAAAAGTCTGTGAGAACCATGAGCAACGACCTGTTTGATTTAAGCAATGATGTGGCTGTCGTGATTGGCGGCACTGGTACGCTGGGCGGGGCCATGGCCGATGCGTTGGCAGCAGCTGGTGCCAAAGTCGCCGTGCTGGGCCGCAGCGAAGAACGTGGTGCAGCAAGGGTTCGGCAGATCGAAGAAGCTGGCGGCACCGCTATGTTTCATACGGCTGATGCTCTGGACGCAGCATCGCTGACGGCCGCTCGAGACGCCGTGAACGAAAAACTAGGGCCGGTCAGCGTGCTGGTCAGTGCGGCCGGCGGCAACCGGCCGGAAGCGACACTTCCTCCAGGCAGTGACTTCTGCAAGCTGCCCAAAGAGGCGTGGAACGACGTTTTCGACCTGAACCTGGTGGGCGGCTCTTTGTTGCCGTCTCAGGTGTTCGGCGAGACCATGCTGGCCGAAGGCTGCGGCAGCGTGATCAATATTGCCTCAATGGCTGGCATGATTCCCCTGTCTCGCGTGGTCGCGTATTCCGCTGCCAAGGCGGCTGTCCTGAATCTAACGCAGTTTCTTGCTCGCGAATGGGCCACCAAAGGTGTCCGCGTAAACGCCATCAGCCCGGGCTTTTTTCCGGCTGAACAGAATAAGGCCCTGCTCTTTAACGAAGATGGAAGTTACACCGAACGAGGAGGCCAGATCATCGGTCATACGCCCATGGCACGTTTCGGCAAGCCCGAAGAACTCGCCGGCGCAGTCGTCTGGCTGGCTTCCCGAAAAGCCTCCAGTTTCGTCACGGGCCAGAACATCGTCGTCGATGGCGGCTTCGTCTCCACAACAATCTAATGCGGGACGGCCCGCAGCCGATGCGGGTTGACGCCGGAATATGCTGGCCCGCTTCCACTGGTCGCTGCTAAGATGTGTCCCTTGTACTCCGCGGCGCTTCGGGGAAATGCGGTCCCAAACTAAAATCAGGGACTGAGAATCGCCGTGTTTCCACATACTAACACTGTCCAGGCAGAAACGGCACGCTCGTGAGCCGCCATCATTTCAACTTTCAACGTCAGCTCAACCGCCGCACCTTATTGCGGGGAACGGGCGTTTCCCTGTCTTTGCCGTGGCTGACAGCCATGCAGTCCGCGTTCGCCGGGGTTGAAGAACCTGAGGCTCCCAGGCGCTTTGTGGCGATGACGTTGGGGCTGGGGTCTTGTGGCGGACAACCTGAATCCGGAACATGACGGCTTCGATTACGAAGCAAGCAGCTACCTGAAGCCTCTGGAAGACCTGCGCAACAGGATGACGGTGATTTCCGGTTCATCTCACCCCGGCGTCACCGGCGGCCACCGCGCAGAGGCCAGTCTGCTGACAGCGAATCCCGTCGGCAGTTCGGGCAAGGCGAAGAATTCGATTTCGCTTGACCAATACATGGCCAAACACTTGGGCAACTTTACGCGATTTCCGTCGCTGGTGCTCAGTAGCGATGGCAGCAACAGCCCGTGCTACACCGAAAACGGGGCCATGATTCCGGCCGAGAGTTCTCCTTCGCGTTTGTTTACCCGGCTGTTTGTTGACGATTCGCCTGCCGAACGGCAACAGCAGGCTCGGCGAGTCCGCCAGGGACGCAGCATTATGGACCTGGTCGCGGATGATGCGAAGCGGTTATCGAAGCAACTGGGTGCTGGCGATCGAGACCGGCTGGAATCTTACTTCACCAGTGTCCGCGAACTGGAACAACGCCTCGCCGAATCTGAGAAGTGGGCTCATCGTCCGAAACCGAAGGTGGATTATTCGAAGCCCATCGATATCGGCAACTCGAACGACTTTGTCGGACTTCAACGATTGATGAGCGACGTGATTCGACTTGCGCTGGAAACCGATTCCACTCGCTTCATCTCGTATCATCTGGGTGGTTCCGGTGGCGTGGTCCCGATTCCGGGTGTTGAAGAAGGATACCACACGCTTAGCCATCACGGTCTTGACGAAGAGAAACTGGACCAACTTGCATTGGTTGAAGCAGAGATCATCGAGGCCTGGCGCCAGTTGCTGCGTGATATGAGCACGACAGGTGAAAGCGGGAAAAGTGTGCTGGACAACACGTCGGTGTTATTGACCAGCAATCTGGGCAATGCTTCGAATCACGATAACCTCAACATGCCGGTCTTGTTGGCGGGAGGACGTTTCAGGCACGGTCAGCATCTGGCCTTTGACCGGCGTAAGAATCACCCGTTACCAAATCTGCTGCAGCAGGTGGGACTGGAAGAAGACCGCTTCGCCACCAGTACTGGAACAGTGACCGGGCTGGAAACAACGTAGAGCAGTTTGTTTTTTGTCGTAGCGGAAGCCGCCAAGGCTTTCGACCTGTCACTGCCGAAATTCTTGGCGAATTCCGCTACAAAACGACCGCGTGATTTTGAAAACTGCTGTAGAAAGGCCGGACCGAGCGAAGCGCTGTTCCGGCATCGTAAGTCCACTGTGATCATCCCATTGCCGGAGTCGCTCCGCTCCTGGATTCGGCCTGCATTATGCAGCTTCACGCTTCCAGAATAGTCTGAGCACCCAGCGAGACACGCGAAATGCAGTGCTGCGTTCGGCTTCCTGGCCGTACTTCCAGCGGAAAAGCCAGCACTGAGCAACGTACAGAAGCTGGTCGATCACGAAAGCGACCAGCGGAATCGTCAGAATGATGATCATTGTGTATTCCGTCATACTACGACGGCGAGCAATGTTCAGCAGAAAACCCAATCCACCGGCGCCTTCGCCTTCGTGCATGAACTCGACCAGCATGATGTAGCCAAACGCCAGGCCGAACAGCACACGCAACGAGTTGAACACCATCGGCATGGCCAGCGGCACCAGGACCTTAAAGACGATCTGCAGCCGCGAAGCTCCCAGTGTCAATGCGGTTTCCACGTAACGCTGCGCCACTTCGCTGACGGCGTCGATGGTGTCGGCGATGATAAAAGCCACACACGCGATGAAGATGAACATGTATTTCTGCATTTCGTCCGTGCCGAACAAGGCCAGCACTAACGGGATCAACGCAGCAATCGGGATGTTGCGGCCGAACAGGACAAGCGGTGCAAAGAAACTGCCAATGAGCGGAAAACAGCCGGCCGCGATTCCAATCGGAATGCCAACAAGCAACGCCAGAGAAAAGCCGATGATCACTCGTTTGAGCGAAACGGCAGTGTTGTCCCAGATGTGTCGTTCCGGACTCTCCGAATCAAGGACTTCCGGCAAACGTTCCCATGTTTCGGCGACTGAGGGCAGCTGATTGTGTCCGAGAATCCGCTCTTCGCCACTACCGAGAGTCGTCCACCACCACAGCACTGCGCAGAGTGTGACGCTGAGGCATCCGGCGGTGATCATCAGCCAACGCGGAATCTCGGAGCGAAGTCCGAAGAACTTAAGTCGTGGAACGTGGCCGGCAGCACCGACCATTTTCGATGCAGGTTGAGCGACATGACTGTCGGGGGTGTCAGCGGCAGGTGAAGACTGCTCTGTCGGATTCAATTTGTCAGGCCATGGTTCGGACGGCTCAGGCATCGTCTACCTCATGCAGAATGGACGCAACAGAAATTAAGCAGAGACGCTACTTCCCGTTTTTCTTCTTCGCGTACTCAACTTGAATATTGTACACATTCTCGCCGGGGCTGACCTCGAATTCCAATCCGGACGTCTTGAACTCGCGATAGCGGGGATCCAGAAGAGGTTCCGGAACAAGTCCCGGCCGTTCCTGTTCGGTGCCGATTCGGAAATCCGATACCACCGCCACGCGGTGCTTGCCAGGCACTGCACCATCTTTAGGCGCGAATGTACCGAGTTCGTACGAACCATCTGCCTGGATCTCGCCTGAAGCAGTCACGGGATTCTGCGTTCCGATCAACTCGAATTCAACCGTACCTTCCGTCAATGGCTGACCATCAGAAAGCATGACCGCGCCGTGCACTGGCTCCGTTCTTGATTCGCCGGTACAGCCCATCAACACGAGCAATATCGTTGCCAAAACGGAGGACTGAAGGACACGCATTTTTGTCACCAGAGTTGTGATCACGGATTTGTTGATTGTGTTGATGTGTCATTAGTGGCTGTGTTCCTGCGACGGAAATTCTCCTGACTTCACTTCACTGACGTAAGTCTGAACGGCTGAGATCGCCTGGGATCGCAGGTCCGCAAAATGCTTCAGAAACTTCGGCTTAAACGACGGCGTCAGTCCCAGCATGTCCGGCCCCACCAGAACCTGACCGCTGCAGTGTGGCCCTGCTCCAATGCCGATGGTTGGAATAGACAGTGCTTCCGTGACCCTTTGGGCAATGTCAGCGGGCACAAGTTCCAGCAGCACTCCGAAGGCCCCCGCATCTTCCGCAGCAAGAGCATCGTCCAGCAGTTGCTCTGCGTTTCTCTGAATCTTGCCCATGCCACCAAGTTGCCTGACGGCCTGTGGTCTCATGCCGACAT
>JAPYTO010000148.1:14801-17730 GCA_029941865.1 Fuerstiella sp. | reverse complement strand
AGTCTTGGATGGTAGTCATGGAGATTTCGTAATACGGCGGGAAAAGACGATGGCTGCAGCTTCCGAAGAATGGCGGCTCAGACCGTTTGAGCTGAAGAAGCTGACGGACGAGCCCGAAAACCGGTGTCTGCAGGTCGCTGAAACTGACACATTGGCGACAGGCTCTGCTCGGGAGAACAGTTTAACGTCTTGTCCCGTCGTTTCGAACGAACGCCATCCATTACTGTCCGGGAAGTCGCAGTTCGCTTCGGTTCAGCCGGTCACCTGACGCAGAACCGCTGTTTTCCTGCTGATGAGGAAACGCTGTACTTTATTGCATGACTGATTCACACCATGTAAAACCCGGTCCGGCAACAGCGAGAACGCCTGCCCTACGCTTTCACGCCACAGGTGCAAATGAGGCCATAAAATGTCTGACGTCGCCGTTCAGAATCTGAAGAATTCGCTCCGCAAACAGGCACATTCCAGCCGCAACGATCAGGAAAATAAAGACGAACTGAGTCGTCGGATCGTCGGTGCATTCATGGCGTTGCCGGAATATGCGACAGCGGCGACCGTCATGTTTTACGTCGACGTTCGCAGTGAAGTCCGGACACGATTCGACCTGCCCGCGGCGCTCGAATCTCAGAAGCAGGTCGTGGTGCCATGGTGTAACGAGGACGGCGAGCTGGAACTGTTCCGACTTAGCAGCATGGAGGAACTGGAAATCGGCATGTACCGCATTCTGGAACCGCGTCAGGAGCTACGCTCGTTGCCTGAAAAACAGGTGGATGTAGAGCAACTGGACCTGATTATGGTGCCTGGGGTCGGCTTTGATGCTCGGGGCGCTCGGATGGGTCATGGCAAAGGATATTACGACAAGTTGCTTGAACACGCGCGACCGGATACGCCATTGATCGCACTGGCGTTTGAATGCCAGATGTTTGAAGAGATTCCAGTCGCATCTCATGATGTGTTCATGGACAAAGTCATCACGGAAGATTGCGTTTACCCCGGACAGGGTCGCGGATCTGTCGGACAGACTTGATTCGTGCGTTCGCAGCACGATTCGTGAAAACGGCCCCCACAAGCACTTGCCACCAGCGTAGGCAACCGGACTCTGTCCTGTTCCATGACGACCTGTCGCTGAGTGACGGATTTGCACATTGGAAATGTCATGACCGTGGAAATCGAGGACACTTACGCCGAGGCATTTCGAAGCCTGTGGGTTGAGTTTCTGATCACAGCCCGGGATCGCAGGTGGCTGGATCACGCTGTCAACGCCGCAACGGGGTTTGCTTCGTCTTCAATCATGTGCGACTGCGAAGCGGGAGTTGATCGTTACGTGGGTCCAGGTGGTGACGAGAGTTTCCAGACCCCGGATGGCCGACCAGGAGCCATCTGTCAACTTCATGTTCCGCGTTTCTGGAAGCACAGAGTTCGGGCGCTGGAAAAGGCGTTGTTGGGGCGAGTCAGCCAGGGTGTGTTGCCGTGCCCCACGGCACGTTGCTTCTCTGTCCAGGATGATCTGACCGAGGCTCAGCCTTATTTTCGCCTGGGCCGTAAAGTGGCGTACTTTGGTGATCGATTCGAGAAACTGGAGCAACGCTTTGAGCGAAAAATGTGGGTGGTCCCGACAATGGCGGGCGACTTCTGCATTGACCGCCGGTTTCCTTACCACGATGGTGTCATGGGCGGAAACCTGTGGTTTATGGGCACTACCGAAGACGCTGCGCTGCTGGCTGCGGAACGTGCCGTTGATGCGTGCCGGGATTGCCCCGGTGCCATCACGCCGTTCCCGGGTGGCATCGCGTCCAGCGGATCCAAGGCCGGAAGTCACTACAGTTTTCTGTTCGCCAGCACCAACGAACGGTTCTGTCCCACGTTGGCGGACGACAAACAGATCGCGTCGGAACTGCCTGATGGCGTGAATTGCGTAACAGAGATCATCATCAACGGTCGAGACCTGGTCACCGTTTCCAGGGCGACACAGGCCGCCATCACGGCGGCCCGGGATGTTGCGGGGCTGGTGAAAATTACCGCTGGCAACTACGGCGGACGTCTGGGAAAGAGCTGGGTGTGGCTGCACCCGGAACGACATGCCGACCCGGTCAGGGCGTGACTGACAGCCTATAGGAAAACCGCGCACCTCATGAATGCTCACCTGCAGGGTTGGTGGATTGCGGTCGAGAAAAAGCAAACTGCCCTACAGATTCATCAGTTGTGGGTGTTCAGAAAAGAACGTGCCCAGCTGATCGCATTCGGCAGGCGTCAACAGGCCCGTGGCGTTTTTCAGCATTTGCGGCGAGACTGTCCACTCGCCGATCAGTTCAAGAAATTCGTCGGCCAGGGACGGCATCCTGTCGATCACAGGCGCCCGGTCGGCATCGTCCATCAGCAGGCTTACGTCGCGCTGCAAATCAGCGGCGTCGACTGGAAACGGCCACGTAATCTGAAGCGCTCGTAACGTAGATGTCAGCCATGTACGGTCGTTCAGGTCGATGACGTTGGTCCCGTCCGCGGAGCGTGCAATCATGCGATGATCGTCGACTTCCCCGAGGCGTGCGAGTTCACCGGTGGCGTAGAAACAGATGCACTGCTCCAGTGGAGTCAGATCCTCCTGTCCCGATGTGATCCGTTGCCAGGTTCTGAACAGAACGTCCAGCTGCACCTGTGGCGCACAACCGGCTGCAATGGGAACCTGAGAAAGGAATCCCGGGCAGTTTCTATGAGCACGGCCTGATTCAAATTCATCCAGCAGATCCTGAAACGTGGTCAGAAACGCTGCGCGAAACGACGCGCGCATCAGTCCGCTGGAGGCGTAGGCAGGAGGTAGCGGCAAATCCATGTGAAGTGGTTTTTGCACGAGCTGAATCTCGAGAGCAGAGTGGTTCGGAACAGGAACGACTTTTTTATATTACGATAATTGTTCCTTGGTACGACAATTGCT
>JAPYTO010000148.1:6105-14701 GCA_029941865.1 Fuerstiella sp. | reverse complement strand
CATTAGTACGACAATTGCTCATTAGTACGACAATTGCTCATTAGTACGACAATTGCTCATTAGTACGACAATTGTTCGTTGGTGCGACGATTATCGAATTCCAGTCTGCTGCAGATTTCTGCGTTGAATGTTCATTTGTACACGCGATTTGACGCCGTTCCAGCTCACACAATCGGAAAATCCTGAATGGAGTGTTGCATTACGACAACACGTCGTTAATACGAGAGCAATCGCGCCAGATCAAGCAACACCTGCTCTGGAATGGTGTGTGGGCCGTCGAAGGGACGGAATTTGACGTCAAACCCGTTGCGACCCAACAAATCCCGCAGTGATTCAGCAGGAGGAAACGGCAGAACCGGATCCTGTCTCCCATGTGACTGCAGCACCGGGCATCCGGGGTGTTCGGCTGCAAACTGCTGCCATTCCGCAGAACACAGCACGGTTCCCGAAAACAGCACCAGGTGACGGGGATGCACTCCGTGTCGCAACACGACGTCTGTACTCAGCATGGCTCCCTGCGAGAACCCTCCCAGCACCGTTGCGGAGTCATTCAGACCGGACTGCGCCTGTATCTCTCGCAATGCATTCAAAAGCTGTTCAGACGCCGTCAACATTCCGTCCGGCAACAGTTTCGTCAGCTCGTCGTAGTCTCCTGTCTGATTGATTTCCGCCAGCTTTGCCATGTTGATCGGCCACCAGGCGCGACCGCCAGGCATGCCCATCGGGGTCAGATCGATAGGAGCCGCGGGAAAAACGAAGCGACACGTGGCCGCCACGGTCTCGCTGGCACGAATCAGGAATGCCGCCAGCCCTACAAGGTCATCCCCCGGAGCGCCGAATCCGTGCGACAGAACGACCAGTTTCGTCGCAGCTGTCCCGGGCTTTAATCCATCAACAATCTGACACCGGAGACCAGAGAATACTTCTACAGCAGTGTTCAACATTTTCGACGTTTCATTTCTGTTCATTCTTCCGCTTTTCCGCGCGGGCGATCCAGGTCTCGGGATCCTCTTCAAACGCAGCTTTACACCCGCTGCAGCAAACCCAGTACGACTTTCCTTTCCACGACACGGAGGTCGTGCCGAGTCCCTGTGAGATGATGCATTCTTTCTCACCGTAGCTGGAGTCACTCAGTGCGAAGGACGTTCCTTCGCGCTGAGTGGAAACGGTGTCGAAACGCCGGAACGCCGCCGTGCCACGACGTTTGTCGACCTCCAGAAGGTAACGGTTGTTTTCCTGCTGAGCGAACGACACCTGCCAGCGGTCACCACCCGCCTGCTTTGCAGATTCGTCCGTCTGCGTCAGTTCCAAACGAAAGACACGATGCAATTTGTCGTCCGGACCAACGATTTCGTGAACCGGATCCGTGTAGTCGCCGGTAAACGTTCGCTGCAATCCGTTCAGGTCCGTTGCTGTCAGTTCGAAAACGGAATCCGTTGGGTTCCACGTGAGGCTGGCCTGTTTCAGATAGGGGCTCCTGTCTGACGCGGATGCCAGCGCCGGTTGATTCAGCTGGCTGCGCAGATCCCAGACCCACTCGTGGACGTCGACAGCCTTGAAACCGTCGTATTCGCGTCGAGTTGTCCCACGCCAGGCACCCAGCATGACCTGCAGTGGCTTCAACTTAGCCATGATCACACTGATCTTCTGTTCGGCGCTGAGTTGCACCGCTGCACTTTCGGACGACGATTTCACTGCTCCATCGCTGGTCGACACCGCACCGGAGAGCGGCTTGAATTCCATGGGCTCCTGTGTGACGACCGGCTCGACCGCAGATTCGGATCGCGTGGCGGCGACAGTCGGCTGTCCGGTCGGGACGGTCTCCGGTGTCGGACTCTCCGACTGCGACGGGCTATTGGCTGACTGTTCGCTGCAGCCTGCCACCAGCAGCACGAACATGAGACAAAAACATGACGTGAATTTCATAACGGATTCGTCTCGGCAGCAGAAAGTTGATCGTCAGCAGACATCGTCCAGGGTCAACGTTGATAGATGGGCAAATATCCCTTATCCAGTTGCAGAATAATACAGTTGACGGCAGTTGTATAAACCGGACCAATCTGTCGATCCGACCAGCCGCCACCGCTGCTGACTTCTTTCAGCAGCTGTTCTTCGATCTGCCGACGATAATCGTTCCAGCGGTCGCCGCCCTGTCGGTACATCACCTGAGCATAATAGAAGTGCATGTAGTGCCAGTGACCAGCACTGGATTTCAAGGGTCTGCCGGGCCAGATTCTGTCGTCGCAGAAGGAACGCATGTTCTTCGTGAGTTCCGTGTCGTATTCGCCGGCATTGAACAGCGCGGCCAGAGCGGCGGCCGTGATGGGTGGTCGCTCACCGCCTCCACGAATGCTGTATTGCACGCCTCCTTTGCTGGTCGTGCAGTCGGCAATATATTTTACTGCCAGATCAATGATCTCTTTCGACACCGGAATGCCCGCGTTTCGGCACGCCCGCAGTCCCTGAACCTGAGTGATGCACGTGGACCCCTCGTCAAAATCGTTGCCTTCTTTGGCAGACACGTAGCCCCAGCCGCCTTTAGACGTTTGCGCATCGGCGCAGAACTGCACGGCTTTGGTGAGGACTTCCCGAATCTCCTCTCGGCGGCGGATGTCCTCCTCTTCGCCATACACCTGGCTCAGAAAAACCATCGAAAAGCCGTGGCCGTAGGTGTAGTGGAAGTCTTCACGATAGCCAATCAGTCCATTGGGACGACTTACGGCCAGAAGATAGTCCACAGCCTTGCCGATGCGGGACGAATACCGTCCGGTGGTTGCTGTCGATCCTTCTGCCAGCATGGCCGTGCCCACCAGTGCGGTCATCGCCACACGGTACTGGCCCCGCTCTGCCTCCCAGTAACCCTGACGCTTCTGCCGAGTGACCAGATAATCCAGGGCCCTGGTCACTGCAGCGTCGACTTCGTCTGCGGCCGACAAACTGGTTGCGCCACGACCGGACAGCAAGATGGCCCCGCACAGCATCAGTTGCAGAATTCTCATGGCCGCACTCCTTGTGACTTCCTGAGATGACCGAATATAGAAACGATCAATCACGGTCGCTCCCTGCCTGTAAACGATTCATCCGGATGTTGATACATCATCCTGCGTAAACTCGACGTCGACCAGTGTTGTGACCCCATTTCCTGACTGCCGATTCACGCCTTTTCGCAATTGTAACCGCCAGCGATATCCTGCGACCGTATCCGTCGTAATCTGAGAAAAATCAGGACTACAGGCGATAAACGTCGTGATCGTCTGCCCAGGCTGGACCAGCTGTCGACTGTGTTGTCCGACAAGGTCGTACTCACTTTGGGGTGGATGAAAATAGTTCAGCAATCGAGTTTCACTGGCGTCGTCGTTGTGGCGAACCATCAGCCAGGAATTGGCGATCGTACTGTCATCCGTTCCCTCCGCTGGACTTCTGCTGCACATTAATGCCACGTCCCATGGCGGAAACGACACGTCGCCGGACGCGTTTTTCAGTTCAAACCACAGCTTCAGCACGGGCTGTGTTTTCCTGTCGGAAGACACTTCACCAGAAAACATGTGGGCAAACGTGATGGGCTCCGCTGTCACTCGAACAGGCGTAATAATGACGTCGCCGTAACGCTGCGAGTCGCCCAGTTTCAGGGTGTGGTCCTGCGGCAGACTGGCATCGGCTGGAACCTGTTGGAATTCGTTCTTCTGCAGCGGTGCGATGTCCGGCAGACTCTCAAGCGGATGCACGCCCATCAGTGAAACTCGCCCGGTGATCCAGAGCAGCAGAAACAGCAGTGTGAGCGCGCCAGCATAGCCCGCCACAATGGAAAATATCTTCTGGGGGACCATCGGCGGTCGCCGTCCATTAACTGGCACGGCGTCACCGACCACGGAATCTGCATCAGACGCCGTTGAGTCCCCTGCAGTTACCGAGGCCATCGCGGATACCTCAGGCACAGCGGCAACTTTATCATCGGTGGCCGTCGCCGAATTCACCTTCGGGGCAACGGAGACCGCTGCTTCTGCCGCCGCTGAATCGCCGTCTTCCGGCAAGTGAAACTCGGACGGTGGCGTTACAGCGTCCTTCGTTTCGACGGTCTCCGGCATCGCACCGGCCGACGGCTGCGGCGCAGTTTCGGCGTCGACGTGTTGCGACGACACTTCCACCGGCTCATCGATTTTCCCTGCAGGCTCATCGGTGATTCCTTCAAAGGAAGTGGTCGGCGGCACTGCCGCGGGCATGGTCGGACCGTCCGTTTCGGATTCAGCATCGCTGTGCGGAAGTCCGCCAAAATCAGGTTCTCCGGAACCTTCATTTACCGAGTCGTTTCCCAGAAAACTAAAGTCCGGTCCTTCGTCAGCATTGTCACGTGGCTCAGTCATGAATCGGTCTTTGAAGCTCTTCGCTACGAGTTGTGGAATCCGTCGGTTATCGACGGAGGTCGGCATGAAGCCACGTTGATGACACCTCTACGGTACCGTCGGCGGATCTGCCTCTTCCGGTGCATCGGTTGTTTCGGCGGACGTTTCATCAGTGTCGGCCCCACCGACCTCAAGGTCGTCAACGACCAGCGTCACCGTATTGACATAATCCAGGCTGGAAAAGTTGCCCTTGAGATAGCTGTTGCCCTGCGAAGTAATCGCCCCCTGATTGGGTTGTTCTCCATGGGCAGCGCTGATGCTGTCGACAATGTCCATGCCCTTTGTCACCTTGCCGAAGGGTGAAAATCCGTCCGCGTCCAGTCGGCTGTTGTCTCCGAAGTTAATAAACACCTGCCCCGTCCGTGAATTCGGCGCGCCTGTCTTCGCGAATGTTACGTAGCCACGCCTGTTACTTTCAATCACCCGATCGTCACGAATTTCTGTGTCCCATTTGGCGGTCATGGCAGGATCCGCCGCCAAACCAAACTGCACCATAAACCCTGGCACGACGCGAAAGAATCCGCACTCGTCATAGAAGCCGTCCTTAACGAGTTCGTAGAACCGGTGAGCTCCGACAGGCGCCCATGCCCGATTGACCGCAATGGTGAATTTTCCAACCGTCGTGTCGAATTCGACTTCAAATTTACCGGCGTCCGGTACATCCGTTTTCGCTGGCTTGTCGAGAGGAATTACATCATCCGGGTCGCTGGGGGCTTGCAGCGCCGCTTCCGCTACAGCAGCACGCATTCGTTCGGCCTCAGTGGCTTCTTCCAACGCCATCTGCATGTCAATGGCGTTCAGCACGGGCGGAGCCGTCGGTTCGGACTCTGCACAGCCGCTCGTCAACCCAACGATGCCCCCCATCAACAGGGACCAGAACATACTTCGACTCATCATTCCACTTATCCCTGTGAACAGATTTAACTCGTTCCGGCAACGAACGACTGAAATTCGTTTTCTTCTCTGCTGGCTATTCTTACGCGAAGTCTCACACGTCTCAAGACATGGCGTCCCACAGCCAACGCGTTCCGTTGAATTTCTTCGGAACGCGTTCTACGTTGGCACAGGTTGTTCAACTGCCAACATTCGCAGGCATGGGATTTCCCCGAAACGTTGACATCCAGGCAAAATGCTCTCGCTGCCAACAATCACCATAATACTTGGCCACGGCAAACTTCACGACGCTGCAATCGCCTGCCCGAGTGGGACAAGTACTTCCTCGATCACAAATGAATCCAGCAATTCCTCACACTTCTCACGCAACTGGACCATTCGATCCGGGAACGACGCATCGTGTTCCATGCTGCCGTATTGACGCACTGTGAAAAACACGCTGATGTGGTCCTCCGGATATTCACCGCGTCGCACGTGGTAGGCATTGGTGCGAGTTTCCACCATGAGGCGGGCCTGCAGGCGACAGGATTCTTCGAGGCTGATTGTCATTGATGGTTCGAAATTCAGCACGGTGGCGCCATCCAGCCCCGGCAGCCGTTCAAAGGCGGGCGAACAACCGAGTGCCTGAGCCACCAGCATGTCGTGGTTGCCTCGATAAGGAAAATCGAAGCCCATCATATAATCGAGCGCTTCGCAGTCCAGCGGACTGACCGTCAGCATGTATGGCACCAGCTCAAGAATCAGCCGATGCTGTTCTTCAGCCTGGTCAGGGTCCGGAGGGTTTACAAAACCGCTGCAGATGCGACGAGGTTCCAGAGACAGCCAGCGGTGAAACGGCTGATCCTTGTCTTCTTCCATGACAAAGTCACCGTTGTCCCGCGTGTAGAAGTTCTTCATCAGCGGATAGGACTTCTGCACACGTCCAAAAAACTCCAGCACGGCTTCGCGGGTGTTTGGCAGCGGCATCTCGGTGTTCAGATGCATATTGCAATAGAAGTCAGCGGCAAGATTACTGAATCGATTCATTACTTGTGTCGCGGTCTTCCAATTGCTACGGGAATATTTTTGGTCATGGCCAGCGTTGAAGAACCACGACGCCGCCAAAAAAATGCAGTCCAGATTTTGCTTCAGGATGCATGGCAGTCAGATAAGTCCGAACGCGTCCACTTCAACTTTTGCAATATCGCTGCGGACATCAGCAACTAAGCTCAATTTGTGGCAGCCGCCGCGGCGACGTCAGCAGCGGCCGGTGGATCCTTCGGATCCCGTGTTTCAACGACAATGATTTCGATAACGTACTGAGGAGCGCCGCCACCACCGCCCTGGCCTCCAGGACCACTCGCTTGACCGCCGGAAAAACCGCCTTGACCTGACGCCGCTTTGGCCAGCTCGATGACAACATCCATCGTCATTCGAGTTCCGTTTGCGTTTCGTCTCACACCGTCATACCACAGCACTCCCTCGACCATACGTTTGAAACCTTTGGTTCGCGTCTCATAATGGTCAGCCATGTCCTTCTGCTGAAGTGGCGTTTGAGGCGCGACGCGCAGTCGCGTGTAGTAGACCCTAGTTGCAGACGGAGCTGCGTCTCCCAGAATCTCTGCGCTGTCGCCGGGGGCCATGATGGCGATAGCTCGCTCCGGGATGGCCCCACGATGTAAACGTACCGGTTGGGTTCCGGCGAAAGCCAGAGTGGGGTCGTCTGCAACCTTCCGCAGTCGATCTCTCAGCGACATCACCATTTCCTGTGTGGCACTGGTCCACGACGCACCGGGAGTTGCAACACCCACATTGGCAACAGCGGACCGAGACGTTTGCGGCCGCTCACGCGGCAGTGACTTCAGCACGGCCAGCATACCGGGGTCACGGGCGATGGACGTAAACAGCCCGCTGGAAACCAGTCCCACTGCGCCTTCAGCGTGGCCACGTTTGAATAAGTCGTAGGTCGCGTGTCGGACGTGCCCGGCAGGAATGTTGGAAGCGAATGACAGCGCGTCCAAGGCTGCTGCCGGCGACTGGGCGGATTTCAGATGGTCGACAATCATGTCCACCATCGAAGGCTTCCACAGTACGCTGGCGACCGGCAGCATGGCAGCTTTCGACAGACTGACATTGGGAAGGCTTGCAGTCTCGATGGAAATGGCAGCGGCTGCTGCTATTTGACCGACCCCGCCGGGACGCGCCCCGCCTTCGTAGTCACCATCCATTTCTTCCATCGCTTCCATTTCTTCCATCGCTTCGCTGCCCCGCATTGCCGCCTGCTGAGCGTTGCCTGATTGCCCCGGCCGATTTCCCTGTACCGGCGATCCACCGCCTGCCGGAGCAGCCAATCGCGAGTCACCAAGCTTCAGAAAATGATCGGTGGGATTCTGAGCCAGCGCAGCCAGCAGACGAAGCGAACCGGCGTTCGCTTCCGGGTCGGCGATCACATTGTCCACCGTAGTGGTCAGAAGCTGCTGAGCCATTTCGGCATTCACAGCCTCGCCCGAAAAAGCCTGGACCAGCACCACGGCCGCGGCCTCCTCAACGGCCAACGGCGTCACGACTGATCCGACCAGAATGGCCTTCAATGTCCGCCACGCGGGCACACTGTTGTTTTTCACGAGTGCCTGCACGACCGCTTCAACGATCTCTCGATCCTGCAAACTGCCATTGCCAATTCTTTGTCCAGCACCACCGCCGTATCCGATTTCGTCCATCATCGCGGGATCGCCGCCCTCCATCGCCTCCTGCATTTCCATCTGTTCACTGGATCCCTGCCCCTGAACAGAGCCCTGCAGTCGTCCCGCCGCTCCTCGCGTTCCCTGTACTGCCTGCGGCACGTAGCCCAGCATCGCTTCCCCCAGCATCAGTTCCAGGGAGTCCAGCGCGTGGCCGTTAGACCGATTCATCTGTAAACGAAGAGTGCGGGAGTCCAGAAAAACGCCGCCGGGTGGCACTGGCTGCTGGCCGCCGCGGTTCGCACCAGGCGTCACACCAGACGGAAATCCCGGAACGCCCGGTAAAGAAATGGCCGCCGGAGCCGCTTCAACTCCGGACGCCGTGGCAAGTACTTCCGTCATGAGTTGGGCAAATTCCCCGTCGCTGCTCGCCGCGGCCTGACTGGCCTCGATCGCGGCAGGCACCATTCCGTCCCGCTCTTTTACGGCTTCCAGAAGTTGTTCTTTCGTCCATGTGCTCAGGTCAGCCGGACGCGTTGACTTTTGTTGACCACCGCCGCCAGTCGCGTTGTTTCCACCTTGTTGGCTGTATTGTTCGCCGTATTCGCTCTCCATGTCGGCCATGTCCATGTCGGCCATGTC
>JAPYTO010000148.1:0-6005 GCA_029941865.1 Fuerstiella sp. | reverse complement strand
CCATGTCGGCCATGTCCATGTCGGCCATGTCCATGTCGTCCATGTCCGATCCACCGGCCATGTCCATGCCGTCCCCGCCACCCATGCCGTCCCCGCCACCCATGTCCATCTCGCCACCCATATCCATCTCGCCACCCATATCCATCTCGCCACCATCGGGCGCATCGACATCGGCTGACGCCTCTTGTTCGGCATCAGATCCCTCGCCTCCACATCCAGTCAATGGGAGCAGCAGCAAAGTAGGCAGCAGGCAGGTCGCGACTTTTGAAAACGTCCGCGTTCGCATCGGGACAACTCCGAGTATAGGAAGGCGATTCATGAACCGATCACCCTCAATGTTACCAGAAAAACACCTGACAAAGCCAGCAATCCAGGCACAAGCTCGAAAGTCGGCCGGCAATTTGTCGGCAAATCCTGGGCGACAAGCGTCACACCGCTCCATCCCGTCAGGCTTCTTATCGCCCAATCCGTATTGGCGGACTGCTGTTTGTTGACCAACGGCAGTGGAGGGTCAGTTCCTGAATAGCCGGGGCGAACTGAGGCCATCGACAGTTCAGAGGATTGACGTAAAAGACGGTCGAACGGAACTCTGGTCCGAACCACTCGCCCTTCACTATCAAATTGACGGTTCCCATCCGGGCTCGTATTCACGTTTCCAGAGTTTTTCTGCCGCTTCGTTATTCAGAACGTGTCCGTTCGATGGATCGCAGTTGATGGTGTCGCCGGTTCTGTGGGCGATATTGCCGAGATGACACAGCAGCGTGCTTTTGTGGCCTTCCTCGATTTCGGCGTTCAGCATGGTCGGGTCGTTGGCCCGAACGGCGTCCACAAAGTTGGCGATGTGGGCGGCATCAGAACGAGCTCCTGCTACGCGTTCGATTTCCGCGCCCTTGGCATCGTGCAGTGAATAGCCCCAGCCATCCAGTTTGATGCTGCCATCTTCGCCGTGGAATGTCACGCCAAATCCGTTGCCATCCAGTCCCAGTCGGCTGCAGCTGAGTCCTTCCCAGATGATCTGCCGCTTGCCTTCGAACTGAAACGACACCACGTGCGAATCAGCGGTCTGTTGATCATCGTCGAATCGATAGCGACCACCGGACGAGACGACTCGCGTGGGATAATCCGCCTGCAGTCCCCAGCGAGAAAGATCGAGCGTGTGAATTCCGTTATTACCCAGTTCTCCGTTGCCGTAGTGCCAGACCCAATGCCAGTTATACGGTAGACGGTTTGAAGTGTACGGCTGTCGCGGCGCCGGTCCCTGCCAGAGTTCGTAATCGATATGTGGCGGTACCTCAGCGGGTGTCCCGGTGCCGATGGGGCCCCGCGAATTCGCATACCAGCTGCGACTGTAATACACGCGCCCAATCCTGCCGCCGTGCAGCAGCTTCATCGCCTCAATGATCTTTTCGGCACTGCGACGCTGGTTGCCCATCTGTACGCAGCGCTTGTGCTTTCGCGCGGCTGCGACAGCCATTTCACCTTCCCACGGATTGTGGCTGCATGGTTTTTCCACGTAGCAGTGTTTGCCGGCATTGCAGGCCATGATGGCGGCCGGTGCGTGCCAGTGATTCGGAGCGGCACAGATCAGAATGTCCACGTCCGGATCATCCAGAATCTCTCGGAAATCGCCGGTGGTCTGCACTCCGTAATCGACCAGACCTTCAAACGACTTCTTCGCCGCATTCAATCGATTCGTGTCGGTTTCGCACAGGTACTTGATTTCCACTCCCGGCGTTTCCGAAAACGTCCGCGCCAATGACATGCCTCGGCTAAGTCCCATCACTCCCACGACGACCTTGTCCTGAACTGACATGCCGGCGGCCGATGCATGCAGTCCCGCAGCCAGCGATGTTGCCGTGGCGGCGACCGACCCGACGGCCACAAAGCCGCGGCGGGATATTTCATCTGAAGCCTGATTGGCCGAACTGGAACTGTTTTTTGATGACACGACGTGGCTCCGAAGGCGGGGTGGGAGGAGGTTGGACTGCAGCAGACATAGTGGCGAAGGCCGATCAGCTCGTCAATGAACTTTCGTTTGTCTGTCGTCATGAGGCTGGAATAATTCGTGACGACAGGAACGGGACACAGTTCAGATCGCACTCGATGTCCTGCCGAATTCTGTGTGCGAAGTGTGCCGCCACGAACCGTGACGGAAATACTGATCCGCGTCGTGTTCCGAAAACGGTCACGCGGTTGCCACGACGACTGACCCACTGACTACCTGGTCACCCCCAGCGGCAACCGTCCGTCGCGCAATCGTTATTTGTTCCATAGTTCATATGATCGGCGCTGTTCACAACCATGACAGCCGCAGTGCAGCACCCGCTCGATTCGAAGCGGGCCGTTTCAAACACTGCAGGCAGAAGAATCCATCGTAGTGCCGGTAGCATTATCCATGGCTTTCGTCGCCGGCAGGGGGATGGCGTCTTCTGAACACACGCCTCATGTCGACCCTTCTGTACAGCAGGGATGAACGAATACGTACAATCACGGAGATCAATCATGAGAACACTGTTGCTAAGAATGGGGCTCGTGTGCTGCGCACTTCAATCGCAGTGCCTTGCCGGTGATGGAATCCTGAGCCAGTTTAATGCAGGAGATTTCATCTCTCCGTGTGCCTACACGGAAGCTTGCGCAGAATGCGGCGATATCGGGGCAAACTGCGAAGGCTGTGGCGATCGATGCCTCAGTTGGCTCAAACAAAGCGATCACTGCTTTGATGAGTTTATCAGCCCGATGACGAATCCCGTCTTCTTTGAGGACCCGCGCACGCTGACCGAAGCGAGATTTATTTTTCTGCACCAGGCACTGCCAACAAGTCTTGGCGGTCAGAACATTCAGTTGTACGCCATGCAGTTGCGAGCGGCACTGACCGACAGACTATCGCTGATCGCGACCAAAGACGGCTTTATTGTTTCGGACAACGCGTTGCTGAACGACGGCTGGACCGACATCAACGCCGGGCTGAAGTATAACCTGTGGAGAGATCCCGCTTCACAAACCATCCTGAGTGTCGGCGCTACGTATGAAGCGTCGTTCGGCACGCCGCGAACGCTGCAGGGCAACGGTGATGGCGTATTTCATCTGTTTGCGTCCGGTGGTGCAGAAATCGGGGACGGTGCCCATTGGATTACCGGCAGCGGATTTCGCCTGCCAGCTGACACCAAAGCAGAAAATCAAATGTGGTACTGGTCCAATCATCTGGACAAGAAGATCGGAGACTCCAGCGTCTACCTGTTCGGCGAAGCGAACTGGTATCACTACATGAGTTCGGGCACAGCATTCGGGGCCCCGGTTCAAGGGGGCGACCTGTTCAATCTGGGGTCTGTGGGGATCGCCGGACACGACCTTGTCACCGGTGCTGTCGGGCTGAAGATCAAGCCGTCGCCTTGAACCGAAATCGGAGTCGCGTGGGAAACTCATCTCACGGACCGACAAGGTCTCATGAAGGACCGCTTCACAGTAGACTGGATTCTTCGGTACTGATTGAAGGCAGAACGCAGGCCTGACCGGAATCCTGTTTGACCTTCGTGGCTGACAGGATTCCGTGGTTCGGCCCATACCATACGCTCGGGGTGCAACCCGCCAGCGAATTTTCAACGGCACCGCGTTGCAACAGCATGGCCGTTCTGAGCGGACGGCAATCGCGTTGGTCCGCAAATCGTCGACGTCTTCGAAAGACGGGGAGCCTTCGCCTTCGTACTGCTGCCGCCGATGAGCAGCGAAAACCGGCGTGGATGGCGACGATCCGGGATGTGACGTCTTACGATTCCTCCGCATGGATCTCCCGCCAACGCAGTTGGCAGGATGGCGATACACGTCTCGTGTCGTGCCCTGCTTTGACAGAAACCGCCGTCTGTCGGGATGCGGCAGTGAACTGCAAACGACTGCATTGGACAGCAATTGTCGGAACTTTGACCGACTGATCCTTGAGAGTTGTCCGCCCAGTCATCACACTTCCCATCAGAAGTTGCCTTCATCTGCCCCCGCCCAGGTCCTGAATGGACCTGCTTCCGTTTTCCGTCCGTACCTCCCCCCTGTTGGAAATTTCGTATGCGTTCCGCTTTCTCTCTGGCGATCGTCCTGGCTGCCTCTTCGTTGCTGTCTGCTCAGGACTCATCGCCGTTCGTGTCGGCTGACCCGGCTGTGGTCGACGACGACTTTCCGTTTCAGGGCGAGTACGCGGGCTTGATTCTGCCCGACGAAGACAACTGCGGCTGCAACGCGTTTCGGCGAGTTGGGCTGCAGGTGGTTGCTCTGGGGGGCGGCAAATTCGACGCCGTTTACTACGACTTCGGCCTGCCGGGGGCCGGCTGGAACCGCGGTGAACGCCGCCGGCTTTCCGGTCAGCGAGTTGGCGACACCGCGAATCTGGCTGGCGATGGCCTGACGGCTCGAATTCAGGGGAACCAGGTGGTGCTGAGTTCTGAACGCGGCCATGCACTTGGGGGATTCAGCCGAGTGATCCGCAGCAGCCCAACCATGGGAAAACGGCCACCATCGAATGCGACCGTATTGTTCGACGGAAACTCGGCAGACGATTTTTATAATGGTCGCGTGACAGATGACGGCCTGTTGATGGAAGGCGCTGACTTTAAACGCATGTTCACAGACTTCACGCTGCACCTGGAATTCCGACTGCCCTACATGCCGTCCGCCCGTGGACAAAAGCGAGCGAACTCGGGCGTGTATCTGCAAAGCCGCTACGAGGTTCAGGTTCTGGATTCCTTTGGACTGGATGGCAAGTTCAACGAATGCGGCGCGCTGTATCGTTATCAGCCACCGAACGTCAACATGTGTCTGCCTCCGCTACAGTGGCAGACCTACGACATCACCTTCCTGTCGCCACGATTTGCTGCCGAGGACAAAAAAATCGGCAACGCCCGACTGACCGTCAGGCACAACGGTGTGCTGGTCCACAACTGCTTCGATGTCGAACGCAAGACCGGCGCGGGGCGACCGGAATCGTCCGATCCGTATCCCATTCGTCTGCAGAACCACAGCGACCCCGTGCGATTTCGGAACATCTGGGTCATCGATCATGCTCCAGCCCGGCCGGACACCAGTCGCCGGGTGGCCCTGAAGTAGGTGCCTCCGGCGTCAAAGGTCCACCTGAATGACGTGCCCTTTGAGACGATCGCATGATCATGATTCAACTTTACTCTCCTGCCGGGTGTACTTTGGCAAGTTCCGCATCGCCCCGTTGCGACTCGGATCTTTGTTTTTTAGGGGTGTTGGAATAATCCATATTTTTCGCGGGCCGATCTGAGGTAGTCCGTGGGCATCTGGCTACCACTATTTCACCACAGCCGCTGTTTGGATCAACCGCAGCGAGTTGGCGGTCCTTCTGCGATGATCGTGAGTAATGCCGCGCCGCTGTACGGGCATCGTGACCCAGCCATGCGTCAATGTCGGTAGCTCTGTAATCACTCCGTTCAAGTTCATTCCTGCGGAAGCCCCTAATTGCATGGAACGGTTGCGGCCAAACTTCAAGGCCAGCACGCTCTATGATCTTCTTGAACGTGGTCTGCGCGTTTGTTTCATAACGCCCCTTGAAGAGGACAAACGGGCAAAACACATCGTGTTGTTGAGGGGCATTTTCGTATTTCCTGAGTTCAGAGGAAACGGACTTGCCAGATTCGTGATCAGAACTACGACGACGATTGCAGAGAACACAGGAGCTTGTGTTTGTGCCGTATGCAATCCCTACAGCGTTGCCGTTTCAGATGACCCAGAAACAAGAACACGTTGGATGTACGAGTCGTTTCTGTTTGATTACGAAGACGATTATCTGGAACACCAGAAGAGCATGAGAAAGCGTTTCTCAGAAAGCGGGTTCCAGAACTGGGACATTTCCGAGAACATCGGCAACAAAGAGCGTTGCACACCTGAAGACTGTTTCATCTTCATTCCGTCGTCGGCGGATCGAGAGTTCACAAACAGCATTCAGTATCGAATTCTGTAGAAATGACTGATTGAGTGTGGGATTGCGAATGCAATTGGAC
>JAPYTO010000147.1 GCA_029941865.1 Fuerstiella sp. | reverse complement strand
ATTACAGTGGCGATCACTGTGAGCCTCACCAAGTTCGTCGGGCGTCGATCCCACAAAGTCAGGGGCGGTTTCGCGGACGGCACGGAACTTCGTCCATGTCGCTGATCCGAAGGCCGGTTTCCCGCAGCGCGTCGTCGATCAGCATCAGCTGCGTCCCGGTGAATCCGGATGACGTCAGCAGATCAAAAAATGCGGCGATCTGATCAGAATCAGGCTCAATGTTGCCACCTGTGTTGCCACTTTGGGGGAGTGTTTCAGAATCCCTGTGTTTTGCTTGCCCAGCCGACATCGTCAAAGAGTGAGCGATAAACGACAGCCGCCGAAAAGGAGACACAATTAGGTTGTAATTTGGTTCGACGGGCGCGCGAAAAGCCCCGGTCTCTTAGAGAGACCGGGGCTTTGCTTCCCGATGAATCATGAATTGCCTGAACCTCCGTGCAGTTTAGAACGACACTGCGGCAACTCGTGACATTCGAACTGTGCCTTCCAGCACCTGACTGCCGTCTGCAGACAGAAGTGTCATCTGAAGAATACCTCCGGAAATTCGGATAGCTTCCTGCATAGAGGCTTCGTCAACCAGCTGGATTCCGTTGCACACCGTGATCACCATGCCAGGCTGAAGACCAACCTGTTCTGCCGGAGAGTTTGGTTCAACTGCATCGATCCCCAATCCCTTGCCCGGCAGAAGTATGCCCTTCAGCCCGAGATACCACTGAACGTTCTGTGGCGGAGCTCCGACATACAGCACCGTGCTGCAGTGAACTCGATTCCAATCGCAAGTGATCACCTGGCTGTGATGACTGTGAGCAATTGGCTGACAGTACTGTGTCCACCAGTGACATGAAGTCGGCCGAGTGTGACACCAGTGGTGTTGATTGTGCTTGATGATGTGGTGTACGGCATCGTGCCACCATTTTTGTCCGTTTTTCGACACCGTGGACTTTGGCAGTCCCTTGTTGATGCCGTTGGATGTGAATGGCAGAGTCTTGAACTTTGCATTGTTAAACTTTGAACCGAACGGGTTGGATATCTTTTTAGATGTTCCGCCGTTCAGTCGCTGCGAGCCTTTCTGTGGCAGGACCTTTGACAGTCCATTGCCACCGATCCGTAATGACTTGTTCGATCCGACCTTTGATTGAAAGGGCTGCTTCCCGAACTTCCCGGAAAGGTTCGAAGAGCCAATACCAGTGTTGCGCCGGATCGAGGGAGATTTTCCGTTTCCGATCGTATATCGGCCGAGTCCCTTGGTGATCGAATTGCTGTTGTTCGTCGCGGGTGACTTGCGGAACCTGTTGATTGTTCCGGAAGAAATCTTCCGAGAACTATTCGACGAACTCTGGCTGCGAGAAAATGAGTTTCGCGAGCTGTTCGAGGAACCCTGAATCTTAGAGACCGAGCTGCGTGAGCTTTTTGAGCCGCCGCTTTTGTTGAACTTGAACTGAGCGAATGAGGAATTGTTTCCGGCAACCAGACAGATGGCTGCCACAACAAGCAGTGATTTGCTGAAACGTTTCATGGCGTGCTCCTGAGTTTGCGTTAAGAAGTAAATCAGTGGGTCTGATTACCCTCAGTGCGAAGAAAACCAATTTGTTACAGCCTTTTCCGAAAGATTCTTGTTTTACAGGCAATTCATTAACGAAATGCGCGTGTGCCTGTCCCGCAGCCGCCGGAATGATCCGTCGTGCAGAGACATGGATGACCTTTCAACGCCCTGCTTCCAGACGTTGGAAACGCGTCGTGTTGTTATCGCTCAATGGTCACCGCAACCACGATCGGTGCCGTGGGGTCATCGCCTTTGATCAATTCGACCGTGTTGATCTTCACGTTTCGCTTCGGTGTCACGCTCAGGAAACGAATCTGTTGTCCACGCACGTCAAACGCGAATTCGCTGCCGGGTACGTCGACTCGACGAATGTAGTCGGCGAAGTGGACTCCGTTCAATAAGGCGTGGTCTTCTGTGGTCAGATCTGCATAGTGCAGCCGAACCGTCACAGAAGCTGTCTTTTCCTTGAAAGCCGGGTAACTCCAGCCACCGACGCCACTGAGAAAATGAATAGCTCTGGCCGCCGTGTTGCAGGGCAGTGAAACCGATTTCGGCATCTTCGGCGGAATCGGGCCGTTGGGACCGTTCAGCAGAATGATATTCGGTGTCGTCTTGCCACGCGGGTCAGTCAGCACAAAGGGAACGTTGTTGAAGACCTTCGGCTTCCAATCGGGAAAAACCACGCGATCCGGACCGTTGTCTCCGTCGTGGAACAGGCCCTTCGTGCTGATGGCCGTGGCATAACGGTCCAGCGGAATCGGAACGAATTTCCCCTTGTTTGTCAGAAACTGAAGCAGGTTCGAAATCTCGTCCTCTGTCGCCTGCTTTTCAAAACCCTCGGGCATCAGCGACTTGCGCGACGCCAACAGCTCTTCGATGTCTGCACGCTGAATGCTGGTTTCTTTGGCTTCGGTATCGATGAGCGTAATGCTGGTGCGAGTCTCAGCGGCCAGCATTCCATTGGCCACTCGACCGTCTTTGCGGACAACCGTGTAAATGCGGAAGTTGCCTTCCACACTGCGGGATGGATCGATGATGTGAGTCAGTAGTTCTGCTTTTGGATGGACGGCCATGCCAGTGAGATTGGGACCGATCGCCTTACCCACGTCGCCATGTACGTGGCACTTGGAACAGTGTTTCTTGAACATCTCCCGGCCGCCCTCGACGTCGCCCTGCCTGCTCGTAAGGTGCATCAATGATTTCAACACTTTATCCCGGTTGGCATCCGGTAGTCCGCCGCTCATGGCGAGAAGTTTTTCAGCCTGCGATCGCAGTTGCTTGTCCGGAAAGTCTCGCAGTGCCTGTTTCTGATCGAGCGTCAGATCGGTCAGCTCAACGGCATGAGACTCGATTCCCACTAACAACTCCCTCGCCCATTCCGGACGCCTAAGCAGCGTGCCGATGGCGGCCGACTTCAACCGCGGCGTCAGTCCGGACATTTTCTCCACGATAATCGTACCAACTGCCGGAGTTTTACTCAGTCGTATTGTCTGCAGAAATTGAATTCCCAGTTGCGGCGGTATTTGCGCATTCAACTGATCAACGATCCGTTCCGCCACGATCGCGTCATTCGCGCGAAAGCCGACAACATCGCGCGCTGCAGATATTCGTGTCTCATCCGTGCCTTTCAGGTCAGCAACGGCATCCAGCAGAGAAGCCACGATTTCGTCCGCGTGAACGTCCAACGCGTGGGTACCGCACTGCGTCGCCAGCCGCACCAGCTTACTTTTCGTACCGGCAGTGCCTTGATGAAGCAGGTTGACCAGAACGGTATCAAACGCATCTGTTGTGTTGACCTTAAAGTCCGCCGGAAGGCCGCTCGTCAATCCACTAAGGACGGCGTTGACCACCTCAGCATTTGATGATTGAAGACTGACAACGATGCTCTCCAGTTCATTGGCGGACGGCTTGCCACGAGCCACGTGTTCTGCGATCTGACGAGAGATGGCGATATCGTTTCCAGGTGCGGGCTGACCTGACACGGCCTGCAGATAGGGCAATGCATGAGCCGCCGCAGCACTTGTCAAAGCATCGATCACGACAGAATCTTCTACGGTACCGGTAATCTGAGCCACCAGTTGTCCGGCACTTTCCGACGACGGCATGTCCGCGATTGCCAGAATCGTTTGCAGCCGAACCTGATCGCCGGATTCCTGCAATAGCACGCCCCTGGCGTCCAGGATCGCGTTCAGTCCATATTCGGACACCGGCAAGACGCTGACCGCATTTCGGCGGACTGCGTTTGACGGATGTTGCAGGGCTTCGGTGACTGCTTTTCGGACAACATTGCTGGTCGCAATGGAACCTAGCCCATTCAGGGTATGCAAAGCGTGAATCGCACCGACATTCAGCCCAATCGCGTCGACCGAGCTGTCACTCACCAACTGCAGAAGCAAGGGAGTAATGTCCGTCGCACTACGCTCCACCAGCAATCGCTGAGCCTGCAGTCGCCAGAGCATTGACGGGTGTTGCAGTGTGGCGACGAGTTCCTCACTGGAGACATCCTTCAGGCTGGCGTATTCGTGCAGAATGTCGTCCACATCAGAGACCCGGTCTTTGGAAAAGACCGGGTCTCTTTCGGTGTCCGTTGCCACCACGCGATAAATTCGCCCGTGCTTTTTGTCCCGCAGATCACTGACATAGGCATTGCCCTTGCCCGTTTCGAAACCCTGCGGTGTCGGGTTGTGCTGCACGATGTAGTTGTACCAGTCCAGCACCCAGACGGCTCCGTCCGGACCGACTTCGGCCATGATGGGAGCACTCCATTCGTCGTTGCTCGCCAGCAGGTTCACGGGACTCGTTGATGCGTAGTCGGCTCCGTCGCGACGAAGAACAAACGTCCCCACCAGATGTCCGGTCGGACCGCAGACGAACGCCGTCCGATTCCACCACTGTTGCGGAAACGCACGTGCCGTATATAAGGCGTGCCCTGCCCCGGCCGTATAGCCGCCGAACTGATCGACCTGCCGCACATTCTCTGTGATCGGCTGGAACATATAAGTGTCGGCGATTGTCCCCAAAGTGGACGGTGCCCAGCCCCGCACCTGTTCGTAATAACGGTTGGCAATCGGGACAAACATGCTGGGATTGTGGTTCGCCGTCGAACCAAAAATCAGGCCGTCCTCACTGATGCCCAGGCCCCACGTGTTATTGTTGCTGGATCGAATGAACTCCAGGTCCGTCACGTTTGGCGGATCGGTCTGGGACAGTTTGAATCGCCAGAAGCCCATGCGGAAGGTCTGCATCGGCTTACCGTCGACATGCGGAGTACTGTTGTTGTAGCCTTGCATCGCCCAGATCCAGTTATCCAGCCCGTAGCGAAAATTGCTGACTCCACCGTGCGTGTCACCGAGCGTCCAGTTGCCAATCAACGTTGACTTTTCGTCGGCCACGTCGTCGCCGTCCGTGTCTTTCAGATAAATCGTCTGGGTGCCGTTCTGCACGACCGCTCCGCCACGGAAGATCATGATGGCGGTAGGAATACTGAGTCCATCGGCGAACACGGTGAATTTGTCCGCGACATGATCACCATTGGTGTCCTCGCAGATTCGGATGCGGTCACGGTTGCCGCCGAGTTCATTGGGATAGTCAACGGTTTCACAGATCCACAGGCGGCCACGTTCGTCCCAGTTCATCGCAATTGGCTTGGCCTGGAAATTCCGCTCGTCCGCGTACAGACGAACAGCCATCCCTTGCGGAGTGACAAAATGTTTGATTGATTCTTCGGGCGAAAGAGGCTTCTGCATCGTAGTTCGCAGTTTGCCCTGAACACCCCACCTTTGCCCGGGTGTGTAGTTAGGAATCTTTGGTCCGACTTCAACGAACTCAAAGTCCGCCGCATCAGTACGCAACGGAGTCATGGCGGGAATGGCGAAGGTGTCCGGGTCGCTGAAAGCCGGCACCTTTGCGGGATCATCATTGCATGCCCAACGAATGCCTCGTTCCACCAGATTGTGAAACCCCGGATTGGAAAACGTTCGTTGATCGTGGCCCCACGCTGTGTAGAAGACTCGGCCCTTGCCATGAGTTCGCACCCATGTCCATGGTTCGCGATCGCTGCCTTCTGCCTGGTCACCTTCAACGCGGTATTCCAGTACCGTGCGATTCTCTTCGTTGTGCAGATGATGAATATAGGTTTCGTCCCAACTGGTGAAACTGCCGTATCCTTTCATAATAGGATGGTCGGCGTCTGCGATCTGCGTCGTAAACACCTGACCGCCATGCCGCTGAAACTGAGCTCCCATCAAGGCCACCATGTCAGCATTCTTCCGCCAGCAAAAAGTGGCGCAGTGTAATGGCACAAACCCTTTGCCGCTGGCCACGTAATCCAATACGACTTTTGCCTGTGCGTCGGTGATGCGGTCGATGTTGGCATACAGCACCAGCCCATCGAACGCATTCAACGTGTCCGCATTCAGATCTTCCATGCGATCGGTGTACTTCAGTTCAACACCGCGATCTGCCAGAACGGGAGCCAGTTCCTGAAACCGGGCTTCCGGACGATGGTGCCTATTATCGCCCATAAACAGCAGCTGAAGGTCAGCGCCGTGAGCAACATGAACGCAGAATAGGGACGCCACACCCAGCAGCAGCGTCAGGTGGCGCGATCGACAAAGTCCAGGGACTCGCATTATTGCATTCCGAAGCGTTAGGGACCGAACACTCAAAACTCTGATTTCGAGTGGGTCCTGAAGAGGAGATGGTCTGTGTTTCGAAAGACCGGTTTCTGCACGGTTTCGGTGTCGTTCTTACCCCAGGGTGAATTCCGGGAGCTTTACGATCTCGCCGCCTTTTTCCGCGGACTCGTGTGCGCAGATCCCCACACAGGTCCAGTTTGCACTGGTGACAGCATTTGGGCGTGGGTCACGGTCCTCAATAAGTGAGCTGATCATTTCGTTAGCCAGATGCGGATGCGAACCACCGTGGCCGCCGCCCTGAAGGAAGCTCAGGTGTTCAGAGTCGTGGATTTCCTGTGGCTGAGTGAATCGTTGAATTTCAGTGGGCAGCAGATGGGCGAAGTCGGTCACTTCGATTTTTTCCGCGATTTCATTCTCCGGCTTTTTGGCTGTGTGCAGCACATGGGGTTCGTTTTCGATGAGCGTCCATTCAAAGCTTTTTTTCGTGCCGTACACATCGAAACTTTCACGGTACTGGCGAGCGACGTCGTACAAACACCGCCAGGTGTGAGCCGTGACATCGCTGTCCTGCAGCTTGATATGACATGATTCAACAGCGAATTTGTTGCCGGATTTATGAGCGATGTCGTCTCGAACTGTTCCGGAGCCAAAGCAGCTGACCTGTTCTGCGAGCGAGTTCATCAGCCCCAGACACGGACTCACCACATGAGTCGCGTAGTGCATGGGAATCATCTCTTCCCAGTAACTCGGCCAACCATCCATGTCCTGCGGATGTGAGGCTGCGACGTGCTGGATTTTTCCTAGCTCACCCTTGTCGTAAAGATCCTTGATGAACAGGAACTCACGGCTGTACACGACGGTTTCCGCCATCATATATTTCAGCCCGGTGTCTTTGACCTTTTCCACGATCTGACGACACTCGTCGATCGTCGTCGCCATCGGCACTGTGCACATGACGTGTTTGCCGGCGTCGAGTGCCTTCAGCGACATCCACGCGTGATCAGCAATCGGACTGTTGATGTGCACATAATCGATATCCAGGTCGGCCAGCACGTCGTCGTATTCGGTGTATCGCTTATCAATTCCGAACTGATCGGCACACTTGTTCAGCTCGGCTTCGTTGCGACGGCACAGTGCCGCGACGTTGGCATTTGGGTGTGCTTGATAAATGGGAATGAACTCGGCACCGAAACCAAGTCCGATCATTGCGATATTCACTTGACTCATTTCGAACTCCTGCCCTCGCGGGCTCAGTTGAATAAAACGTTTAACAGATCTGTAAGGTGTGCGGTCGAACTATTCATTGTGTCAGAAAACCGCATGGTGATCCCTCGACCGCGTGGATGTTCTTGAAGATTTTCTGCTCCCGACTGTACGACACGTCTTCCGCGAACAAGTCCGCGACTCAGGGGGCCAGCTGCGTGTTGTGCAGCGCCTGTTTTCGCGACGGCATCGTGATTACCGGACGTTGCCAGTCCGTGGATTGATAGCCGTCAGGCTTTTTCGGTTTGGCGACTTCGATAACTTCGTCGTTGTCGGCGTCAAACAGCGGCACATCATCGGTCCGGAAAGGCGATGCCGGAAAGCCCTCTGCGTTGTACAGAAGGTTTCGCTGAGAAGGATTCATGGCCCATGCATAGCGGACAGACAGCGGCTGCGGGACCTGAGACGATGAGACGACCACCGTATTGCCGTCGATCATCGCATCCGCCCAATGCCAATGCATATCCTCACCTGCGATGGCGAACGAATTCAGCGGACTCGGTTTCGCGGACATCAGGCCACTGCCGATTGAGTCAAATTGCAGAATGATGCGGCTGCCCGTGATCGTTTGCTTTTGAAAACGTGGGCCGGAGCCAACGATGTCCCTGCCGTACGTTCTTTTCAACGCCAGACAGGCGTGTCGAATGCCGATCGGCTTCTTGTTTTTTGGATGCAACGCGATCTCGTCACCTGTGTCGATGGCCACGGCCATGCCAGTGTTGACGACATCTGATGTGACCAGTCGCATCATTTCTCTGTTGACCACCCACGGCGCCTCAAGGCCTTCCACCGATTGTTGCTGCAGAGCATGCCAGCTGGGAAGCTGCGTAAAGTAAAATGGAAAGGTTTCCACCACGTTTCCGTCCGACAACTCATGCCAGGACGATCGGTAATAATCGATCAATTTTGCCAATTGTTTGCGATAGTTGAGTGCCTGCGGAACGTTTTTTGAATTCCTTTCGCCCTGATACCAAATCACGCCTTTGATTCCGTATGGACGCACGGGATGGATCATCGCGTTGAAGATGTGCGACGGATATTGATGTCCTAATGTTGCCGGCTTGGTAATGAAGGGAGGCTGCAGCACCCTGAACTGGTTCTTCATCGTTTCGCCTGCGGCAATCCGGCCGTTGTAATCGCTGAGTTCCTTCTCAAAGGTCTCCAGTGCGTCTTTGACTGGGTAACGCCATGACCTCTTTTTCATGTCCTCGATGGCAGCGTTCATTCTCGGATCGTCCGCCTGAATCTCCTTCGGCATCCAGCCTTCGATTGGAGTTCCTGCGTAGGCTTGAACGATAATGCCCACCGGAATGTCCAGAGCCCGTTGAAGCGTCCGGCCGAAGTAATAAGAAACAGCCGATGTCGCGGCCGCCGATGTAGGATTACACGGCGACCAGCTGGCCAGACGGTCGCGAGATTCCTTTAGCGGTTCGTGCCAGTGTTCTCGCTGCGACACAAAGATGCGAAGGTTCGGTGCCTTCGCCGCTGCAGCTTCTTCTTCACCGCCGAACGTACTGCCCAGCTTCCAGCCCATGTTGGATTGCCCCGCACACAACCAGACTTCTCCGATGGCGACATCCTGTATTTTGATGGTATTCCGGCCGCTGACGATCAGGGAATGCCCCGTACCGTGCTCCGGAGTCTGCAACATCACACGCCAGTCACCGTTGCCATCGGCCACCGTGATGGCTTCGGCTCCCCAGCTCGCCCTCACTGCAACTTGCTCACCGGGTGAGGCAAATCCCCAGACCGCATTGCTGGTTTGTTGTTGCAGGACCATGCTGTCGCCGAACAATCGCGGCACGCGGACATCGGCAGATGTCGTCGCGCACGCGGACAATGCAAACAATCCCGTTGTCAGAAGTTTCACCGCCACCGCGAGACACTCAGCTGTTTGGAATGGATGTGTGGTCGCAAGGAACTCACGTCGACACATGGAACACGTTTCTTTGTTGGATTACACCGAAGGTGATTTCGTGTGCAGTCGGACACCGACCAACGATTATCTGAAGATAACACTCTAGCAAATTACTGAAGCACTTCCACGATACGCTGAGAGTACCGGTGCCTGTCAGCGGTGCAGATTGTAGAAGCCTTCCGGCGAACAAGGACAGCATTCACGACCCTTTGGTTACTGCTGCTTCGCCAGCGTCTCTGAGTTGGCCGAAATCAGAGTCGGTCCGTCAGGTCATAGAAGAGAAAGAGCAATCGTGTATGGCAGCCTGCTGGGCAATCGTGCGTTCGAATCAGGAGACTGACGTCCCTCGCTCGCCTTCTGCCGGCGAGCCGGGCACGTGAGTGCCCGAATGGTGCCTGCCCACGCCGACAAAGATGTTTATGAGTATTGAAGAATTTCGTTTCGCTAACGGGGGACGCACAACTGACCTGTGGACTACCTCGACAGCAACAGTCGTCCTTCGATCGGGACAAACCTTGTTGCTGCCTTGATCAAACTGGCCGCAGTGAGCTTCTTCGCACCGTACACTTCGACCTCCACGCTGTGGGCCTCGCGCAGCTTGCTGACCACCAGGTCAAAGTCGCCATCGCCGGACGCCAGCACGGCCACGTCGATCTCCTGTGCAGATTCGATCATGTCGAGGGTGATGCCCACGTCCCAATCGCCTTTCGCCGAACCATCACGTCTTTGGATGAAGGGTTTGAGCTTTACTTCAAAGCCGATGGATTTGAGGATCTCCTGGAACCGGATCTGTTTCGGATCTCCACGGTCAATGGCGTACGCGAAGGCGTGAACAACCTCTCTGCCTTCGGTCACCTCCTGCCAGAACGCCGCATAATCGAAATGACATCCGAAACTTTCCTTTACGGTGTAATAGACGTTCTGCACGTCAACGAAGATTGCGACTTTTTTCATGGTGAGTGGGGCTCATTCTCTGCAGCGGGCGTGGCGTGCACATGCACTTTTCCCAAAGGATGCCACACTGTAACCGGCCCCGCCACAGTCCGTCTGAAAAAGCCTCTGCACTGTTGAGTGTTTTTCCGTTTTTGATAAGCGGGTAGCCGAGTTCGGGTGAAGATATTCAGACGGGTCAGCACCCGCCCGGGTGAGATTTAATTTCAGCATTCATCCTTTCTGCTGAAATCTCACCGTTTGAGACTAAGCCAACAACACCTGCGGCTCACATCAGGCACGCAGCGCCAACGATTGGATCTCGTGCAATTCTGTAACGCACTTGCTTGCCCTGAGTGCATTTTTCAGTAGTCGGCTCCTGCGTCGCTTCGCTTGCATGATTCCTGCCATGTGATGGCTTCTGACCTTAGCTGTCCTGTCAGACCGGGCTGGGCAGCGGCCAGATTGTTCGATTCGCCTGGATCGGCTGTCAGGTCGTAAAGTTCCCACGTCTTCCCGCCATCACCGCTGTAGAGCTTGTGCGAAGCGGCATGCCACGCGATCTGATTTTTCGATTGAAAACCGATCGCTTTGCTGCGCTGCACGTTCTTCCCGCGAATGACATCGGCCAGCGAAACTCCGTCAAGCGGCCGGTCACTCGGATAGGCGACGCCCAACACGTCCATGACGGTAGGCAGATAGTCACTGGTCACGGCCGGAAAGTCTGTGGATGAACCGGGTGCGATCGTACCCGGCCATTCGATAATGCCGGGTACGCGAACGCCTCCTTCGTACAGCGATCGCTTGCGTCCTCGAAATCCGGCGGCCGAACCCGGTGCTTTGCCGGCCTGCCCCTCCGGCCCGTTGTCTGAACAGAAACACAGCAGCGTGTTTTCTGATACGCCAAGCGTCCGCAATATGGCCCTCAGCCGTCCGACCTGTTCGTCCAGCGCTGTTACGCAGCCGTAATAGTTTCGCTCGTACACGCCGTGCTCTTTGTACGGGGCGACATGTTTTTTCCCGGCAACCACCGGCAGATGAGGAGCGTGAAACCAGATGGCCGCGAAGAATGGTTGGCTTCGTCTCACGGCCGATTCAATAAACGGCACGGCTCGGTCCATGATAATGCGGGAATCATCACCTTCCAGATTCTCCGTAACGGATCGTCCTGCGTGATCCCAGTAATGAGTTCCGTAGGCGACGGCTTTCGACTTGTCATCGATTTCATCCCACGCATGTTTGCCGGCATTCGGGGGTTTGATCAGGGGATCGAATGTGGGCACCTTCGATTCCGTGACGAAACTGTCGTCGTATCCGTGCTGGCTGGGGATGGAATAGTTCTTTTCGCCGCGAGGTCCGCCCCGGTTGGCGTCGTCGACCGTGGTCGTCAGTGTGCCCAGGTGCCATTTGCCAAAGTGACCGGTCGAGTAGCCTTCGTTCTGCAGAAGTTCGGGCAGAGTAATTTCCTGCTGCTTCATGTCACCGGTATTGGCTGAATAAATCCCGTATCGATAGGGATGGCGGCCGGTCAGGCAGCTGCCTCGCGTGGGGCTGCAAACTGGGGCTGCCGAGTAAAAGCGATTGAATTTCATGCCCGCTGCCGCCATCGCATCAATGTTCGGCGTATGAATCGGGGACCTCGGATTGAAACACTGTGGGTCACCGTAACCAAGGTCATCACACATGACCAGAACGACGTTTGGCTTCATACTGTACGCTGCCTGACAAACGGGTGCATGCATCAAAAGGATGGCGATCAGCAGGATTCCAGACTTCATCGATAGCTCGCTAAAAAAAGAAAGACAACATTGCTGCGGAGAAAATCGAGTTGAGAGTTTCCGTAGGTCAGGAGCAAAGGTATTTACACAAATCCGGAGCTTACGATCAGAGCGTCTGCCGGCAGTTCGGTTCACGTATTTTCACTCTCCCGCCGGCGGGAGAGTCGGGCTATCAGGCCCGGAGAGGGTCTACACTAGCGCAACCAAACATACGCACCTCGACGTTCAATGCCCCTCCCCGCTCGTTCCTCGCGACCCTCCCGTAAAAACGGGAGGGTAAAGTTGTGTAGATACCTATGATCCAGAAGACGGTCGGGAGGCTCTTTCAGATGAGCGGCATTCACGCGGAATCGACCTCCATCCGAAAAAGACTCCCGACCCTTTGCACTTCGCTCGTCAGGTTAGCATATACTGCCCCGGACCACCTCTAACAATCACCGGTGTTAACCCTCACCACGCACCGATCTCCTCGCCGCGCCCCGTTGCCACTCCAATATGATCCGAATCCTGCAACTCACCGACCTGCACGTCTTTTCCGAACCCCAGCAGCGTTTGAAGGGAATCCCCACGCGCGAATGTCTGCAGGACGTCGTTGCCTGGATTCTTCAGCATGAAGCACCGTTCGACCACCTGATCGTGACGGGAGATCACACGCACGATGAGCTGCCTGAAAGCTATCAAGCCGTGCAGCAGATTCTGACGCCGTGGGCTGACCGCATTTGGCAGGTGCCGGGCAATCATGACGCCCGCAAGATTCTGCGGTCGGTTTTCGCTGACCGAATCAAAGGCAAGGATGCGGATCAGGTCCGGTTTTCGTTCACCGACGAAGGCTGGCTGTGCGTCGGCCTGGACACTCATCTGCCCGGCGAAGTTGCCGGCTGGATCGAGCAGGAACAACTGGACTGGTTGCGCAACGTGATTTCAGAAGCATCCGTCTCACAGGTGGCACTATTTCTGCATCACCCGCCCGTTGACGTTGGCAGTGAGTGGATGGACGCGATTGGACTTGGCGGCCGGGAAGGCTTACAGCAGCTGATCTCTGAGGACGAACGGATCCGATTGGTTTGTTGTGGACATGTCCACCATGAATTCGAGTCTCAGATCGGCGCGGCGAAGGTGTACACCACACCGTCCACAGGAATTCAGTTCAATCCGTCCGGCGCGGTGGCGAACTTTGCAGCGGACGCTCCAGGCTACCGAGTGATCGAAGTGGGTCCGGATGGCTTCTCGACACACGTCATGCGACTGCCGGAAGTCCGTTACACGCCGATCGCGGATTGAAGGTCGATCAGTGAGCCTGTCTTCTGATAATCAGCACGCCACGTCGAGCCCGGATGATTCCTCCTGCCCGACGGACAGAGATTCTCCTGCGCCATCGAGCGGCGGACTGCATCGCAGCATCGAGCTCGAAGGTGTCCGCGTCCATAATCTTCGCAACTTCGACTTGAAGATTCGTCGTAATGCTCTGACCGTAATTTGCGGAGTCAGCGGTTCCGGGAAAAGCAGCCTGGCCTTCGACACGTTGTTTGCCGAAGGGCAACGAAGATATGTGGAGACGTTTTCGCCCTACGCACGACAGTTCCTCGACCGGGTCGAGCGTCCGGACGTTGACCGGATTGACGGGATACCGCCTGCGATCGCCATTCGGCAGAATGTTCGCACGCAAAGTGCACGCAGCACGGTCGGCACGCGCACCGAGATTCTGGATTACCTTCGAGTTCTGTTCGCAAAAGCCGGTCAGGTTGTTTGCCCGACGTGCGACATTCCTGCGATCGCGATGTCGGCCGATTCTGCCTGCGATCACCTGGTGAACGTCGCCGATGGACGGCGCTGCATGCTGGTGTTCGATGTCCAAGCAACAACCGCCGCCGACCTGCTGCAGGACGGGTTCACGCGGTGCATCGTTGACGGCATGACCACATCACTGGAGGAACTGGACAATCGTGGCGTCGAGGTGGCGTCAATTCGTGTGATGGCAGACCGCATTCGCGTGGCTGATTCGGCAAAGACTCGCCTGTCTGAAAGTATCGAACAGGCGTTTGCACATTCCGGCGGTCGATGTGTCGCCCTGATTGAGGCGGCCGATCATCCTGACGCTGCTGTCCTCGAACGCGTGCAGGTGGTGGATGGCAGGCCGTGGCAGGCGTTGGCCCTGTCGCAAGGCCTGATGTGTACGTCCTGCAGCAGGGAGTTCGCTGAACCATCTGCAGAATCATTAAGCTTTCACTCGGCGCTGGGAGCATGCACTGAATGTGAAGGCTTTGGCCAGGTGTCCGGCATGACCCTGCAGAAAGTAGTGCCCGACGATTCGATTTCTCTGCGCGACGGCGCGATACAACCATGGACGACACCGGCGTATCGTCACGAACTGGATGAGCTGCTGGCGTTGGCGCCGGACTACGGGATTCCCATCGATGTTCCATTCTCTGAAGTCGGCCCGGAAGCGCGTCAGCTGATTCAGGATGGTGTACCGGAACGGGAATTTGGCGGGCTCAGCGGCTTTCATCGGTGGCTGGTAAAACGTCGTTACAAACGCGGTGTTTCGGTTCTTCTGAACCGCTGGCGTTCGTGGCTGCCTTGCACAGCGTGCGACGGGACTCGACTGTCGGAATCCGGTCGATGCCTGCGGCTGGGCGGAGCCACGATCACAGACGTCTGCCAGAAAGAATTGGGCCAACTCTGCGATTGGCTCTCCGTTGTCACCGCCACTCTGACTGAAGACGTTGTCGCCGCGCTGTCTACGTCGCTGCGCCAATTGACCGATCGGCTTCGGTTTCTGAACGACTGCGGACTGTCCTACGTTTCCCTGGACCGCACTCTGAAGACCCTGTCGGGGGGCGAGGCGCAGCGTGTCGTGCTGACCGCGGCACTGGGTTCCGGATTGATCAACACGCTCTATGTGCTGGATGAACCGACCAGCGGGCTGCACTGCAGTGACACGCAGAAGGTCATCAACGCGGCTCGTCGATTACAGCGACTCGGTAACACGGTCGTCGTCGTGGAACACGATGCTGACTTCATCCGGGCAGCCGACGAACTGGTCGAAATTGGACCGGAAGCTGGCAACGCGGGTGGCATGGTCGTGTTTCAGGGAACTCCCGCAGAACTGCTGTCATCACGCTCGACGGCAACCGGCGAATCATTAGCGGACCTGAATACGACATCGTCGAGCGTTGAGACGCGGCAGCCACAGTCATGGCTGAAGTTTTCCGGTGTCACCTGCCACAACATTCAATCGCTGTCTGGTGAATTGCCGCTGGGTGTGATTTGTGCAGTCACTGGAGTCAGCGGCAGCGGCAAAAGCTCACTGATCGTGGACGCCGTGTATCCAGCGCTGTGCCAGCGTTTGGGACAATCGTGTGACGATTCCTTTGATGCCACGGTGGCGGATCTTGACGGCTGGCAGAATCTGTCCGAAGTCGCCCTGCTGGATCAAAGTCCTTTGGCCCGTTCACGCCGCAGTATTCCGGCGACGACCATCGGCTGTTTTGACGAGATTCGCAAGGTGATCTCCCTGACTCACGAAGCCAGAAAACGTAACTACAAACCCGGCATGTTCAGCTTCAATTCCGCTCAGGGAGGACGCTGCGAAAACTGTGAAGGTCACGGTGTTGTGACGGTGGAAATGCAGTTTCTGGCGGATATTCAGACGACCTGCGAACATTGTTCCGGAAAACGGTTTCGCCCCGATGTACTGGACGTCCGTTATCGGGATCGCAGCATTCACGACATTCTGGAAATGACCGGCGATGAAGCCTTTGTGTTCTTCAACGGTCACCGCAAAATTCAGCAGCGTCTGAATGCCCTGCGACAGGCCGGACTGGGATATATTCGACTGGGCCAGCCGGTATCCACGTTGTCCGGTGGAGAATGTCAACGACTGCGAATTGCCGCATTGCTGGCCGGAGTACCTCAGGACGACGGCGATCCTGTGCTTAGCAGTCGCGCTGAGACGCGGAAGTCGGCATCCGGACAAACGCTGTTCATACTGGATGAACCATCCACGGGATTGCACCCGAAAGACATCGCTGCTCTGATGCGGTGTCTCAATCATCTGGTGGAAATCGGTCACAGCATCATCGTCATTGAACATGACCCACAGGTGATTCGACATGCTGACCACGTCGTCGAGATGGGGCCGGGGGCCGGACACCACGGCGGGCAGATCGTTTCGGCGAGTTGTCTGACAGAATCAAAGAGAACGAAACCTTGAGTCACGAAACTGCACCATCGGAGATTCCTGCCCTTGTCGCATCGAGTTACGGGGCGACGGTGTTTGACGATCTGTCCAAAGTCTGGCAGAAGTGTCTGGCCGAGCACTTGCGCAGCGTCATGGCCGGAGAAACGGCTGTCCTGAACTGGCAGGAACCCGTCGATGCCATAGCCGACGCCGAGGCACTTCTGCACTCCGGCGGAGTCAATCCGCTTTCCGAGCAGCAACGAGGCCATAAGTTCGAATCTCTTCTGCAGAAGATGCTGGCATCGGGGCAGAACCTTCATCATCCTCGCTATATCGGGCACCAGGTGCCCGCCAGCATTCCTGTTGCAGGACTGTTTGACGCCGTCGGTTCGCTCACCAACCAACCTTCGGCCATCTATGAAATGGGGCCCTGGGCAACGGCCGTCGAACATGCCGTCACCAGAAGTCTGTGTCGTAAAGTGGGCTGGGATCCGGCTACGTCGTTCGGTGTGTTCACTCACGGAGGATCCCTGGCAAATCTTACCGCATTGCTGACGGCTCGCAATGTCGTCTTTCCCGATAGCTGGGAGCACGGCCTGCCGCAGAATGCAGTCCTTGTCGCGCACTCCGACTCGCACTATTGCATCACTCGATCCGCCGGCATTCTGGGGCTCGGCACCCGACAGGTCGTTAAAGCTAAGCTGGACCATCGTCGCCGCATGGATCCGAATGAACTGAATCAATTGCTGGCAGCACAGAAAGCCGCGGACCGGAAGATATTAGCCGTCTGTGCGTGCGCCTGTGCGACGCCGATCGGAGTCTTTGATCCATTGCAGGAGGTGGCCGCCGTCTGTCGCGACCACGATGTGTGGTTACACGTCGACGCAGCTCACGGTGGCGCGGCCCTGATGAGCCGGACGCACCGACATCTGCTGGCGGGAATCGATTCCGCAGACAGCGTCGTGTGGGACGCTCACAAAATGTTGTTCGTCCCCGCTACGTGTGCGGCCGTGCTGTACCGCGACCGCGCACATCGATTTCAGACGTTTCAACAGGATGCACCGTACCTGTTTGATCCGTCCAATCCCGGGATGGCGGAGTTCGACAATGGGACACGAACGGTTGAATGCACCAAACGATCGACCGGCTTTGCCCTGTGGGGTATCTGGGCGTTGTATGGAGAGGAGATCTTCGAACAGCTGGTCGATCGGACTTTTGCGTTGGGGCAATATTTTCACCAGCGTTTGACGGGTTCCGACGACTTTGAAGTTCTGCACACGCCGGAATGCAACATCGTGGTCTTCCGCTATGTGCCGATGTCGCTGCGGGGTGAGTCGGTGGATGTGCTGGACGGACTGCAACAGGAAATTCGCTCCAGGCTCGTGAAAGCCGGAGACTTCTACATCGTCCAGACGAACCTGGACGGCCATGTCGCACTCCGTATCACGGTGATGAATCCCCTGACGACGGAGCAGGATCTGGTCGCCCTGTTGGACGAACTGAGGGCGATTGGGCAGGATATTCTGTGCAAACAGCCCTGATCGTCTGCGGTTGTGATCGTCGCGAAGATAAAAACACCAATCCGAACCTCGCCTTCACCGAACTGCCGATGTACAATGCGGGTGACGGCGTCGCTGTTTTCAGCGGATTCCGTTACACCAGATTATCGGGGGCGATCGGATTTGACTGGGTCATCGTCGATCAGGGTGGCGTGTCG
>JAPYTO010000146.1 GCA_029941865.1 Fuerstiella sp. | reverse complement strand
CTGCCAGGTCTGCCCAGTGCGCTTCTGTTCGGAGTAATCAAACAACCCGACCAGGACTTGAACCTGGAATAACAGAATCAAAATCTGTTGTGTTACCTATTACACTATCGGGTTACGTGCTTCGATCCAGGATTTTAGGTCTCATATGACGTTCAGGCAACAGCACATCTGACTGCCGTTGCCGGAACTTCTGGCAATGAGAAACCCAATCGTGACGTGGTTAGCTGGAAAGACTGAGCGAATACTGGTCAGTCGTTCCGCAGCTTCAGACCCATTTCGCCGAGCTTCAGACGGATTTCGTTCAGCGACGTGACGCCGAAGTTTCGGCTGGCCAGAAGTTCGTCCGGTGTGCGGGCAAGAATCTGTCCGATCGTTTGAATCGCCAGACGATTCATACACTTGCGTGAACGCACAGACAGACTCAGGTCGCCGATCGGGCGATTCATGGTGGCCTGCTCTTCCGGCGACATACTGGTGTCGACGAAAGCATCCCGGGAATGAACCTTATGCAGATTCAGGCCGATGCGTAATCCGTGAGCCGCCAGCAGTTCTCGGATTTCCAACAGACTGGTTTCGCCAAAGTTCTTACCGGCAAGCAGCTCCTGCTCGCTGATTTCGGTCAGGTCGCCGAGCGTGTTGATATCCATCGCAACCAGACAGTTGCGACTTCGAACTGACAGTTCGAAGTCCGTTACCGGGCGGCCCAGCAACTGCTTCATGCGTGCTTCCTGACGCGCCTGATCTTCGTCGTAGTACATGTCCTGTGTGGCTTCGATATCCTTCAGATACAGCAAAGCCTGCTCGTGATTCGGATCGTAATCCAAAATCCGCTTAAAGCAAAAAGCCGCCGCCTGGTAGCTTTCGCGGTCTTCGTACAGCAGTCCCAGATTCAGCAACGCGCCCACATAATACGGTGGCTTTGACAGGCTGCGTTCGTAATAGCGGATCGATTCTTCATCGTTGCCACGAAGTGAATTCTCGGCTGCCAGCCAGAACAGAGCTCGCGCGTGATGCGGGTCCATGTCGACAGCACGTTCAAAGTATTCGACAGCTGTCAGTGCATCGCCGCGATCGGCCCAGATACATCCCATCTGGAACGAGTATTCGGCACGACTGGCTGCAGAAGCGGCCACACTGCGGAGCATTTGTTCGGCGGCATCAACATCACCACCCGCACGCATCGAACCAGCCTGGCGAAGAGTCGCGTCAATCTGATCGTAGCCGTTCTTTCCCGCGTCTTCGAAACGCTGAGCTGCTGCCTGATGATCGCCCAGGGATGTCAGCACCTGAGCATGGAAGAACATCGCCACGCCATCTTTGTGCACCTGGCTGAGCACCTCATGCGCCTCATTGTCCCGAGACAGCAGGTAGCCCGCGATTCCCGCTCGGGCCAGCAATGATTCGGGGACATCGTCGCCCTGAATTGTCTGATTCAGCTCTGTAACGGCCTGCCTGACATCGCCCGCCTGAGGACTTGTCAGCGCATTTCGCAGCGCTTCAATCTGATCCAGAGTGACGGGACTGTTAAGATTCAGCAGTTCTGATACGTTCACTACGTTTGCAACTGACACTGATGCCAATTCCTTCCAACACGGGAACAATGGACGGTTTTCAACCGGCACTTCCACGAAAAAGTGGAATGCAAGCCGGGCTTTTCGACTCAGCCCGATTTTCTGAAACCCACTAGTTTATCGCTTTTTATTACTTGACACAATTCACTCGTTCGTCTTCCCGAGAATTGGACGGGGTCGCACGTTCGAACCAGCGTCACCGCGAAAAACACTGGGGATTTCGACGAACAAACGAACCTCTACGATTTCAGCAATTCGGAAATTGGCGGGTATAGGCCTCGTCCGGCAGGAATGAAGGGCAACAGGCCCGAAGAGCTGCAGCCCCTGGCCTTGACCTTACGGGTGTCTAACAGCCGATTGAGCCGTGATTTCCCAATCTGATGCCCCGGAAGGCTGTCCGGATACCTGACTCAGTGAGCCGCAAGGCGCTCACAGGACTAGACGTTTTCGGACACTCTCCTAGTTGTTCTTCGGTGACGGATCCTTCCAGGTCCTGAGCTGCTGAATGAAATCGGCGTCCATTCCCGCAGCCCGTCTTGCTTCCTGCTGAAAAACATCGCCTTTCGCGTGGGCGGGGCGGATGGGCCAGTGCAGGGCCTGTTGCCATGCCTGAAAGTCGGTCAGCGACGGATCCTTCAATTGACGGAGCCAGGTCATGCCAAACTCCACGTGCAGGATTTCGTCTTTGTGAATGGCTTTCATAATTGCGGCTCCCCGAACGTCTCCGTGGTCCAGAAAGTATTGTTCGAATTCGACCGTGTGATCCAGATTGGCTCCTTCAAACACCAACGGAAGGCCAGCGATATATTCCAGCACGCTGGCATATCCCGTGGCTTTGTTCCAGATGTACGAATTTACAGGCAGGTTTCCGAACACGACTCCCAGTTCTTCGGCCCGCTGAGAGTGCATCTTTGTATGCCGTTGTTCGTCAAACATGATCTCGGCCATACCCATGCGGAACTCAGCCGGAGCCGCTGGAAACTTCAGCAGCACCATGGCCATGACTTCCAGCGCCTGAAGTTCGTGGTTGGCCATGATGTGGTGAGCGATTGCTCGCTTTTGCGGGTCGATGAACACCTGAGGTTTGGGCATCGGCGGTGCCGTTCGCCGTGGAGCAAATTGCAGATTGTCCGGGCGTACCGGCCTGTCCACGCGCTGGGCCTCACCTGGCGTGTTGTCTGTGAGTGCTGTCGCCGGTCGCTGGATTTTTTCAGCCAACGAATCGGACAGTAGCACCTGTTCCGCGAATGCTCGTAGCTCCATGTGACTGCTGCTTGTTTATGAATTGTATGTCCGGACGTCTTCTGCCGACAGACGCCCGTCGTGCAGCGCCGACGCCACCAACGCGCCGTCGACACCAGCGGCTTCGATTCTCCTAAGGTCCGAGCAGTCGCTGACACCGCCGCCGGTAATAATGGTACCATCCGGCAGCAGCGACCTTAACCGTCGACACAGGTCAATCGTTGGCGTCCCCTCGTGCACACCAACGGCAGCAAGATCCAGCACTATCATGTGCTGCAAGCCGATGTCGATCAGTTCCAGCGCAATATCGAACGGTTCGACGGTGCTCCAACCGGGGTTCGTCGTCAACGGTTGGCCGTTCTTCAGGTCGAGACTCAACACCAGCTGTTCGGCGCCAAACGTCGACACCAGCGCTCTGGCGATGTCGGGGCCGTCGAGCGTCTCGAGAGCCACCACAACCTGACCGACCCCAAGGTCCAACAGTTCCTCAACGTCGGCTGCCGACCTGACGCCACGGTCCACGATCAACGATGTCTGGCCGCGGGCAAGTTCAGCGATAGTGCAGCGATTAAGCCGCTGAAACTGAATTGCGTCAAGATCCGCGATGTAGAATCGACGAAGGTCAAACTCCTCTGCAAAGGCCCGCATAATCACTGACGGGTCGCAGGATGGTGTCAGGCGGCTGTTCACGCGGTGGTACTGTTCTCGCTGCCCGGCCACTCCTCTCACGACAACTGTGTTCAAAATGTCAAGAACCGGGATGATTTCCATGTCGGAGGACTTTGGCGACGGTTGGCTTGTGTTCGTCAATCGACGTCTGAACAATACTGCAGTTCAGCCATCATCGTTCAGAGGGCATGCCCCCCGAACTCAAATTCGAGCTAACGCTCGGAATCTGAAAGCGGCTGGCGTTGGTCGCAGACTTTCCCCCATCAACAACACGCTTTCAATAAGCGTAACGAACCACCCGGAGAAGAATAAATCATGGCCAGCAAGCCATCTGTCATTATTAGTGCATTTGCTGACGAAGCTGCCAATTACCGCACGGCTTTGGAACAAATGACGGCCCTCGCGGCGATTGGCATCCGCAACTACAGCCCTCGGTTTATCGACGTGCTGGGCGACGGAACCATCGAACACGTGGTCGACCTTGCTCCGGACAAGCTGGATCGCCTAAAGGAATATCACGCAGAATACGGCATTCACGTCACCAGTATTGGTGCGCGAGTCGGAAAAGTGAAGCTTTTGGATGTCGACGACGGCTCTCACAACAAATATGTGCCAATCGCCGAATACCTGACGGGAGAAGTCGCTGCCACGATCAAAGCGGCCAAAGCTCTGGACACGAAACTCATTCGAGGCTTTTCGTTTTACCACCCACGAGGAACTCAGCCCGAAGATCATCTCGATCAGGCGGCGGATCAGATTCGTCAGATCACCGCAGCGTGTGCAAACGAAGGATTGGTTTACGGACTGGAAATTGAACCGAATCTTGTCGGCGAAACCGGCCCACTGCTGACAGAACTGGCCAAACGGGTTGACCACCCGAATATGGTGCTGATCTTTGACGGAGGAAACGTGGCGGCTCAGAACAAGAACCCGGTTCAGGTATATGAGGAATACAAAGCGACCGTACCGTATCTGGGCTGGATGCACGTCAAGGATTACCGCATCGATCCAAGCCTCACATGGACGGGTGCTGTGGATGAAGAGCGGTTGAAGAATTTTGTCCCGGCCAACGAAGGCGACGCTGGCCACGAACTGGTCTTCCGCGATCTCCGCGAACAGATTCCTGCCATTGAGCAGCGTCTTGAGAAACTTGGCATCCCGGGCTTCTACCTGGAAACGGAACCGCACCTGAAAGGCGGCGGACAGTTTGGTGGATTCAGCGGCCCGGATGGTATGGGCGTCGCCGTGCGAGCCCTGTGTTCGTGCCTGGACTACGCTGGCATCGACTACGACCTGCGAACCTTTGCCGACATCCGCTCACTGCGAGGATTCTGAAGTCACATTCCCCGGAGGCTGTCCGGCTACGTCTGGCGTTGTGAGCGGCACGGCGACTTGCCACCGGTTATTGACAGTATTTTCACCCGCGGCTAGCGCCTTGCGGCTCACTGTTTCAGCTGTCGGGACAGCCTCCCCGCTTCACCGAAGTGCGGCGACCTCCGCCACCGTACAATTGTGAAATTGTTGGCTGGACACGCTACACGTCCGTACGACACGCACGGCACTACGCATTGATCGACGCCAGAACCTGACCCGTCGCCACCTGTTCGCCCACGGCAACATTGACGGCAGCGATGGTTCCGGCGATCGGTGCGGCAATTTCCATCTCCATCTTCATCGCTTCCAGAATCAACACCGCCTGGCCTTCTGCTACTCGGTCGCCGGCACTGACAAGCACTTTGAAGACCGCACCTGGCATCTGAGATTTAACGGCCGTCACCTGAGTGGCGGTTCCGCCTTCTTCCTGCGCCGCACTGCCCGATTCGACGGTCTTGATGTCAACGCGGAACGCCTTGCCGTTCACCGTCGCCATGTTGCCTTCAAACGCCATGAAGTAGTCTTTGCCGTCGACCGTGACGTTGTACTCGGCTGGCTTGCGTGCGCCGGGCGGTGCCGGAGCGGCGGCCGCTGCCTGGGCAGCTTTGTCGATTTTTCGCACACCAACTTCCGCTTCTCCCTTGAGAAAGCGAATACCTTTCTCCTTGCACGCAGCGGCAATGAAGATATTTTCGTCCGTGATCTCCAGTCCTTCGGCGGCGAGAGCCTTCTTTGCCGGTTCGATACCCTTGGTCGGATCCTCGTCGTTCATTTCCAGCGCCGGTCGGGTGGTCGGCTTTTTGCCCAATTGCTTGCTGGCCAGTTCGACAATTTCCGGATCGGGGGCGACCGGCGTTTTCCCGAAATAACCCAGCACCATCTGGCCGTAAGGTTCGGCGATCTTCTTCCACGGGCCAAACATCACGTTGTTGAAGGCCTGCTGGAAGTAGAATTGTGACACCGGAGTAACAGACGTTCCGTAACCACCTTTGCGCACCACATCGCTCATCGCTTTGATGATTTCGGGGTACTTGTCCATGATATTGTTGTCCCGCAGCATCTGCGTATTGGCCGTCAGTGCTCCGCCAGGCATGGGGCTCCACGGAATCAACGGTTCGACAGCTGTGGCTTCGGGAGGCAGGAAGTAGTCCTGCATGCATTCCTTAAAAACCTCTTCGGCTTCCCGGACCTTTTCGATGTCGACGTCCAGGTCGTATTCGCTGCCGCGCAGAGCATGCCACATGGCCAGGATGTCCGGCTGGCAGGTTCCCCCGGAACACGGTGCCATGGACAGATCGATTGCGTCAGCGCCGGCATCCAGAGCCGCCTTATTCGCCAGCACGCTGATGCCAGCGGTTTCGTGCGTGTGGAAGTGAATAAACGCGTCGGACGGCAGCATTTTTCTGGCACGGGAAATTGTCTCGTACACCTTCGACGGTACGGCTGTGCCGGACGCATCTTTAAAACAGACGGCATCAAACGGAATGCCGGCGTCCAGAATCTGTTGCAATGTGGACACGTAAAAGTCGGCGTCGTGCGCACCCGTGCAGCCAGGCGGAAGTTCCATCAGCGTCACGCAGACCTGATGTTTGAGGCCGGCGTCGACGATGCACTGACCGCTGTAGATCAGGTTATTGACGTCGTTGAGCGCATCAAAGTTGCGGATCGTGCTGATGCCGTGTTTCTTGAACAGATCGGCATGCAGCTTGACAATGTCGCTGGACTGCGAGTCCAGCCCAACGACGTTGACGCCGCGGGCCAGCGTCTGCAGGTCGGCATCCGGTCCGGCGGCTTCTCGGAACGCGTCCATCATCGCAAACGCATCTTCGTTGCAATAGAAGTACAGCGATTGAAACCGGGCGCCACCGCCGGCTTCAAACCACGAGATGCCGGCGTCACGAGTGGCTTCCACGGCGGGCAGGAAGTCTTTGGTGAAAACACGGGCTCCGTAAACGGACTGAAATCCGTCACGGAACGCCGTACACATGAAATTGACCTTCTTAGTCACGTCGAGTCCTTTCGTGTCTGGTCGCTGTCTGGATGTTGGTCACTTAGTGAATCATGCAGGACCGCATGTCATCCTGTCCTGCGGTATTTCAAGGTCTAGGAAAGTACGGCCCACAGCACACCGGCGGCGACCGCAGAGCCAATAACACCCGCTACGTTCGGTGCCATGGCGTGCATCAGCAAAAAGTTGTGAGGATCTTCCTGTTGCCCGACCATCTGTACGACTCGAGCAGAATCGGGCACGGCAGAGACGCCGGCGGCACCGACCAGGGGGTTGATTTTATCTTCCAGGAACAGATTCATGAACTTAGCAAACAGTACGCCGCCGGCCGTAGCGACGGCGAACGACAATGCTCCCAGTCCGAAAATCAGCATCGATTGCTTCGTCAGGAACGTGTCGGCCTGAGTACTGGCCCCCACGCAAAAGCCAAGTAATATGGTAACAATATCAATCATCGCGGTACGAGCCGTGGCTGCCAGTCGCTCAGTGACCAGGCTTTCCTTCAGCAGGTTGCCGAAAAACATCATGCCCAGCAGCACTATTGCTCCCGGTGCGATCATGGTGCAGATCAGAAAGGCGGCGACCGGGAATATCATCTTTTCACGCGATGAGACTTTTCGCGGCGGCTTCATGCGAATCAGACGCTCTTCACGAGACGTCAGCAGCTTCATGATGGGTGGCTGAATAACGGGCACCAACGCCATGTAGGAATACGCGGCGATCGCAATCGGGCCCAGCAACTTTGGAGCCAGCCGGGATGACAGAAAGATCGACGTCGGGCCGTCGGCACCACCGATGATGCCAATCGCCCCAGCTTCTTCCAGAGTAAAACCAAGCGCAAGGGCACCCAGAAACGTCAGGAACACACCGACCTGCGCCGCCGCACCCAGCAGAACCAGTTTGGGATTGGAGAGCATGGTTGAGAAATCGGTCATGGCACCGATTCCAAGAAAGATGAGCGGTGGGTAGATGCCGTGGCTGACACCAAAGTACAGATACTGCAACACGCTACCGTCATCGTAAACGCTGAGCGCCATGCTTGGAACGGTGGGAATGTTGCCCACGATGGCGCCCATGCCGATTGGAACCAGCAGAAGCGGTTCGTAGTCTTTCTTGATCGCCAGGAAAATGAACACGATCCCGACAAGGATCATGATCAGGTTTTCCCATGTTATGGACACGAATCCGGTCGTGCCTAAAAAATCCAGCAGATTGCTCATTACGACTCTTTTTAGTTTTTCGACACAGATGCTGATTGCTCAACACCGCCAAACATGAATTCAATCAACTTGCTGTGCCAACCGACCGTGGACTTCATTCCAAAGACTTGTCTGATACATCCCGGCGGCCCGTGTTATCGTCGTGACCGTGCCACGCCGTCAGTTTGTGTTTCCGGCTGCCTCAACCTGTTTCTGCAACTCGCTGTGCAGAACGAATCCAATGGCTGCAAGGACGGCGTCGTCCGGCAGCAGACTTTCTGAGGGATCAGGAACTGCATGCCGGTCCGGCACTTCGGGCAGTACCTTTGCGACGGCTTCCAGAATGCGTGGCAACGCCGCAATAAAAAGCGTAATCAAAATCAGGGCCGCAAACACAATCAGCAGGCCCGTCCCGGCAATTGCGATGCCCTCATCCGTGATTCGCGAGGCGTCAAAGAAAGCGGCAAGAATCATGAACTGTCAAACTCCAGTAAGAAACGTTTTGGCGTAATCGGAGAGCGAGCACACCCAATGGTGATCAATGTCGGGGCAGCAGCATCAGCTTCGGCCAATCCAGACAACGAATGCCCACGAAAACTAGCGATTTGGCGACACAAATTCATCCCCGGAGCTGTGCATTTTCAATTCGGGGCATTTCCTCGGAAGTTCTGTCCATGACCTGGGGACGAAGTGCGATTCAGAGATCCTTGCTGTTTCGCTCCCGTACAGGAAGACGCTTCATTTGGCAGAACGCTCGGGTTCATCGTCAGTCGGCCATTCGAATTGTCGCAGACCTCTGGAATTGCCAGCGGAAAGCGTTTTCCCGCGATCGATAAACAGACAGACTGCTTGTCCTGCGTAAGGCAGGCGACCCGTTGAGTTTCTTTCCCGGTGGGGTCCCGTACATATCCATTCGTCAGTCCGAGGGTGCAGCCTCCGGACCGATGCAGGCCAGACGCATGGAAAAGTAGTGAGACTCATGGATCGCCCGGTCGCCCGTTTCACGGACTCTTCGCCATATTTCCGACATCATGGATTCGATGCGTACCTGCTGATCCGGATCGTTCGCACGATTGTGCATTTCGTGGGGGTCGTCCCGCAGGTTGTACAGTTCATCAAAGTCAAAACCATTGAACACGAACTTCCACGGCCCCCGCCACAGAATTCGCTGCATTAACGGAAATCGGGTGCCGTGATATTCCGCGTATCCCGTTTCGAAGTTCGACGGGATTGTCTGTGGTTGAGCGAGCAGTGATCGGATAGATCGCGAGTCCGGCACGTTGATCGGTTCTGCCTGACCAAGTTCACAGAACGTGGCACCCACGTCCGCGATGCTGACCTGAGCATCGCACGTGTCTCCGGTGGCCACTCCCGGGCCCGCAACGATCAGTGGAATGCGGTAGATCTCTTCAAAGGCGCCAAAGTTGTGAGCGTCGAAGCCGTGGGCACCGACATATCGTCCGTGATCCGCCATGAACACGACGATTGTATTCTCCAATTGTGCTGCGCCGTCTACCCTGGAAATCAGTCGCTGCACAATTCCGTCGAGTTCCGTGATGCGTCCGAAGTAGCACGCTCTGGCCGCGCGCCAGTGGTCTTCAGATATATCGCGCCCGATCTGTTGCTCACGCTGGTAGATGTTGGGGCGGTCAGAAAGATCGTCGAAGAAGTTTTCGGGAAGTGGAATTCGCCGAGGATCATATTGATTCCACGTGTCGCGGCCGACGATCAGCGCCTCGTTGGGTTCGGAAAAGCTTACGCAGCAGCACCACGGATCTGATTTGTCCAGACAATCCGTCAGAAAGTGATCCGCGTCTGCAGCGGTCAAACCTGGGTATCGCTCGTCAAGCGGCGTATCGGTCACGCCCCAGTGCAGAATCCGTTTGTATCCGCGGGGTCCTTCCACGTAGCCGGTCAACGACTCATCCAGTTCAAAGGATCTGGGGCCCTGTTCCCCCTTACCGATTCCATTGACGTGTTCAGCGCCCTTCACGATGCCTTCCTGCCAGCCAAATCGCGTCACGTCCTGAGTCCGTTCGACATGCCATTTGCCGAAGTAGCCCGTGCGATACCCGGCAGCCGACAGTCGTAGTGCGAAGTGCGGATGCTCTGTCCGCAGCACACATTGATCGGCGTCACGACCATGTTCGACTTCCAGAACCCCGTGATTGTGAGGCAGCAGCCCCGTCATCAGGCTGGCCCGGGCAGGCGAACAGGTCGGACATGTCGTGTGCGCATTACGAAAACGAACGCCCCGTTCGGCCAGTGCATCCAGATTCGGCGTGATGCACGCATGGCCGGGAGCAACAGTATCGGCCTGCATACCATCGGCCAGAATGATCAGGATATTGGGCTTGGTCATTAGCAGTATGCGTTCATGATGAAGTGTTTTGTTGTGCCGGATTCAACGACCAACGGAAGCGGGCCAATTCGTTCCGAGCGTAAGCTCGCATCGGCCGGCGGGCCGCCCCGCCCTGGGAATTTAACCTCCGACAATCAGCCACCAGACTCCGCCGATAATCGCGAAGACCAGCAGCCAGCCGACAAGGAAGCCTGACATGGCTCGCCAGGTCGGTACAGGAATTTCAAGATTTGTGCTGGAAAACAATACGCGTCGAGGTGCCGGTATTACTCCCGATGGCAGCGTACACGGCTGTTCAATAACCTCGTTTTCCTGAACAGGAGTTCTCATCAATTCATAAAACCGGTCCAGTTGTCGCGGGTCATTCTTGCGAGTGCAGAGACTCACCACAATTCCACCGGCAAATCCAGCGGTCAGATACGCCACCATCTGCCACGGCACGGTGACGGCCAGCGTGTCATTCTGCAGGGCGACAATTCCCAATGACTCAGCGAACGGTAATGCGCCAACGCCGGTCGCCGTCATGTCCAGCCCTGACACCCACCAGGTCGCTGCGGTCAGCAATGTGGCCGCCCAGGCTCCGGCGGTTGTAGCTCCACGCCAGAATACGCCCAGCCAGAAAGCCGGTGCCATCACGGCGTTCAGTTTCCAGAGAATTTCCAGCCCCTGAATAACACCGCTGAGCCAGAACGTGTAACCGATGGCCACGACGACAACTGCCAGGCCTGAAGCACGAGCGACCCACAGATAATGGTTTTCGCTGCGACCAGGATAGACGGGTCGGTAGAGATTCTCGGTGACCAGGCCTGACGCGGAAATCATGAACGAGTCGCAGGATCCCATCACGGTTGCCAGCAGACCGGCCAGAAACAGGCCCAGCAGCCCCGGCATCAGCTGCGGCAGAAACTCAGAGGCCATCAGGCCATAAACATGATCCGGGTTGTCGACGCGGCCTCCGTAATGCGCGAACGCCGCCAGTCCTGTCAGACACCATGCGACCGTACAGATTCGTTTCAGAAACGTGCCGCCCATAAAACCGACGGCTCCGTCAAGTTCCGTCCGACCGGCCCCGCACGTCCCCATGTTGTGCGGCTGCACCGTAACGCTCAACAGCGAATTCAATGCAATCATGCCGATGTAAAAAACACCGATCTCTCCGGGCGTCACAAGGGACAGCATGTCTTTGCCGGGCGACAGTTCCGCGAATGACTGTCGCATGCCAGCGATTCCGCCGACCGCATGCAGCACAGACGGCAACAGCAGGAACGAGAACAACAGCGTCAGAATGCCCTGCACGAAGTCCGTCACGATAGCGGCCCGCAATCCACCGGCCAGACCATACACCACGAACAGTACGGTCATGACTACAATCGACGTTTCGGCCGAGATCGCGGAACCGGTACACGCTTCAATGACCGCGCCGGACCCCTTCAGCATATTGCCAATCGTCACGACAAACTTGGCCAGTCCGAACACGCAGAACAGCACGGCGACTGACGGGCCATAACGAGCCGCAAAGACGTCGGCCGTTGTCAGCGCCCGAAAACGTCTCATCATGGGCGCGATCAACCAGAAGAACGGAGTGGCAAATAACCACATCCATTGATACCAGATGCCCGAAAGGCCGCTGGAATAACACTTCGAAGCGACACTGACCGCCTGGTCCGAATGAGTGCTGGTGCCGAACCCGTGCATCAACATCATCAACTTGCCGAATCGTCGCGGCATGACGAAGTCCGACATTGACTTCACCTGTCGACTGGCCCAAATGCCAAGCAGTGTGACGCCTATCAGATAGACGCCCAGTGCCATCCAGTCTGCAGCAGCAAGTCCTTTCATGAGTTTCTGTGCCTGGTTTCAGATAGACGGCAATGTGGCATAAAATCCAGCTGGGTACGGAATGTCGCTCTCTTACGTTCCACCCGTCCTGGGCGCACGGTACAGTGTAGCAATCTGGATTTGTTCAAGCGTGCGTGATGTCGGTCCTGGTGAGTGGTTACCGTCATGATATCTTCAGGTGATTGAAGCTTCCATCTGCAACGCTGCTGTCGGAAGTACCAACCGCATTCGCACGACATGTGCTGCAGTTTCCTCGAAACACGAACTTGATACACATCGATGTTCTCACTCTTTCCCACACCCGGTCGCCCGCAGCGACGCCCATTCCGTCTCAGTCGACGCAATGCGCTGCAGATCGGCGGACTGAGTGCGTTCAGTGGACTGTTGCCGGGAATGCAGACGGATGTGTTTGCCGGTCAGCAAACACACTCGGCGACGGCGAAACGCTGCATCTACATTTTTCTGTGTGGCGGCCCATCGCAGTTGGACATGTGGGACCCAAAGCCCAACGCACCGGATGCCATCCGTGGTCCCTTCCAGCCGATCGCCACCAACGTTCCTGGATTTCAAATCGGTGATCTGCTGCCGCTCACCGCTCAACGAGCCGACAAATTTGCCATCATCCGGTCGATGATGCACACGTCGAACTCGCACGATGTCGGTATCAAGTACACGCTGCTGGCCGACTCAAAGGTGCCCGGACCGGCGTATCCTCCGCTGCCTTCCGATCACCCGGGCATGGGAGGAATCCTGCGAAGTCTGCTCGGCGATTCCGGACGGCTGCCGGCCTGGGTCACGATTCCTCGACCGTTCATGACGGGCAACCGTTATTACCGCGGTCAGACAGGCGGATTCCTCGGCAACACCTGTGATCCATTCCTACTGAACGAAGAAAAGAAAAATTCCCTCGCCGACAAGACGTTCCGCATCGCCGCGCTTGATCTGCCGGAGGCCGTCGATTCGTCACGGTTTTCGGGCCGCCGACAGCTACTGGAGTCGATCGACCGGCCCGCGGCCAGTGCCATCGATTCCGGGCCGTCACAACAGGTACGTTCGAACTACGACAAGGCATTCGACCTGATCTCGTCGGCAGACATACGAGGCGCCTTCGACCTGGACCAGGAACCGGCATCGCTGCGTGACCGTTACGGGCGGAACGAATACGGACAAAGCTTTCTGCTGGCGCGACGTCTGGCGGAAGCCGGCACTCGATTCGTCAACGTTTTCTGGACCTACTACGGTAAAGACGGCTGCCAGTTTAATCTCTGGGACAACCATGGCTCAGACAAAGACGTCTGCGGTGGGCACAATCACGGAGTCGACATGATCCGTGGCGAATACTGCTGCCCGTCGTTTGACCGAGCGTTCTCGGCACTGCTGGATGACCTGACAGATCGCGGCATGCTGGACGACACTCTGGTGGTCGTCACCGGAGAATTCGGACGTACACCAAAGATCAACAAGTTCTCAGGCCGAGACCACTGGTGCCATTGTTATTCGTCAGTGCTGGCGGGCGGCGGCGTGCGAGGCGGAGCGATTTACGGAGCCAGCGACGAACAGGCCGCGTACGTCAAGGACTCCCCCGTCCGTCCGGAAGATCTCGGCGCGACGATGCTGCACAGCTTTGGTTTCGCTCCGGAAGCAGAAATCATGCATCCCACCGGCCGTCCGGTTCGAAGCTCGACGGGTCGGCCGGTAACGGCACTGTTCACCTGACACACGGCCAGAAAAAGGCAATCGCTCACACCATGTTCACACGAAGAGGTTTTATTGCCGCGCTGGGCGCCGGGTTGGCAGTCAGTGAAACAGGAATCACAGCACAGGCGCAGGACATACAGCGCCGCCGGCTGGCTGTTGTCACTACCGTCTGGTGGAAACCGTCTCATGCATGGCACATGGCGGAACGCTTTCTGCACGGCTATCCGATTAACGGGCAATGGCACCGTCCGCCCTTTGATGTCGTGGCCGCGTATGTCGATCAGTTTCCGGACAACGACCTCAGCCGCAGCCGGTCAAAGGAATTCGGCTTCCCGATTTATCCCACCATCGCCGAAGCTTTACGTTGCGGTGGCCAGCAACTGGCCGTCGACGCCGTTCTGGTCATCGGTGAACACGGAGAATACCCGAGGAACGAATACGGTCAGAAGAAGTATCCTCGCTACGAATTCTTCAAGCAGGTGACCGACGTCTTTCGAACAGACGGGCGTTCCGTGCCGATGTTCAATGACAAACATCTGTCGTGGAATCCGGAATGGGCACAGGAGATGGTTCAGATTTCGAAAGAACTCGACTTCGCGTTCGCAGCAGGATCTTCGCTGCCTGTGACCTGGCGAATGCCGGCTGTCGATTTGCCGTATGGTGCCGAAGTTGAGGAGATGCTGTGCCTCGCCACAGGCGGCATGGACAGCTACGATTTTCACGCTCTGGAGGTCATTCAATGCATGGCCGAACGACGACGTGGCGGCGAGACCGGCGTGTCAGCCGTGCAGGGCCTCCGCGGAGACGCCGTCTGGAAGGCAATGGATGCGGGTGACTGGAATTCCGGTGGCTGGGATCCATCACTTTTTGAAGCCTGCCTTTCGCGCAGCCAGACGCTTGCGCAACCGGCAACCTTCAGTCATCGACACCCGACACAGCAGCAGATTAACGAGTGGGTAAAAGATCCTCTGGCCTACCGCATCGAATACACCGATGGCACAAAGGCCACGATGCTGCTGATGAACGGACTCGTGCAGGACTTTACGTTTGCCGCAAGGCTGAAGGGACAATCCAATCCGCTGTCAACATTGTTCTATCTGCCACCCGTGCCAAACGTCGCGTATTCTGCGCAGCTGATGTCGAAGGCCGAGCAGACCTTCGTGACTGAAAAATCTCCCGCTCCGATTGAACGAACACTCTTGACCACAGGGCTGGTGGAAGCGGGCGTGCGGTCGGTCGGAACTGGCCAGCAGCGTGTCGAAACGCCACATTTATCCATCCGGTATCAGGCCCCGCGGGAGTCTCTGTTTGCACAGCATTGATTCTGTGGCTGTGCCTAACTCGAGGAACCAAGCCGGCGACGCCCACAACTTACAACATGACTTCCTGCAGCTATATACTTCACATGAAACAGACACTCCCCTGTCTCCTGTTCACTCTCTGTTCGCTCGTTTGCCCGGCCCCTGCAGCAGACCGCCCCAACATCGTCTTCATACTCGCCGACGATCTGGGATACGGAGACCTGGGCTGCTACGGACATCCTGTCGCGAAGACGCCGCACATCGATCAACTCGCACTGGACGGCGTACGGTTTACGCAACACTATTCCAATGGACCGGAATGCAGCCCGACTCGCACGGCATTTCTGACGGGGCGGTATCAGCAGCGAGTCGGCGGACTTGAATGTGCTCTGGGCACCGGCAATGTCGGACGCTACGACGACGCCATTCGCCTGGCCGAAGCACGAGACCTGGGGCTGCCGGCCCAGCACGCAGTCATTCCGGGCGCGCTGAAGACGTCAGGTTACACCTGCGGAGTCTTTGGCAAGTGGCATCTGGGATACGAACCAAAGTTTAACCCGATGGAACACGGCTGGGATGCCTTCTTCGGGTACCTGGGCGGCAACGTTCACTACTTCAATCATCGCGAAACCAGTGACCTGCATGTGCTGTTCCAGGGTCGCCTGCCCGTGCATCGGGAAGGCTACATGACTGAGCTAATCACCGACGATTCTATCGCCTTTATTCAGCAGAACAGGAGCAAGCCGTTCTTCCTGTATGTCTCGCACGAATGTCCCCACTTTCCGTTTCAGGGGCCGGGCGACGGGGCAAAGGTCGTGACGGCCGAGAACTGGATGGACATCGACCCCGACGCCTACGTGGCCATGCTGCAGAATCTGGACACCGAAGTCGGCCGCTTGCTGACGACCATCGACGACGCCGGAATCGCCAACAACACCGTCGTTGTCTTTGTCTCTGACAACGGAGGATTCGCCGGAGCAGCGCATATGGGCGGTCTGCGTGCAGCCAAAGGAACCACATTTGAGGGCGGTATTCGAGTACCACTGATCATCCGCTGGCCTGGGCACATCAAGCCGGGCATCGCCTGCGATCAGCCGTGTATCACATTTGATCTGACACGTTCGTTCCTGCGACTTGCGGGCGCCGATGTCCCCACGGACAGGCTGGACGGTCACGACATCATTGAACACGTTACGTCCGGGCAGGATGATTATTCACGGACGCTGTTCTGGCGAGGCAAGCGTGGTGACCGTACCTGGTCGGCCGTCCGCCACGGAGACCAAAAATATGTTCGCAAAGTGGAAAGCAGCGAACGTGAAGAATGGATGTTTGATCTGTCTAAAGACCAGACCGAATCATCCAGCCAGCTGCCAAACGATCACGCCGACGACTTACGAAAACTTATGGCCGACTGGGAGGTCGGTGTGAAGTCGTCACGGTAGTTCGCCGGCGGTGCAGTTACGGAGTGTTGTACAAGTGGTTTCAAAACCACAGAATACAAGCACGAAACGCAACCGAGTGAATCAAACTCGCGATGAAATCACGGCGGTAACTCACTTGCTGGCGCTGCGTGCTGGTACTGAAACCGCTTCTGGAATCGTTTGCTCAGCCACCTTTAACGCTCAATCGCTGGCGCAGCATCACACCGTAAGAGTTCACCATGCATCCCACCGTCGTCGAAGTCTCCGGCTATATTCCAGCAGTCGTCATTCCGGTCGCAACGGCCATTCAACTTGTATCATTGTTGAGAAGCGGAACAACGGCGGGGGTGAACTGGATGTCGTGGTTTCTGTTCGGAGTGGCGAATATCGGGCTGTACATTTACACCGAAAAGTACACTTCGATTCAGTCGATCACAGGGCTGCTGGGCTCGGCAGCACTGGATTTCGCCATCGTGGCCGTCGTTCTCTGCGAACGGAGGTCCCCGCCGGCCGAGGATCTCCCGACACCACACTGATGCTTCCATTCCTCAACATTATCTGTTTCGTCCTGCACAATGCGTTGATCGTGTTCAACCTTGTCGGATGGATCTGGCCCCGAACCCGCAGGTTGCATCTGGTGACGATCGGGTTCACGCTGTGTTCGTGGCTGGGCATGGGAGCATGGTATGGGTGGGGATATTGTCTGTGTGCAGACTGGCACTTCCAAATTCGCCGTCAGCTGGGAATTCACGGCGATGAATCCTCGTACACGCAATTGCTGTTTAATCAGATCCCGGGAGTCACCATCAGTCGCACTTTTGCCGATGTTGTGACGGTGGGTTGTCTGCTGATGATCCTGATTGCAACGGCCACGGTCTGGATTCGGCAGTGGACCGGCACGAATGTGCCGTCAAAGAACACAGACACTGCTGGCGATAATTCGCCGGCAGCTTCACCCGAATGAGAGAGTCATCGTGGGATCTGGCAAACAACGGAACCAACTGCTTGACAGCTTCCGAAGTCGGTGGTAGCGTTCGCACGAATGAGGCGTTTCCAGCGTCTCGCCAATTCTCGGGGGATTAGCTCAGTTGGGAGAGCGTCTGGCTGGCAGCCAGAAGGTCATCGGTTCAAGTCCGTTATCCTCCATCCAGTCGAATCGCAGTTCGTCGCAAGGATTCGCAAAGCCCGGTTTTTCCGGGCTTTTTTTACGTACTGAACTTTCGGCCTGCGACCCATTTCCCCCAGTTGCGACACCTTGCTGCACCAGATATGCACCAACGGTTTCTGTCGCAGCCTTGGTGAAGTCAGACTCCGTCGTTATCCAATAATGTTGTTCAGCAATTCGCTCAGTGTGACCGCACCAACCAGTGACCACGTGCGAGGGAAACACTCGTTCCAGTTCCGTGGCTCTGGTCGCTCTAAGATTCTGCCATCGTTTGGGCCAGACCGTCAGGCCCGCTCGTTTGATGATTC
>JAPYTO010000145.1 GCA_029941865.1 Fuerstiella sp. | reverse complement strand
ACACGTTCCGCTGGTGGTACGAATATTCGGGAGGACAGATGACGGACTGGGGGGCCCATCATCTGGACATCGCGCAGTGGGCCATCAATTCGTACCCCGTCGAAATCGATGCCACGGCGAAATACCCGGAAACCGTGGACGGCTACAACGTGGCGATCGACTTTCATGCAAAGTACACGTACGCGAACGACGTGGTCATGACGGTCAGTGATACCGGTCGCAATGGAATCATGTTCACCGGCGACAAGGGCCGAATCTTTGTGAATCGTGGAGCCGTTCAGGGCAAACCGGTGGAAGATCTGGCGTCAAATCCACTGACGCGTCAGGACTGGGCGGTGTACGACTTCGACAATCTTGATCGCCCGGAACGAGCGGGCAAGCTGGACGCGATCATCAATCACATGGGCAACTTCTTTGACTGTGTTGAAGCCCGCAGGCTGCCCGTCTCCGACGTTGAAAGTCAACACCGCAGCGTCAGCACCTGTCATCTGGGAAACATCGCCATGCGGGTTGGCCGAAAGGTCCGTTGGGATCCGAAGGCAGAAACATTCCCCGGCGATGCCGCCGCAAACGCGTTGTTGAAACGAGAACAACGCAGCGGTTTCGAAACGGTGTGATCGTGAGACACACTACCGGAACGAGCGGTCGTCCCTTGTCCCCGAACCAGAGTCATTGAATTTGCGAGTTTCTTAACCCTCCCGCTGGCGGGAGGGTCGGACGCGGTAGCGGCCGGGGAGGGCCCTCTCCGGGCCTGATAGCCCGACTCTCCCCGAAGGAGAGTAAAATTTCTTAGTTCATGTTCACTTCGTTTTTTGCTGGCTCAATGAGCACCGAAACACGGAACATCACAACTTCCCAAACCGGAGTTTGGGAACGAGTTGCAAATGCAGCACGCCACTGCGCGTTGCTCGCGATTTTACTGCTGACGGGGTTTCCCCTGCACGCCGCCGACCGCCCCAATGTGGTCATGATTCTGGCCGACGATCAGGCGTATGGCGACTTCGGATTCATGGGCAACGATCTGGTCCACACGCCGAACATTGACCGTCTGGCAGAATCGTCCGCTCGGTATCCAAACGGTTACGTCCCGATGAGTGTCTGCCGCCCGTCGCTGGCGACATTCCTGACGGGCCTGTACCCGCACCAGCACGGCATTCACTTCAATCATCCGTCTCCGGGACTGGGCGTCATGCGGAAGACGATGACTGCAGCGCAATACGAACAAACGCGAGCGACCACCGACTATCTGATCGAAAACGTGCCTACGCTGCCACGAGTTCTGGCGCGGCACGGCTACGCCTGTCTGCAGACCGGTAAGCACTGGGAAGGCAGCTACAAAACGGCGGGGTTTACTCACGGCATGACGCTGGGCAAACCGGCCAGTAAGCTGGGTGCCGTCACGGGCACTCGCGAACAGGCCAATGGCGAATGGGTGGCGCACGGAAATGGTGACGCGGGTCTGGTGATTGGCCGGGAAACCATGCAACCAGTTTACGATTTTGTTGATGAGCACGCGGACCGACAACCGTTCTTTGTCTGGTATGCCCCTTTTCTGCCGCACACACCGTTTGATGCGGCACAGCGATATCACGATGTTTATGCGGGCAAAAAGATTCCCGATCACATGAGGCCGTACTATGCGGAAATCGCTCGCTTCGACGATACGGTGGGGGCGCTCATTCAGTACCTGGACAGAAAGCGGCTGTTGGACAACACGCTGATCGTATTCGCCGCCGACAACGGCTTTCGACCGCACAAGACAAAACGGCAGGCGTACGATTCGCGCTCAAAGTTATCGGCATTCGAAGACGGACTCAGGACTCCCATTCTGATTCACTGGAACGGACACGTGAAGGTGGCCGACCACCCTCAGCTCGTTCATACTGTGGACTTGGTCCCGACCGTCCTGTCAGCCGTTGGCCTGACGGATGAGATCACACCACGAATGAAGGGCATCAGCCTGCTGCCGTCGGCGAGCGGAAAAGGACCGCTTCCGAATCGTCCCGTATTCGGGGCCATCTACCCGAACGACGCGGTGGTGCTGGGTGCACCGGCGCAGCACGTGCGTGCTCGCTGGGTGCGAGATGGTGACTTCAAAATGCTGGTCCCGGGACCGGCAAAGAACCCAATTGCGTTAAGCTTGTTTGACCTGAAAAATGATCCTGGTGAGACTATCAATCTGGTGGCCGTTGCTGAGCATGCTTCTCGCGTCGAGAACATGCGTCAATTGCTGGGTCAATGGTGGCCTCCGGGCACCGACAATCACGAAACGAAACCATGAAACGCAGCACGAATAATATTCTTACGACACACGTTGGCAGCCTGGCTCGACCCGATCGTCAACTGGCCCTGCTGTTTGCCAAAGAACGTGGCGAAGCTTATGAGACCGAGGAATTCGAAGCTTCCACCCGGCAGGCTGTCGATGACATTGTGGCTGGGCAGGTCAAAGCAGGCATCGACATCGTCTGCGACGGCGAACAGGGTAAGAGTAGTTTCCTGACGTACATTGCCGAGCGTCTGGAAGGATTCTCACCCCGCGAACAGCAGGGCGAAGACCTGTGGGTGGATTCGAGGGAGACGATCGCGTTCCCGGAATTCTATGACGCTCACCGAAAGTCCCGTGAAGGGCTGGTGGCTCAGCCTGTGAAACTGGTTTGCACAGCCCCGATCAAATACTGCGGTCAAAAACCTCTGCAGCGTGAGATTGCCAACGTCAAAGCGGCTGCCCAAAAAAATAATGTTGAGGACGTCTTTATGACGGCCGTGTCGCCGTCTGATGTGGAAGGCCAGCAGTCCAATGAATTCTACAATTCGGCCGAAGCGTACCTGTACGCCATCGCTGATGCGATGCACGACGAGTACAAGGCGATCGTGGATTCCGGCCTGATTCTGCAGATCGATGATCCCCGCCTGCTGACCTACTATATTTCTCAGCCCACGCTGAGTGTGGCCGACTGTCGCAAGTGGGCCGAAGTCCGAGTTGAGGCGCTGAACCATGCATTGAAAGGACTGCCCACCGATCGCATCCGATTCCACACCTGCTACGGCATCAACATCGGTCCTCGAGTCCACGAAATGAATCTGTCCGACATCGTTGACATTATGCTGAAAGTCAACGCCGGAGCCTACCTGTTTGAAGCGGGCAACCCGCGACACGAACACGAATGGAAGGTCTGGGAGAATGTTGAACTGCCGGAAGGAAAGATCATCGTACCGGGCGTGATTTCACATTCCACGCCCCTGGTCGAACATCCGGAACTGGTGGCTCAGCGATTGATTCGGTTTGCCAATATCGTCGGGAAAGAAAATGTGATCGGCGGCAGTGACTGCGGCTTCGCATCCTTCGCCGCAACCGAACAGGAAATTCATCCCCGCATCGTCTGGGCCAAGTTCGCCAACCTGGCTGAAGGTGCTCGGATCGCATCCAAAGAACTCTGGTCGTAACGACGATGGTTGGGTCGCCCTGTTGCCTGCAACAAGAGGATTGTCGTGTAGGGTCCGCTGTGCGGACCAACAGCCGACTGGCAACTGTCTTCACCGCCAATTTCCAGAAGATCGTTCCATCACAACCTCCTGTGCCCAGACCTGTAGGGTCCGCTGTGCGGACCAACGACCGGTCGGCAACTGTCTTCACCGCCGATCGCCAGAAGACCGTTCCATCACAACCTCGTGTGCCTGCGGCACCCAAAGGTTGCGAGCAACCTAGGCTACGCACCATGGTTTACAAGCAATCGAGGGTACGCCGTCGAGAGTAAAACAGCCACGCGGGGTCGGGAGACCAGCGCACAGCGCGTTCGGTGTCAGACAACGGAAGCACTCGACGGACGAACTTTCCCACAGGTTTGTTTTCACGACGCCATTCATCGTATGCTGTGACCCAGGCTGTTTTCGATAACTCCCGGACAATTGCCATAATGCCCCTGCCCCACCTCCGCTCACTCGTCTGCTGTTGCAGTGTTTTTTTTCTTTGCATCTCAGTGGCGGCTGCTCAGGATGCCGGCCTGAAGCTGAGCGTGCGATCGCGAACGGAGACCGATCAAGGCAGCGGACGCTGGCACACCCTGACGAAACCTGTGGAATGGAAAGCGGCCGAGACCGCCATCGTCATCTGTGACATGTGGGATAAGCACTGGTGTCCGCAAGCCACCGACCGAGTCGGCGAGATGGCTTCAAGAATGAACGAAGTCGTCAAGGCGGCCCGCGACAAGGGGGCCCTGATTATCCACTGCCCGAGCAATACACTCGATTTCTACAAAGATACGCCACAGCGAAAGCTGGCTCAGTCGGCACCGAAAATCGAGACGAAGATTCCGCTGCAGGGCTGGTGTCATCTTGATGCCAGCGTCGAAGGCAAGGCTCTGCCGATTGACGATTCCGACGGTGGCTGCGACTGCGAAACGCCCGTTAAGAACTATCGTGCCTGGAGTCGTCAGCATCCCAACATCGAAATCGCTGACGGCGACGCCATCACCGACAGCGCCGAAGCGTTCTATCTGATGAAACAACGCGGTATCAGCAACGTCGTAGTGATGGGCGTGCACACCAACATGTGCGTGCTGGGGCGGCCGTTTTCAATTCGGCAGATGGTGCAGCAGGGACAGAACGTGGTGCTGATGCGGGACATGACAGACACGATGTACAACCCGAAAATGGCTCCTTTCGTCAGCCATTTCACGGGCACGGATCTGGTTGTTGAGCACATTGAAAAATACTGGTGTCCGACAATTCTGAGTACGGACATCATCGGTGGCAATGAGTTTCGTTTCAAACATGACAATCGAAAACACCTTGTCGTACTGTGTGCGGAACGGGAATACCTGACTCACGAGTCGTTGCCGAGATTTGCGTCGGAGCATCTGGGCCACGACTTTCGAGTCAGCTTTGTCTGGGACGACGTCGACGATCGCAACAACCTGCCTGGCATAGACGTGGTGGCCGATGCGGACATACTGCTGGTGAGCGTGCGGCGACGTACATTACCGAAGAAGCAACTGAAGTTTGTGCGAGACTTCGTAGCCAGCGGAAAACCAGTGGTGGGAATCCGCACGGCCAGCCATGCTTTCTGTCTTCGCGGCAAAGAGCCAGAGAAAGGACTGGACAACTGGTTGGAGTTTGACAGCCAGGTTTTCGGAGGCAACTACACCAACCATCACGGCGAAGGCCCACAGGTTACCATTGCACTGGCGGACAATCGTTCCGCCGTGGCAAACAGGTTTCTGCAGCACGTCGCCATCGAAAAACTGCTCAGTAACGGATCACTGTACAAGGTAAGCCCGCTGGCTGACTCGACAACACCGCTGCTGGTCGGAAGCGTTCCGGATGCCGACGCCGAGCCCATCGCGTGGCTCAACAGGCGAACGGACGGAGGCACCAGCTTATATACGTCGTTGGGACATATCGACGACTTTGACCAGCCACAGTTTCTGGCCTTTCTGAAGCACGCTCTCGTCACCCTGGCCAGGTGACGAGTTGGTGGTTTCGCCTGATTATACCTGTATAAAACGCTCACAGATTCCACATCCTGCTGTCCAGGCAAGACGTGTCACACGCCGGGCAGGAGACAAAGTTTCCCCGCACAAATTGCCCGGCCCGAACAATCGTGCCCGCCGCTTCCACCGTGCGAATCGATTTGTTTCCGTCGTCTGACAGGTCTCCGGTCGAATCGGACGGCGCTGGAAACATCCGGCAATTGCGAGTGACCCGTTCCGCCGATTCTTTCCGAAAGACCGCACTTAACGGTGTCCGGGGAGTATTCCTCTTCACCGGGTCCTGCAGCGCTGGATGCGCTGCACCGACCGGGACTGGTTTTTCCTGTTTCCACGGTGCGTTCATGGTTGCGATGGATTGCCACCAATTCGGAAGCAGGTTCTGTGATGCACAATCGTCTTTGGCAGATACCACTGGCAGCCGTAATGCTGCTGGGTTTGACAGGATGCCAGACTTCGTCCCGCTCCGACCGGCTGGCAGACAATTCTGCTCAAAGAAAGCACGGGGACGGTCAGCATGATGCTGTCGCGGCACATGTCAATGCTGTTGCAGCACATGTTCGGTCTGCCACTGTGTCCGAATCCGATTCTCTAAGCGAGAGCAGCCGGATTCGCGCAACTTGGCAGACGCAGAACTTCGCTTCGGTCTACGGATCGGATGCGTCTGATTCTTCGCTGCGGACGATCAACGACAAGCCACAACTCATCGCAGCGGACGATTCCCCCGGTGAGGAAGAAGCTGCCGAACCGGGTCAGGAACACTTGAGCCAATCTGCTGTCCCCGTCATCCAGACGGCTTCCACACGAATCATTGACGATCCGGATTCACCGCTGCCGGCACCGCCGGCGGAGTCTGACCAGGAAGCATTTCCCGTCGACCTGCCGACAATTCTGCGACTTGCCGGTGGCCGAAACTGGGCCGTACAGCTGGCTGGTGAACGAATCCACCAGGCACAGGCCGATGTCATGGCCGCAGAAGCGATGTGGCTGCCATCGCTGAATGTGGGCATCGGTGCCACGAAACATGAAGGACAGATTCAAGCCACGACCGGTGAGATCATCGATGTCAGTCGAAGTTCACTGTTTGTCGGTGGCGGAGCCAAGGTTGCCAACGCTCCACTGACCGGCGGTGCCGGAGGACCGGCTCGACTGTTTCTTGACCTGTCGATCGCCGACGCATTATTTCAGCCACTTGTCGCCAGGCAGATGTCATGTGCGGCTCAGTATCAACAGGCCGTGGCCTTTAACGACGCGCAACTGGAAGGCACGCTGGCGTACTTCGACCTGGTATCAGCTCAGGGCGAAGCTTCGATAAGTGCAGAAAACCTATCTGACGCAGCAGGGTTGTTGTCGATGACCAAAGCGTTTGTGGCAGCCGGTAAGGCATCTTCGGCGGAGGTGTCGCGTGTTCAGGTCATTGTGGCCAATCAGCAGCAGTCCGTGATTGACGCTCAGCTGAAGATCAAACTGGCATCCAGCGAACTGATTCGAATTGTCCGTCTTGATCCATCGCAGTTATCTGCGGAAGCACTGCTGTACAGCGCCGATGATCACCTGCTGCCGATTGAGCTGATATCCGAAGCATCGAACTTGGGCGCCCTTATCACGCAGGGGCAAAGCACGCGGCCGGAAGTCGGTGAACAACACGCCCTGGCCCAGGCACAACTGGCCAACAATAGAAATCAGGAATTGCGTCCTTTCATTCCCAGCCTGAACCTGGGTGTCTCAGCGGGAGGATTCGGTGGTGGCACGGGCAGTGACATCAGCCGTTTCAACGGACGAGCTGACATTGATGCCATGCTGGTCTGGGAAATTCGCAATCTGGGCTTCGGTGAACGGGCAGCTCGTGGCGAGTCCAGCAGTCGATACCGACAGGCAGTCCTCCGCAGCCATCAGGTCCAGGACCAGATCGCAGAAGACGTCAGAAACGCATGGCATCGCGTGCAGGCCGGGCGGCAGAGGATGGACATTTCGCGAGACAACGTCAGTGAGGCCGTGCGACTGGTCGACATGAACTTCCAACGCATTCGAGGTCTTGAAGGTCTACCGCTGGAAGCCATCCAGGCACTCCACGCCGTCAGCCAGGCTCGGCTGAGTTACCTGCGAGCGATCGTGGAGTACAATAAGGCTCAAGCGGATCTACTGCGAGCTGTCGGACGACCGATCCCCAGCGGCGCGTAGCCAGGGTATCCCGCCTACTCGCTGAGCGGAGCCAATCGCCATGTGTTCGCCTGTTTGCCCGGCTTGATCAACAGCCAGTGTTCACTCTTTCGGGCGAGACCGGGAAACAGCTCGTTCATGGGCTGGCCCGTGACCTTCTGCAGATCGGCTTCGGCAACGTCGTGCGTTTCGTCGATCACAGCCTGCAGAAGACGTTGCACGCATTGGCTTTGAGCCTGGTTGCATTCGTATGAATCTGCCGAGAAGCCGCCAGATCTGCCCCAGCCGAAATGCAACGATTGGGATTTGCTAAGTTCCACGGATGTCGTATCGAATTCAACGACACGTTCAGAGTTGCGCGCTGAGCGGGAGCCAGCCGCAGCGTGCCTTCTTCTTCACCCGGCAAAATGAACGGTGGCAGCGGGTCGAAAATGTCTTTGACTGTTTTGGGAATAGTCTCCGGAGGCAGGACGATGCCCGTCTTGCGCCCGTTGAAGTTGCTACGCACCTCTGAGACCAGATCTGCTGTCGACACCGATTGACCAGAGGCTGCGAGCAGAATGTTGATGGCGAGAATCTGACTACGTCCCCACGAAAGGAAGGTGTTGGGCGGTCGAAATTCTTTTTCGTTCCAAAAGAAATTCGGCGAGTAATCAGTTTGAGGAAGGTCGCTCAAATTGCGATTCACGCTGAGTTCCTCAAAACCGCCGTCCTGGATAGTAATATCTGACGTGAGAAACTTCATTGGCCAGCCGAAGTAACGATCCTGAATGCCGAGTTCATAATCGCCCGGATGCAAACGCAGTTGTGACAGCCCCACGTTGTCAACCTGCTGTTCGGAACCAGGCACATAGCCGCCGAAGGCACTCTTTCGGCGAATCACCAGCCGCATGCCGTCATCCTCAATCGTCACCTGCAAGGTTCCCGCTCGTTCGCCTTGAGCTGGTTGAGCCGACATAACGACCGACTCGGTATTGCGATTGGGCTGAGGTAGTTTTTCCAGTGGCAGCAATGGCGCGGGGACGTGTGAATCAATCAGTGGAGAAACATCTGGCACTCCCGTGACGATGAATGCCGTCAACGCAACCTCACGAACTTCTCCCAAACCAATATACCGGACCAACTCATCCCATGCCGGGTGTTCACCGTCGTTGAAAATCGCTCTGACGCTTTGTGCCTCTGGAGAGCTAAGACTGTTAACGGCGACCAGTAATGATTCCTCGTCAAGAGTTGCGGCTCCGCTCTTTGCCAGTCGTTCCAGCAATTCATTCACGATTCGCGCTTGAATTGCGGTCAATGAATACGATTTCCTCCCCCATTGAAACCGATGGAACTTGCCATCCTCAAAATCACCATTCTGACTCGCAATCTTGCTGTAGCTTCGTTTCGCCACAACGCTTTGAAACTCGCCCGGCTTGATTTCAATAATGCCCGGTTCGGCGCTGTATTGAGCGACTGACCACGTGCCGGAATCTCGGTCGTACAACTTCAAAGATTGGTTCAGAACGCCAAGCGACCGATCAATGTTGTTGAAAATCTTTTCATAGTCGCCGTTGGGGCGAGACCTGACATCTTCCAGCCAGCCAGCCAGCTTATCAAACATCATCACGTTGTAGCGACCGACGGGGACTTTGTGCCGACCGGCGGGGATCTCCATCGGATAGTAGCCCAGCATGTCCGGCCCCATGCCCAACAATATGACATGCAGGCCCTGATCTGCGATGTCCAGAATCAGACCGCCGTACTCGCTGTCCGCAGGGCCGAGGTCATCGGCTGCGTTTAATTCGATCGGCAGCCAGAGATCGACTTCTGCTGACTTGTCGGCTTTCACCCAAACCTGCCGCTTCAGCGTGTGCTGTTTGCTGGATGGACTGATCATCCGAATCGCCACGTCATACACGGCCGGCTTGAGTCCGATGATACTGGTGAGCGTGTCGCTCCGTGTGCTGGGCGCGACCTCATTACCTTCGATGAAGATCTCGGTTGGTTTGTATTCGCCGTGGTGGTGAATCACGATGTTGCCGCTGCCGCCGAACGGAGCACCATGTCGCAGCTCCTGACGCCACTCGATGAAGAACAAGACACCAGAGATCGTCAGCACCGCAATCGTGCCGAAGATCCACGCTGCCGCGACGCGATGACTTCCCGTTGCCGAGTCCGTGCTGCTGCCCGCCGCGGCAGGCACGTGCGACGTCCTCGGCAATTCACGATAGACGTAAACACAATACAGTACCCAGATCATGCTCGGCAACAAGCCGAATTCGATCAATCTTTGCGGCGACAGCGTGTTGGCATACTGCGGATTCGGCATGCGCAGCACGGTGGCCCAGAACCAACCCAGTGCCATGGCACTGAAGGCCGCACTTGAGAACAACGCCCACTGTCGCAGAGGAACCTTTCCGCTTTTGAAAATCATGTTGCCCAGCATCTGCAAAACCCAGAGGCCAAACAGAATCACCGGAAACTGGAACAGGTGCGCCTGCGCGGTTGCTGCCGTTGTGCCGAGAATGGAATCCGGCAGCAGGAACGCAGCAATGGCAGCCCGGCAGCGAGCAACAGCACCATGCCGATGACAAACTGCCCTCTGTTCTGAACGGTACGTAGCGTCCGACGCTCGTCTGTGGTCAGGCTCGCCAGGCGTTCCGGCGTCTCGGTTTCGACTCTGGAAGCGTTGGCGACTTCAGAGACAGGGGAAGCGGTTGGGGCGAATTGATCGGCATTCATTTGTCCCGTGTCGGCCTGTCGGTGATCTGATGTTTGCGGCTGTGCGCGTCTCGGGGAGTCTGCAGCGAACGACGCATCTGTGAGTGTTGAAGCGACGGGACGGCTGACGGATTTCTGCAGATGTGCCGAGTAATCGTGGCTGCCATCCGGCTGACGTGATAGAGGCCGACCTGCAGCAACTTCCACCTGCTGACGGCGGTCTCTCGCGTTTTGGTCAACCAGCCAGAGGACGATGCCCAGCGGCCCGAGCAGGAGGTAGTACAGAATCGGAGACGACGAGCGGCCGCCCGAGTCTCTGAGCATCAGCCCGGTAAACAGAAACACCAGTCCCGCAATCAGAAGTCCGATAACGATTTGATGCAGGTGCTGGTCCACACGACTGGCAGGCGAGACAATGAATACACCGGTGGCAAGTACCACCAGACCGGAGCATCCCAGGAGAAGCAGAAACCCGCCGGTTGCGGCCAATGCACCACCAGATTTGTGAACTCTGGCCCGACGAAGTTGCTTTGCCTCCTCGTCGACGCCGGTCGGTGACATGTGCTGACGGATCCAGTAGTAGATCCCAAATGGTCCAAGCAGTGTACTCCTGGCAAGCTTCACCAGCGCCGTCCATGTTTCATGACCAAGAATCTGCTTACGGAGCAGCAAGCCGGACGTGATGGCCACGAACGCGGCGAGCATTGAGACACCGACGATCATCGGTGCTGCGTCCCGCAGTTGGCGACTGGCCCCGATGACTTCGAACGTGAGCAACAGCACCCACAGTACGGTGCCGAAAACAATCGTGGCACCGAACCCGATCAGAATTGCTCCTGACCTGTAGCGGGCTGGTGCGGAGCCGGTGTGGACCACATCCCTGACTGGATTAGTTGCAACATCAGCAGACACTTCGGCGATTTGACTTTGGAGTGGCACCTGCTGGTTGATCAATGAATGACTGCCTGAATCCGTCGGCTGCTGAATTCTGGCCAGATGCTGGTCCAGAATCGCCACCAGGCCCTCAGCACTTTGGAAGCGTTCGTCCGCGTTCTTTTGCAGCAGGCAGTCGATAATCTGCACCAGCCAAGGTGGCACTTCGGCGTTTTGTTCGACGATTGGTCTGGGGGTATCCTGAGTGACTCGCTTGATAACATGAGCCAGGCTGTCACCGCGAAACGGACTGTGGCCCGTACACATGGCATACATCACGCAGCCGAGACTAAACAGGTCGCTGCGATGGTCGACTCGTTCACCGCCTGCCTGTTCGGGCGACATGTATTGCGGCGTTCCGCTGACTTCGCCCGTGCGAGTCACCGTGATGTCGTCGATGGCGCGAGCCAGACCGAAGTCGGTGATCTTGACGCGTTCAACGCCGTTCTCCAGCAGAATGTTGGCGGGCTTGATGTCGCGATGAATCAGTCCCTGCTTGTGAGCCGCCGCCAGGCCTTCGCCAATCTGTCGGCTGATTCGCAGAATTTCCGCCAGTCGCAGCACTCCCACGCGGTCCAGCTTTTCCTGCAATGACTGCCCGACGACACATTCCATCACCAGATACGGAGGCGTTGACTGATCGGTACCGTCGCCCTTTGCTTCGTCGACGGCGTGAATGCTGACGACATGCGGATGGCTAACAGCGGCCGCCGCCTGGGCTTCTCGCAGAAACCGTCGCCGAGCGTTTGGATTGGCGGCCAGTTCGGGAAGCAGCACCTTCACCGCGACAACGCGATTCAGCTTCAGGTCGACAGCTCGCAGCACCAGGCCCCTGTCCGATTGCGCTTAGCAAAATGGTAACGTCGGTCATGACATTTGAATTTAACAACAGATTGCGGCAGTATGAATTCCAGAGCGACGCAGTCTGGCTCGACGCCAACGGAGGCCACAGCCAAATACAATGAGCAGTCTTTCCTGGTTCGAAGTACGGATACCGAAGTCGCCATACTAACGATTGCCTGTCGTGACAAATCGCAGCGCAACAGGAAGGCGTTTAGAATGCGATTCATTTGATCAAACCGGGCTACGGCTGTGCAGACTTCGCCACTTTTTCGCCCACCTTCAGGCCTTCGCTGAGACCCACGGACGCTGCATCATTGAAGGCAATCACGACTTTGCGACGGGACGGTTTTCCGTTTTCAACGACGGTCACGAAATAGTTTCCAGCGCTGTCTTTCCCGACGGCGGTTGTCGGAACGACCGGCAGCAGATCATCGCCTTTCCAGTCTTTGCGGATCACCGTCAACGTACCGTACAGCCCTGGTTTCAACTCCACCTTCTTTCCGCTGATGGTATCGACAGCCGGATTCTCCAGGTGGACTTCGATCTGCATCGTTCGAGTTTTCGGATCCAGTATGCCAGCTGTTCGAGTCACCTTGCCCGCAAACGCCTGGCCTTCCAGTCCACCGATCGAATCAAAGATGACGGCCTGACCGGGCTGAACCTTTCCGACATTGTTGTTGGGCACAGCGACCATAATTCGTACTTTGCTGATCTGCGTCAGCTCAAAAACCGGCATGGCGGCTGAGTTGTTTTCGGCAGGCTGTACGTAGCTTCCAAGGTCTACCTTTCGCTTTGTCACGACACCGTCATAAGGAGCTCGCAGGATGGTGTACTCCATCATCGTCTTCAGCCGGTCCACCGTGGACCTGGCGACAGTGACCGTCGCTTCTGCGCTCTTTTTGTCAGCCTTGACCTTGCGGACGGACGCTTCGGCGGCCTGGATGTTGGCTTTGGCGGCCTGAACGTCGGCCTTAACGCTGGCCAGCGCAGCTCTGGCAACGTCCACATCAAAGCGTGCTTCATCCAGGTTGTCCTGACCAATGGTGCCGGCGGCTGCAAGTCCGGACAACCGGCGCAGTTTCGTTTCGTTCAGCTTCAGCATCGCCTGCTTTTCAGCGGTGCGTGAATTAATCTGATCCAATGAGGCCCTGCTCTGCAGCACGACTGAATCCGCCTCGGCGATGGCGGCTTCTGCCTGCACTACGGCGCTCAACCTCTGGGCGACCACAGCCGTTTTCTCTGCCAGTGTGTTCTGCATTTCAGGAATGTCCAGCTCGACCAGAACATCACCCTTTTTCACGCGCGAACCGACGTCCACTTCCAGCTTGTCCACGATGCCGATGGTTTTCACGTAGCCGCCGAGTTTTGCTCTGATTTCCGTGTCCTGAAACCCGTGCACGGAAGCCCCCTGCAATTCAATGACCTCGCGATGCGCGATGCCCTGCACAGTCACGGTTTCGACCTGGCCGTACGCCTGATGAGCAGCTGCGGTCGCAGCAACGAACGCTGACGCCAGCACGACGTCCCGAATCCAGCCGGTGACTGGTGAGGAATGAGTTGAATTTCTCATGGTCAGGTCTTCTGATGAACACAGATTGGTTGAACAACCGGTTAAGGTGAACGCGTTACGCCCAGGCCTTAACTTCTTCGTCGTTGATCTCAGGTTGCCGTTTGAAGATCACGTACAGACAGGGAACGACAAACTTCGGTAACAGAGTCGCTGCAATGACCGCACCGACAATCGTGCGGGCCAGCGGTTCATCCGCTTCTCCGCCGGCAAATCCGATGGCCATCGGCAATAGAGCCAGAACCGTTGTCACAGAGGTCATCAGAATCGGTCGAAACCGAACGATGGCCGCGTCAACAATGGCCTGGTGCACCGTCGCGCCCTGTGCCAGCCGATGATTGGCAAAGTCCAGTAGCACAATCGTGTACTCGACCACGATACCAATCATCATGATGATGCCCATGAACGACTGGATGTTCAGTCGCGTGTCCCAGAACGTCAGCACGAAGGCCACGCCGATGAACCCAAGTGGCACAGTCACCATCACGATCAGCGGATCAACGAATGATCGAAACTGGGCCACCATGACCAGGTAAACCAGCAATGTAGACAGCACCAGCCCCAGTGCGAAGTCGACAAACGAATCCCGCATGGAACGAATTTCGCCCTGCAATTCGACAGTGAATCCCGTAAAGCCTGCACCGCCAATCTTGTATCGAGTTGGCGAATTCAGGCCGATCGCCGACAGCATATTCTGAAACCACACCGGATACTGAGCGACGGCGGCTCGAGAGTCGGCAGCGGCTTCCAGCTGCAGCGGATGTTCTTCGGTCGTCAGTGCGGCCTCAATTTCTGCAACGACAGTACCAAGGTCATAGCCGGGCAGGACATTGGCATAGACGTCCGTTACTCGAGTAATGTTACGATGATTAATCACCGACGGGCCTGTGACATTCGTAATAATGTCGGCCACTTCTTCCAGAAACACGATGGGGCTGTCGGCGCCGCCACCCTTGACCGGAATCTTTCGCAGCGTATCCAGCGAGTTGATTTCCTCTTCGTAATACTGCGTTCCCAGAAAGTAGTGATTGCCGTTCTTGGGGTCGATCCAGAAGGCCGGGTCAAAGTTGATCGAACTGTTCGTTGAACTGACCAGACACTTCATCACCTCTTCCGGTGAGACACCACGATCCAACGCTCGTACCCGATCGATTTCAACTCGAATCATGGGGTAGTCAATTCGCTGAGCGACTCGGACATCAATCGCACCCGGCACGTCTTTAATTGTATCGATCAGGTGACCGGCAATTTTGTGGGCGGTTTCCAGCGTATAGCCAGTGACCTGAAAATGGATCGGCGACGGTTCACCCATGTTCAGTGCTGCTGTCAGAATGCCGCCAGTGTCAAATGCAAAGTCTATGTCCGGAAACTGATCGTTCAGCTTCGTTCGCAGGGTTTCGACTTTTTCAAAAACGTTCCTGTTCCCATGTGCCAGTTGAATAAGAATGAACGAATCCATTGGACCAGTGTTGGGCGTATATGCGGCCGGCCAGTCCAGCAGGACACCGATGTTCGCGATCAGCATGCTGCAGATGGAATCAGCCTTTGCCGCTTTGACTTCCTCCGCAGTCAACACACGGTCTTCGCCCCCTGTGTACCTCTCTTTTGTAATCGGATAAACGGAATCCGCCGTTGGGTTATCAGGGGCCGGGTCACCGAGTTCCTCAACGATGACATTTTCAATCTTCTTGATGATATCGCGTGTACGCTCAAGCTTGGTACCGGACGGAGCTCGCACATAGATTGTAAACTGTCCGGAATCGACCGGCGGAAACAACTCGCGACCTGTGTTGCTCGCCATCCCCAGCGACAACACAAACAGCCCCGCCGCGACAGCCAGCACCAGCCACCGGGCCTTCAGGGAACCCAGCAGCAGAACGCGGTATCCGTTGACCAGCCAGCCTTTGGCCTGGTCGGCCGATTCGACAATGTCCGTCTTTTCTTCGGCACTCTTCCGCATGAGTTTTGCGGCCGCCACCGGCACAAAGAAAATGGCGATCAGAAAGGATGCAACAACGGCGAACAGTACTGCGACCGCCAGCGGTGTGAACAGATACTTGGCCAGCCCTGACAGAAAGATCACGGGAAAGAACACAACCATGAATGTCACCGTGGACACGAACAGCGGCACGATCACTTCATGAGTGCCGTCCAGGGCAGCGCGCAGGTGGCCCTTATTCATCTGCATGTGCCGTTCGATGTTGTCCAGTACCACGATGGCCTGATCGATCAGAATTCCGACCGCCAGGGCCAGTCCTCCCAGAGTCATCGCGTTGATGGTATTGCCGGTAAAGTAGAGTCCAATCAATGACGTCAAAATCGAAATCGGAATCGCCAGTACGATGACGAGAGTCGCTCGAAAGTTGCGCAGGAACAGAAAGACCACAACTCCCGCAAACAACGCTCCCAATAACCCGGCGATCCACAGAGCTTGAACGCTTTCACGGACTTTGACGGACTGATCCATCACGACTTCCAGACTCAGGTTGACCATCTTGGGGTCATCAGAACCGTCCGGACGCTGTCGTTCTTCTTTCAACCGCGCCGTGATCTCTTCCAGTTTTTCGTGAATGCGGTCGACAATTTCAATCGTGTTGGAACCAGGTTGACGGTACACGGGCACGTAGACCAAAGGCCGACCGTTGACCCGCACGATGTTGGACTGAATCTGATTCGTGTCTTTGACTTCGCCCACATCCTTGAACAGTACAGGCTGGCCACCGGGTCCAATCTTGATCGGCGCATCATTCAGCTTGGAGACTTTGTCCGGAATCGCGTTCGTGTAGATATAGAATTCACTATCACCGATCTTGGCGCTGCCGGCAGGAATCAGAACGTTCTGCCGCCGCAGTGCCTGATGCACTTCCATGATCGACAGGTTGTGGGCCACCAGCTTGTCCGGATTCACGTAGGCCAGAATACGACGCAACGTTCCACCATTCACGGCCGGCGCGATCACACCGGAAATGGACTGCAGATTGTTCCGCAGGTTCTTATAGGCAACGTCGTAAAGTTCTGCGTCCGTCATATCCGGATTGGAAACCGAAACCAGGCACAACGGCACGCTGGCCGTGGGATCGAAGGGCATCACCATCGGCGGAATCGTGCCCGGCGGCAGGTAGAACATGTCGCTCATCGCGTACATACTGACCTGGCTTAACGCTTCTGCCTGGCTGACGTGCGGGTGAAAGAAGTCCTTCACTATGCAGACACCCTGCATCGCTTTGGCTTCCTGGTGTTCAATGCCCGACGACTGGCCGGTCCACCGCTGCAGGCGGCTCATGATGTCCTGTTCCATAACCTCCGGCGGCATACCGGGATAGAAACAGACGATCTGTGCGGCCGATGTTTCGAAGGTTGGCAGCAGGTCGGCTGGAATCTTCATCACACTGATGCAACCGATCACAGCGACCATCAGCACGATCACGATCACCAGGTACGGGTTCTTCAGTGCAGCTCGAATCATGAATACAGAATTCCCCGAAACGCGATCGATGCAGGTCGCATCGCGACAGAAGTATGATGTCTTTCCACCAAGTCAACCGGCAGCCGAAAAGCTATGGCTTTCAGACAGGGAGCAACGGCTCCTGGCAAACCGAATGCGACGGATTATGGGGGGGAGTCTCGCACAATCGTCAGGCAAGAACAATGCAGCAGGAGTCGGCCATCAGCAGGAGTGCGGCAACAGAATGTGGTTTCCGACGGGTGGGTGGCCGGGGCTGGACTGAGCCGGCGAAGGAAGCCCCGGGGTTTCACTCGTTCCTCGCTCCAACCCCGGCCACACTCTCCAACTTTACAACCAATTGTTACTGCGCCCGCAGCAGAGAAAAGCAGGCCGAGCCCGGGCACCTCAAAGGACCACGGCTCTCTGATTGACGATCAACTGTCGGTTGGCTGGTGGATTGCTGACTCGTTCTCCAATCGATGCTACACGCGGATAGCGTCGACGGCAGAATGGTCTCGATCTTCCGGACCAAGACGGTCTGTCGTGCCCATCGCAGTCAGCATCGTGTTATAGACGTCCACTCCTTCAGCATTAACGTCCATGATGTGGCCCGTTTTGAAGCGACCGTTGGCACCGGAAATCGCGTGAAAGACCCCGGACAACTCACGCTTGACGTCATTGTGGCGGCCGTCACCCGATTCCGTGGAAACTGTGATCATCGAATTCTCAAGAATTGTCTTCCCATTGGCGTCGATAGAATCCTTGTCGCACAGGCGTCCCAGAAAGTAGGCGACTTCGCGCATCTTCATGTGAGCGTGAGCTCGCAGCTGTTCGTTCTTCTTCTTTTCATTGAACTTGTGCCACCATTCGTGGCTGCATCCCTTGTCGCCGGAAGCGTTCTGATCCTTCGCGTCATTCATGCTGTAGATCAGGCGACCGTCGTATTCGTAATCGCCTGTAATCCTGAGTCGTTCGCCGGCCGCCAGAAAGGTTAACGCGCCAAAACGAACTCGATCCGTTTGAATGGCCAACGCGTAAAGATCTGCCATCAGACGCC
>JAPYTO010000144.1 GCA_029941865.1 Fuerstiella sp. | reverse complement strand
TGCGAAGCATTTGTCTTCGACCCGAACAGCGAGTGGATTAACGCCGCCAGTGCGGCTCTGCAGGCCGCCTTTGGCAAGCCGCCCGTGTTTATTCGGGAAGGTGGATCAATCCCCGTAGTATCCAGCTTTCAGCAGATTTTGGGAATCGATACATTGCTGCTCGGCTGGGGCCGGAATACAGATGACCTGCACAGCCCCAACGAACATTTCCACGTTGACGACTTCCACAACGGCATCCTGGCGAGTGCCCACCTGTGGCAGGAACTGGCGGCCGTACAGAAATAATCGGGCGTCGTTTTTCCTGTTTGGAAAACGGGGTCAGGTACCAAAAACCGGAACGGCCCGCAGGGTGCTTTGCATTTTGGGTACCTGACCCCCTTTTCCCCTTCGTACTGATATCGTTTCAAAATTCTCACCGTCGAACCAATTGGACAGCGCCCGTTTCTTCCTAATATTAACCCGAAGCGTAAGCGAGGAGACAAATTGTGTCGATCGCCTCGCTTACGCTTCGGGTTACGAAAAACACTGAACAAACGAAACAAATGGCGCTGACCAACTAAATCAAAGGACATAACAAATGCTGGATCTGCAGTTCATCTGCGACAACCGCGATGAAGTTGAGCAGAATTGTAAAGCCCGCGGCGTGGCCGTGGACCTGGATGCCGTCATCCGTCTTCGAGACGAACGCAACAAGCTGATCTTTGCCGGAGATGAATTGCGACGACAACAAAAAGAAACGTCGTCAAAGATTCCCAAAGCGTCTGCCGACGAACGGCCTGCGCTGATCGAACATGGCAAACAACTGCGCACACAGATCTCCGACACCGACGCTCGTCAAAAGGAGGTGGAAGCGAATTTGCGCGAACACCAGGCTCCGATTCCCAACATGACGCACCCGGACGTCCCGGTGGGTGGCGAAGACGACGCCAGCGAAGTCCACAAAAGCGGACAGATCAGGGACTTCGACTTCACTCCACTGGATCATGTGGACATCGCCGCCAAATGTGATCTGATCGACTTTGAAGCAGGTTCGCGAGTCGCCGGCCATGGGTTCTATTATCTAAAAAACGACGCCGTCATGCTGGAAATGGCGTTGGTGCAGTTTGCTCTGACGAAACTTCGTGCAGAGGGATTTACGCTGTTCAGTACGCCGGACCTTGCACGAGATTCCGTGCTGGAAGGGATTGGTTTCAATCCTCGTGGAGACGAAACGCAGATCTATTCCGTGGCGGGTACCGACCTGAGCCTCGTGGCCACGGCGGAAATCACACTCGGCGGGGCATTGCAGGACCAGACGCTGGACATTGCCGACTTGCCGTTGAAAATTGCAGGCTTGTCGCACTGTTTCCGCACAGAAGCGGGAGCTCACGGACGAAAAACGCGGGGGATCTACCGGGTCCATCAGTTTACAAAGGTGGAAATGTTTGCGTTTACGGCACCGGACAGCGAGCAATCCGACGCAATACATCAGGAGATCGTCCGCATTGAAGAAGAGATTTTCCAGGCCCTTGGCCTTCCCTACCGCCTGATCGATACGGCCACGGGAGATCTGGGCGGCCCGGCTTATCGGAAATACGATCTTGAAGCATGGATGCCCGGTCGCGGTGACGGCGGCAGCTACGGCGAAGTCACGTCAGCATCCAATTGCACGGACTATCAGGCCAGGCGACTGAACATTCGCTGCAAAACGCCCGAAAAAAAGGGCACTCAGTTTGTCCACACGTTGAATGGAACGGCCATTTCCTGTGCTCGCGCGATCATCGCAATTCTGGAAAACTACCAGCAGGAAGATGGCAGCGTCGTCGTACCTGAGGTACTGCGTCCGTGGGTTGGGAAAGACGTGATCTCCGTTTCATAACACGAGGCGGCCGCCTGCCAATTCAAACCGCCTTCGACGGTGTGTTCGAGCCGTCTTCGACGGTCTGTTCAAGCAATCGCTCGGAATGTGCTGGCACGCTTCAGCAGATCACGGAGCCAGTCTTAACTTTAAAACGTTCTCAAAAATAAGCGTAGCCAATCGGCGTTGTCGACGCTTGCACGGCCAACGCTTGAACTACCGTCAAGTCGACCTATACTTCTCGCCACGGATGTGGCGATCGGCGGCGGAACGGAAGTCCGACAAACCCGCCGTCGCCCCCGTTTTCAAATGACACAATCAGGACCACCGGCAGCGCCGGTGGTGTATGAGGATGGCCCCTGGAAGGGGCCGCAATATAAGCTCGAAGCGCCAGCGAGTGGGTCACGTGCGCTTGTAAAACTCACTCACTTGCGCTGCGTGCTTGTATCAGGAACGGCAGAGCGTCATGAGTGCTCACCAGCAGAGCTGGTGGTTTACGATCGAAAATCAATTTAGGAATAGGAAATAGAGCTATGAGTAACGGAGACATTGTACAAGACGAGTCCGGCCGGTTTGTCACCGTTTTGCCGCCAGTGAAAGTTGGCCAACAGGCTCCCGGTCTGGATCTGGCACTAAATGCTTACGACCGCACAAAAGACGGCGGCGACGATCAGTTTCAGGACCTGAAGCTGTCTGACTACAACGGCAAATGGGTTTGCCTGTTCTTCTATCCTCTGGACTTCACGTTCGTCTGCCCGACGGAATTGGTCGCCTTCAACAAAGCGCTGGGTGAATTCGACGATCGTGAAACCGTTGTCCTGACGGCCAGCACAGACAGCGTTTACTCACACAAAGGCTGGTGTGACAGTCATGAAGAACTGGCTGGCCTGAAGTACCTGATGATCGGCGACGTCAACCATGAACTGTCTTCAGCGTACGACGTTCTGGACGACGAAAAGGGAATCGCCTATCGCGGTGTCTACCTGATCGATCCCAACGGTTCACTTCGCTGGTTGGCCGTCCATGATCTGGGCGTGGGCCGCAATGTGGATGAAGTTCTGCGAGTTCTGGACGCACTGCAGACTGACAAGCTGTGCCCCTGCAACTGGAAGCAGGGCGAAGAAACGCTGAACTAAAGCGGCGTCAGTGTTTGAATGAACGAGTGACTGTGTGCTATCCGGCTCTGCCAGTGTTTCTGTCAGCCTCAGAAACACCGGGCAGAGCCTGGGGCACACATCCGTGCACGGCTGCCGCTGCCCATGTGAGCAACCAGCGCGGGTTTCGGGCGACATACACACAGTCGTCGTGGACGCGTTCTATCCGAATCCGGCTTGACCATTCCTGAGTCGCTGTTTCCGGATGGAGCCGCAGGCCAGACCGCTGCTTTTGCCGCTCTCCCGCCGGCCGTTACGCGATGACGTCCAATGATGCTGCAGGACGGTCCCCTTTCGCCTGACGTGCATTCTCCATGTCGTCGATGTGCCGATGCCAGCGTTTGATGAGGGAAAACGACGCAGTCACGCTGTCCGGCAGCAGGGTCGAGCAGAGCGTCGTGTGCAGTCACGGAATGTTGCGAAACCGGGCCGGTGGCCGGTGGTTGGAGCGAGGAACGAGCGAAACCCCGGGGCCGGCAATGCCGGTTTGATTTTCCTTCGCAGGCTCAGTCCAGCCTCCGGCCACCCACCAGTCCGATACCACAATCCGTGACTGCACCCAGAGCATCCGGCCGGTGATGATTAGGTTGAAGTCGTTACGTCAACTCGTGTATTCTGCATGATTCGATTTCCAGAACCTTCAGGAAAACCCCATGGCTTGCCAGATTTCAAAGTGCCATGTTTCGCGCAGCATCTCGGCGATCACTGACGGAAAAACGCGACTGCGACTTGTCGTCCCCATGCTGGCAGTGATCGCATTCTTTGACGTACACGTTAAAGCCAGCACGATTCGAGTGCCGCAGGACCACGCCACTATTCAGGCGGCCATTGACACGGCCTCCGCAGGTGACACGGTTCTGGTGAGTTCAGGAACGTACAACGAGCGACTACGAATCAAGGATGGCGTACACGTCCGCAGTGAAGGTGATGACACAAAAACAGCACCTGGCCTGAATCGGGCAGTCACGACAATCATTGACGGTGGTAGCACAGAGGGAACCGCCCCGGGCGTCTTGATGGGGGAAGGCTCTGTGCTGGATGGATTTACGGTAACAAACGTCGGGCTCTACGATGACGCGCTGTGGAAAAAACACCACGCCACGCAGGGGAATCAGCAGTCTCACGAACATATCGGCGCACCGGGAATACCAGGCATCGGGATTGTCGGCGTCAACTGCCTGGTCCGAAACAATATCGTGCACCATATCGGATACACGGGCATTGCAATTCAGGGCGTCGACGGCATGCGTTGCCAGCCGCAGGTCACAAATAACATCTGCTATCGAAACATGGGGAGTGGCATCGGATCGATGAGCCGGTCTGCTGCTCTGATCGAAGGCAACGTCTGCTTTCAGAACTTCTACGCCGGCATCGGACACGAAGATGCCAGCCCAACCGTCCTGAACAACGATTGCTACGAAAACATTCGAGCGGGCATTGGCATCAGCGAAGGCGCATGCCCGGTTGTGCGTGGAAACAGGTGTTATCAGAATCGACGTGCCGGCATTGGCGTCCGCACGGAAGCGACAACGCGGCCCCTGATCGAAGACAACGACTGTTACGAAAACGACATGGCCGGAATCGGAGCGGAAGAAGAATCGTCACCAGTCATTCGCGGGAATCGATGCTTCAGAAATAAGCTGGCGGGAATCGGGATACGTACACACGCGGCGCCAACAATCACTGACAACATCTGCCACGAGAACGACGAAGCCGGAATCGGCCAGGCAAGTGATGCTGTCACGATACTGATCGGCAACCAGTGCCATCACAACAAAAAATCGGGAATCGGCTTCGCCGACTGCAGCGAGGGGCGATCGACCGTCATAAGAAACACCGTGTTCGACAACGCCAAAGTGGCCGTCGGCATCCATTCCGGTTGGGTTGTGTCGTTGTCAGAAAACAAGCTCTCGCGTACTGGCGGCGTGCCTCCACTTGTGATGGTCTTCGCCGGGGCGGAAGCAACCTTTACTGACAACATCATTGTTGGTGGTGGCGTCGCGGGCATCCGCGTCGCGGGGACTGTGAACCTTGTCAATAACGAACTGGTCGGTACGTCGCAGGGAAAAAACGGGCCGACAAACTTTGCTGTCTGGGGACTGCCAGGTTCTGACATCACAATGACGGGCAACACCGCGCGTCACTGGCGCTACGCCCTGCAAGCCACCGAATCCACGGTTCACGTCAGCCTGAACCACGTTGAAGATTTTCGTAGTGCAGCGTTCGTAATTCGCAACGCGCCGAATTCCGTCGGCGTCTTCGGTAACACGGCCGTCTCAGAAACTCCAGGTGACGATGTCGTTCTGCTGCTCGAAACGAAAGGCATACTGCGGGACAACGTAATCATTGCTCCGGACACGACCAAGGCAGGTAGCAGGTAGCCTGCCAAGATACGACAGCCGGCCGATCAGTCCTGTTCGAGCCACCAGCCTGCGAATTCTTCGAAATCAATCGTGCCGTTGTCGTCGGAATCGACCGTGTCGAATCCGATTCGACGCGTCTCCTCTTCCATGCCCGAATTCAACGTGTCCAGAAGTTCACAAAACTCCCCAAAGTCGATGGAGCCGTTATGATCCCGGTCGAAGTAGTCAAACGATTCTCGTAGTTCTGTGTTATCCATGTCGAAAGTGTATTCCGCTCGAATTGGCCAACAACTGTTCCAGCATCAAAAGATTGCATTTTCAATCACTGCGCCCGACGGATACCGGAGCGCCTATTTACCCTCACACTGTTACGCTGGACGTCCGTCTGTCCTGGAAACACCCGCCAGATGCGGGTGACCAGGCCTCAAAACTGTTGAATCTCTCAGAGAACAGGATTCCGATGCGGTTCCGTATTAACGTGCAGATATGCCTGGCAGCTGTTTGTGTTGCGATGCTGCTGCTGAGTGGCACACCGGTGTCTGCTCAGGATTCACCGGATGAATCACTCAAAACACTGGATCCCGCCGAAGGACTCGAAGTCTCGTTGTGGGCCAGCGAGCCGATGGTCAGCAATCCAACAGCCATGGACATCGACTCGCGCGGGCGTGTCTGGGTCGCGGAAGGCCTGAACTATCGAATGAAGCAGAAGCAATTCGACACGTTGAAACGCGTCGACGGAGCGGACCGCATCAAGATCCTCTGCGATACCGATGGCGACGGGAAAGCCGACACGGTCACTGTCTTTGCGGACAACATCTTTCCCGTTCCTTTGGGCCTGGCTGTCGAAGAAATCCGGAAAGACGGAAAACAGACAGGAACACGTGTCTACGTCGGCAACTCGCCAGACCTGCTGGTGCTGGAAGATACCGATGGCGACGACAAAGCCGACCGTCGCTACGCACTGCTGACAGGTTTCCGCGGTGTCGATAGTGACCACGGTCTGCACGGCATGACGTTTGGACCGGACGGAAAACTCTACTTCACCGTCGGCGATGCACGGTACGGTGCCGACCGGGTGCAGGCCCGCGAAAAGACATTTGACGTAACGGACAAGTCAGGACGTCGCCTGAGTGCATCGAACTTCGGGACGACGCTGCGAGTCAACCGGGACGGCACGCAGCTTGAAGTCCTGTCATCAGGCCATCGCAACAACTACGAAGCCGCAGTCGATTCCTTTGGCAACGTGTTCGCATCCGACAACGACGATGACGGCAACCGCGGCTGCCGCATGTTCTGGGTGATGGAAGGCGGTGCATACGGCTACCAGCATCCGGATTCGTCACGGCACTGGGCGGAAGAGCTCCCCGGGATCATTCCCAAGCTTGTCGGAACGGGAAACGGGGCTCCCGGCGGGCTGACGGTTTACGAAGGCGACATGCTGCCGAAACGATATTTCGGCGCGGTGCTGCAGATCGATTCGGGTACGCATCAGGTCAACGCCCATCCGCTGCATCGACATGGCGCCGGCTTCCGATCCGACTACGACGTTCTGCTGAAAGGTCACGACACCTGGTTCCGCCCTGTCGATTTGACCGTGGCACCCGACGGTTCTGTCTTCGTCTGCGATTGGTACGACGCGGGGGTTGGCGGCAACCGATTTTCAGACCAGACGACGGGCCGCATTTATCGACTTCGTGCAACGGATGACAGACGCAGCACGACAAAGCTCACTGTCGAAAGACCAATCGAAGGACTTCAGTCCCCCAACGGAACCACGCGTCTGGCGGCCCGGGAACAACTTCTTTCCGAAGGCCCCGGTGCGCGAAGCGAACTACTGAAACTGTTCCGCAGCGGTCGCCCGCAGCACCGAGCTCGGGCACTACACGTTCTATACGACCTGCCGGGTACCGGGATCGACGACACAACTGCGGCGCTCAGTGACTCCGATGCACGCATTCGCGAAACCGCATTACAGCTGCTTGCACGTGACGCAACACTCGAATTCCTTGTCGATCCTGACAGGGGGCAGTCAGCGAAACCGCCGGCAAATGCGATGCTGAATCAAATTCTGCCTCTGGCCGATGATGAAGATGCCGGCGTCCGACGAGCGTTGCTGATGGCGCTGAGAAATGTGCCGACAAAGGACGCTGGCGAAGCGCTCGGCAAAATGGCTGAGTCATGGGACGGCCGGGATCGGTACTACCTTGAGGCACTGCGAGCCACTTTAGTCAACCGCGAGTCAAACTTTGTGCAGCAGCTGTTCGACGACCTTGCAGATCGCGCCATGAAATCGGCCTGGAGCAACGCGACAATCGCAGTGCCCCCTTACTATCCAACAGGCACCAACAATGCATTCCTGCGGCCCGAAGACCAGCTTCCGCCATCTAACGCCGCCTCCCGAATTTCCGGTCTGGCGTGGGTGCTTCAGCGTGCCGAATCATTGCCAGCGTTGCAGCGAATGCTTAAGCAAAATCAGTCGCCTTCAGTCGAGCACGCGACGTTGATCGCTTTGGCCGGCATCAGGGATATCGCCGCGGGCGAACTGCTTATGCAGCGGTATTCTGCTGACGCAATCAGCGACGACCACAAACGCGACGTCCTGCGACGCCTTGGCAAAGGAGTTGCCGGTCCGTGGCATGGTCTGGCAAAAGGGGCCGCTCTGAGAAACGTCTTTATCGCAGCACTGGAAGATCCTCAGTTGCAGGCTGCCGCCGTCCAGGCCATCGCTCGCGCCAGACTGTCGGAATTCGGCGACCAGTTGATGAACCTGGCCCGGAACGAATCACATGACGACATCGTTCGCGCCGCCGCCATCTCTTCGCTGGGACAGATGAAACACAAACCTGTTCGCAAACTGGCAACACGGTTCGTGGATCATGCGAAAGGCAAACGAAGCGGTGGTCTACTCGCGATTTCCTCACTGAATGCGGTCCATGCACTTGTCGGCGATGACGCTCAGAAGTCGCTTTCAGAAGCGCTGGTCGATTCCAGCATGCCGCTTGATGTTCGACGACGATCGCTACAACTGATCACGACGTCGGTGGCCGGCGTCGATCGCGTATTGTCTCTTCACAAGGCCAGCCTGTTCCCGAACGATCTGGCAAGCGAACTGTCATTCCTGCTGCACAACCATGCGGACCGCCGTGTTCGTGACAGGGCAAAAAAAGAACTGCCGATCAATACCGGTGGCGCAGGGAAAAAGATTCACGAGGTACAGGCGGTGTTGGCTCTGCAGGGCAATGCATCTCGAGGCCGCGACCTGTTCCTCAATCACAAAGAAGCCGCCTGTGCACGTTGTCACCGTGTCACCGGCGAAGGCACGCTGGTCGGTCCCGATCTGGCGTCGATCGGCACAAAATACGGCGACAAAGAACTGCTGTACCACATTCAGTATCCCAGCGGAGCGATCAGCTACAACTTTGTCGCCCGCACGTTTCTGCTTAATGACGGCCGACTGCTGAACGGTTTGGTTGTCGATCGGAAGGACGGCCAGATCATTCTCGGCATCGCCACGGGAAAGTACGTCACGTTTGCGACCAGTGATGTTGAAGAAGAATTTCCACAAACCGTCTCCCTGATGGCCGAAGGCCTCGTCGCAAACCTCACCGAGCAACAACTCTGTGACCTGATCGAATATCTGTTAACTCTGCGGCAAGGCGATGCCGTCCGCGTGAAGTAAGCGTCGTTCGGCAATTTTGGCCGAAAGCCCACGCCATGAAAGCCGCACCAGGGGCTGTCCGGCGAGTTGCATTCTTAAGCTGGCGAAGCAACGTCGTTGATTCGTGCGCCGCCGGGTCTGGTCGATTGCTGCCTCCGCGCCTGTCGATGCCTGAAAGGATGCAGTTCGTGTCATGAGTAGACCGGCAGTTTCTGCCGCAACTGCTGCGCGTACGCGCCATAATTTCACAACGGCTGGCTGAGGCAGCACGATGGAAAACCGGTTTGCAGGCGCACAGAATCACGCGGGACGTCGCCGTCGTCGCCTCGTGAATGCCGATCCGGCGCAGGTCGAATCGGTTGACGCCGCTGACCCCATTGTGATTATGGAGGGTGCCGTGGAAGGCTCCATCATTCTGCACACTCCGCAGCAGTTTTCGATGTTGCCGCGAGTCGTTTCACCGCGTCTGTGGAAACACGTGGCCGTCCTGTCACTATTGTTGGCCGCCAGTGTCAGTGCCGTTTGGTGGGAACAACGAACGACTGTCGCCGGCGTTTCTTCCATCACCCGAGGCATTGTTGGAATCTTCATCCTGCTGTCCGCCCAACTGTCATGGGTGATCAATAGGATTCGGTCCTGCAGCGAGGTCGATTTTCAGGGACGTTATCGGTGCTGGAAGTCGTTTGCCGTCACCGCCAGTGCGGTGGCCGTGATGGTATTAACGGATACCTATGCGCTGGTCCCCGACCTTGTCGCCGCCATGCTGGCGCCAATCACCGGAGCAATCAAAGCTGCTCGTCCGGCGTTGGTACTGGTGACCCTTGTCCCGGTGGCGGTTCTGGTACCAGTCCGAGTCCTGCGAGACATGAGTCGCTGCGTCTGGTCCCGCCTTTTTCTGGTCGGTGGAATTCTGCTGACGATCGTTCGCTTCATGCTCGTCTACGGTTCAGCGGGGGCTTCCATCAGTCCGTTGACGCTGAACCTGCTGCTCGTTCTGGCGGCATTGTCAGTCTTCGCGTCGATGCTGCTGCACTGCCGTTTTGTGGCGTTCATTTCCAACGCTCCGCCGGTCGCAAAGCCGTCGAAAGTGAAACGCCCATCAGCCGCCGAAGACGCGACGCCGGGCAACGACAACGCGGTGCACAAAACACCTTCTTCCGCACCACCACCACCGCCACCGGAAGAGAAAACTGTGTCCGAGCCAGCGGCAGTTCAGGCGGAGGCTCCGACGAAACGTCCGTCAAAACGCCGAAAAAAGAGCGCCCGCAGGAAGGCCGCATAATTTCGTGCCGCCCGTGGCAATGCCGTCAGCATCTCTCACACTACCAGTATCCCCACTGCTGTGAGACCATCACGTAGACGCCCAGAATCAGATTCGCCACGGCATGAGCCAGTACGCAGGCCGATAGACTTTTCGTTCGTACTGCCAGCCAGTACATCAGCGAACCAAACACCAGTGCCGGTGCATAATCGACCGAAGCGTGAGCCAACATAAACATGGCCGTCACCATGACGAAACTCCGCCAGTGATGTGTTCCAAACGGAACTTGCCAAAAATCGCCGTCGGGGTCAGTCAGGTATCGCATCAGAAACCCTCGCCAGAAGATTTCCTCTGCCAGCGGTACGACAATCACCAGCCTGACAAACCGCATCGCAACGACTGCGCAGTACAGCGACCCGTTGTGCGCCGCAACGGAGCTGGGATTGAATCCATCCAGCCGATGGACAAAACCCAGATATTTCAGAACGCTCTGGTTCATTTCGAAGAAGCCAAACAGAAAGCCAGGGGCAATCCAGATGACGATCCCCAATGTCCCGATAAGTGCCGCCAGTGCCAGCCCGGTGAATGGCCGGAAGTCATACTGCCGCCGAAAACAAACAAGGACGCCCAGAGTCAGCAGCGTTTGCAAAGGAAACACCCATTGTTCGGGTGCCGTCACGTACCAGGGATGAGTAGCATCTGTCCTGTCAAAACCGAAAACCGACATCAGGTCAGGAATTATCAGGCACACCAGAAACGTAACCAGCGGGCCGACGTGTGCCAGCGTTCGCAATGCAGGTGGTGCTGAAGTGGATTGTTCAATTGTCATCGGCGACAGTTTGTGAGGCAACTACCTGGACTTGAGACGTAAGTGTGACTGCAGTTGCGACGACATCAAGCCGCAGGCTTCGCGTTGACACGGTGTAGCGCAGATTCGTCAGATGGGAATTGATACGATTGGACATGCTGACTGCCAGGCGGACGCCGGACAAAGATTGCCCAGTTGTCTGGGTCCCATTTTGTGAAGAACATCTGGTACGAACAACTGCCCATGCAGTCGTTTCCAGGCCAGGAGGCTGTCCCGATACCTGAAACAGTGAGCCGCACGGCGCTAGCCGCGGGTGAAACACTGCCGATAACCGGCGGCTAGCGCCGTGCCGCTCACAACAACAGACGTATCCGGACAGACTTCTGGGCACGGTCTGCGAATGACGAAAAACAGAAATCACACGACGAATCCCCGGAGATCGAGTGGCTGATCCATTCCATACAACTCGCTGGAGCATCGTCCTGGCGGCCGGTGGCGACAGTCAGACGGACGCCTCGTCTCGCGCGCTGGAAACGCTGTGTCAGACGTATTGGTATCCTCTGTATGCGTTCATACGCCACCGAGTGGGCGACGAACATGAAGCGCAGGACCTGACTCAGGCATTCTTTGAGCGACTTCTTGAGAAACAGACACTGGCCGATGCCGATCCTGATCGTGGGCGATTTCGAGCATTCTTGCTGACCGCATGCAATCGATTCCTGGCCAACGAATGGCATAAGGCACATGCTCAGAAACGTGGAGGCGGGCGGCAGGTATTGTCGCTCGACTTTGACGCGGCGGCGACTCGATATTCCGTTGAACCGGCTGACAACCTGACCGCTGAGATTCTGTTTGATCAACAGTGGGCGATCGCTCTGATCGATTCGGTACTGGTCCAACTGCGACAGGAATTCGCGGACCACGGGTCAGAGGATCAGTTTGAGCACTTGAAGATGTTTCTGACCGGGGCAGGCACCTCCAGCTACGCTGCCATTGCAGAGGCCACAGGAACGTCGGAAGGAGCCACAAAAGTCGCCGTGTATCGTCTGAGAACACGTTATCGTGAGATGATTCGCTCAGAAATCGCACAAACCGTGGACTCGCCGGACGAGGTTGAGGATGAAATCCGGCGGCTTTTTGAAGTAATGTCCGGGAAACGCGATAATTCTCTGTAACCAGCGATGATGTTTCCTGAAGAGACTCATAGCGGGTGAAAGTTCCCCCGCCGTGACACTGGCGTATGGTATTCACCGGTCAGCATCGATGAAAGGCGAACGTGTTGTCTTAGCACGACACTGGGGGCCAAACGCGGGCCGTCGCGCAATTGTTTGACTATCTGAGGGAAACGAAAATGTTCGGTTCGAGTCAATGTCCCGAATGTGGAGCGGAAGTCGCAGCCACGACAACAGAAGGGTTGTGCCCCAAATGTCTGATGGCCGCGGCCATGGGCGTCGGCGAAGGGGCAGCCGATGGACCGGAATTGGCGCCGACTATGCAGTCGAAGCCACGCTATGTTCCGCCCTCCGCAGAATCACTGGCCCGTTCGTTTCCTCAGCTGGAAATCCTGGAAACCCTCGGACACGGCGGCATGGGTGCCGTCTATAAAGCTCGGCAGAAGAAACTGGACCGCATTGTCGCCCTGAAAATCGTTCGACCGGACACGGCCGATGATCCGATGTTTACGATTCGCTTTGATCGCGAGGCGAAGACTCTGGCGCGGCTGAATCATCCCAACATCGTTTCTGTATATGACTTTGGCGACGTCGAATACATCGACGACAACGGCAAACCCGCCGGAGTGTTGTACTACTTTCTGATGGAGTTTGTAGACGGCGTCAATCTGCGAAGACTGATTCAGTCGGGCGAAGCAAAACCGCAGCAGGCTCTGCCGATCGTCATGCAGATCTGTGAGGCGTTGCAGTACGCTCACGATCAGGGAGTTGTGCATCGCGATATCAAACCGGAAAACATACTGCTGGATTCGGTCGGTCGACTGAAGATCGCTGACTTTGGACTGGCCAAACTGGGCAGCGAAACAGACGAACAGCATCTGACAGGAACAATGCAGGTGCTGGGCACAGTTCAATACATGGCGCCGGAACAGATGACTCAGTCGAAAACCGTCGACCATCGCGCCGACATCTACTCGATGGGCGTCGTGTTCTATGAAATGCTGACGGGAGAAATTCCTGTCGGCGCCTTCGAACCACCGTCGCAGCGGGCAGACATCGATGGTCGGCTGGATGAAGTGGTGATGAAAGCTCTGGCCAGCGATCCGGACCGGCGTTATCAAAACGCCAGAGACGTCGGCAGCCAGGTCAGCAGCATTTCTTCGGCAGGCAGTTCTGGTGCGCGACCGGAAGAACAGGCCTACTGGCCCGGGCCTTCCACCATCATGGAAAACGGAGCTGCTGCGTTGGCCGTGGGTGTGAAGAACATGCTCTCACCGGCATAAATCGACGACGACGACCTGGGAAAAACACATATCACGCTGTCCCGTGAGCAGCTGGAATCCGACCGACTGCCCGACGTCTGCATTGTCTGCGGCAAAGCCGCCCGTCGACGGGCAGCTCACGAATTTGAGCATTGCCCTGATGCCGCTGGCTGGGTGATCGTGATCCTGATGATCCTGTTCTTTCCAGCGGGGATCCTGGCTGCGATCATGCTGACCAGAAAAGCGAGAGCATCGCTACCGGTCTGTGGCAGACACAGAAATCACTGGTCGCGCATGGCATGGTTTGCCGGCCTTGGCTGGTTGCTGATTCCTCTGGGAGTGTTGCTGGCGTTCTGGACGATCAATTTCGCCCCGTCAAGACTGTCCGGCGGCATGGAGGTAGGAATCTTCGTCAGTACCATCGTTGCAGGAATCGCGGCCTACGTCGTTCCACTGATCTATCTGGGAAGCACTCGAGTGACGGCTGATGCGATCACTAAGAAGACAATCACTCTGAAACGCGTGTCGGTTGGTTTTGCTCGAGAAGCTCTGAATATGCAGACGGCACAGCCCACTGATTCCCGAGCCTCGCATTGAGAGCCGGCGATAACAGCTGACCCGCGACGAAGTTTAATATGGGGGGTAGTCACAGGGGTTGTTTTCGCCCGTAGGATGGGACCATTGTCCCGTCGAAGATTCGGCTCATCTCGGGACAATGGTCCCAGGCTACGACGGGGTGGGGTTGGAGCGAGGTACGAGTGCAACCCCGGGGCCGGCAGCGCCGGTTCGATTTTCCTTCGCAAGCTCAGTCCAGCCCTTGTTTTTACCCACACGTACATAGTCGCGAAGCGACGACAGCACGTAGCCGTGGGTGTGAGCCCACGGATCGTGGTTACCACAATCCGTCTTAGCCGCGAAGCGGCGGCAGCAGTTCGAAATTTGCTGCCGCCGCTTCGCGGCTAACCAAATTTGTGGGACACGACAAGGACACGCACGCGTCGCTGATTTCAGGTTCGACCACGTGAGCCGAACGGTCCGGAAGAGCACCGCGCAAAACGAAACGAGCCTCGCGCTGGACATTCCATCCAACGCGAGGCCCGAGAGTCTGGCTTCACAATTCCTCAGCCGCGAAACAATTATTGTTTCCGTTTGTCGCGGTGGCCGTATCCCAGCCGTCTGTGCCAGTACCGACAGCCTTTGCCCCAACGCCGCCTGAATAATTTAGTTCATAATTGAATGAAGGATCAATCCACAGCATCGGGCGGACGCCGATGTCGTCATCGACCAGATTGTGGTAGCCACCGGTGTTATTGGCCTTCACCACGGCAACATAGATGAAGTCGCCAGCCGCCGATGCTGGAACAATGATGTTGTCGCCAAATCGGTCACTTCCGTTAAACTGCACGGCCGCTCCACCGTTTGGTGTCTGTCCCGCTAAGTATGTCGGCGTACCGCCAGCAGTCTGCCCGCCCCAGTTTGAAACAACATTACCATTTGCCAGACCCAGGCTGCTCGCGTCAAACTGAACGATACCAGCCCCGGCGGTCGGTGCGTCCACAAGGACGACATCTCGGCCATTCGCCTGCAGGTTGCTCAGGATCAGGCTCAGCGTCTCATCCAGTTCGATCGACGTATCACCGTTGATCGCAATATCAATCGTGCCCGCGATGTCGCCGGCACGATTGATGGTCAACGTGCCGGTCTGAGCAACGTAGTCACCGTCAGCCGTGGTGGCTGTGCCATCCTGAGTCGTATAATCGACTAGAACATCCACATCGACTTCTCGGCTGAGAGTCACTGGAAAGCTGAGCGTCGTCGTGCCGCTGTGGCCTTCGGTGACCGAAGCATCGCCGATTGAGAGTGTGGCACTGTCGTGATCCAGAATCGTGACCGTGGCCGTATCGTTCGCCGTGTCGATGATGAATGAGGGAGTTGTGGTTCCCGTGAGCTGGACATTGATTGTTTCATCGGACTCGACGATCAAATCATCACTAATCCCGGTGACATCAATATCGGCCGTGATATCACCAGCCATGATGGTCACCGTCCCGCTGAGTGTGCCATAGTCTGTACCTGCGGCTGAAGCCGTGCTGGATGCGAGTACTGAATAGGTGATTACCGTGTTGGTCGCGCGAATTTCGCTTTGGGTGACGGTAAACTTTCCAACTGCTGAGCCGGTTTCATTGGCGTCGTTCGCGTGAGCAATACTGATCAGGTCATCGACTGCCTCGACGGTAACCGTGCTGGTTGCAGCCAGGCTATCGACGTCCCCGTCATTGACGGTAAAACTGACCGTGCGATTTGTCTCGTCGGGGTCTTCCGAGCTGTTAAAATACGTCACCGGGGCAAGTGCTGCCTGGTAGTCAGCAACGGTCGCGGTACCGCTCAGTGTCAGCACACCTGTCGCGGCGCTGTAGCTGCCTGTGATTCCGTTCTGGTCCGTGAAGCCAAGGCTGTCTTCACTCGACTGGAATCCACCGGTGATCGCAACCGTCGCACTCTCAAGATTGACGTCGTCCACATCAGCCAGCGTCAGTGTAGCATCAACGACCGTCGCCGCATCGTTCTCGACATAGCCCAGAGTCCCACCAGCCGTGACCGTCGGCGCGTCGTTAATCGGGGTGACAGTGATAGCCACCGTCATGGTGGCTTCTTCGGAGGTGGCGCCGCCGCTGAGCCCCGGGTCGGTGCCGGTGTGGCCCTGATCGTTGACCGTGATCTGCAACGTATCCTGACCGTGGAAGTTCAGATTGCCCGTATATTCCAGCGCCGCCAGTGCGGCGTTGATATCGGTCTGCGTGCCGGTGAAGGCCAAGGTACCGTCGCTGCCATCAGAGTCGGTGAAGCTCAGACCGTTGCTCGACAATAGTGCCAACGCACCGTCACCAACACTCAGGCTCACGCTTAGTTCGCTACTACCCGCATCCACATCGCTCACCAACAGGCCGCTGAACAACGCCGAGGTATCCTCTTCGGTCGAAAGACTGACCCCATACCGAACGACTGCAAAATCCCGATTCAGGAATTGGTTGCCGTTCCCGTTGTTTGCAGTTCCAGCCACGACGATGTTGCCGTCCGGCTGCACAACAACACTACTACCAGAGGCTGATGCCTGGATGCTGGTGGTGAGACTTCCACCGCTGCCAAAAGTCGTGTCCGGAGTGCCGTCGGAATTTAATCGGGCGACCAGGACAGCGTTTCCAGTGCGTCCGGTGACGACAAGTTTTCCGTCGCTTTGGATGGTTACATCGCTCCCAACATCCTGCGTGGAACCATAGTCCACCGTGAGCATGCCATCGCCGTCAAACGAAGTGTCAAGACTGCCGTCCGTGTTGTAACGCACCACAGCCAGGTCATTGTCACTGCTTGCACTGCTTCCGAAATAACCGGCCGCAACAAGCTTGCCATCAGCCTGCAGAGCCACGCTGGTTACAAAATGCCGTCCCGTACCGAGTGACGTGTAAACTCGGCCATCACCATCAAACGAAGAATCCCGACTACCGTCCGGGTTGTATCGCACCACGGTAACGCCGTTGTAATTGCCATTGACAGAATACCCGGCCACGACAATCTTGCCGTCAGGCTGCACCACCATGTCGCGTGCAGCAACGTTACCCCTGTTGGCATAGCCGGGGCCGACTTCTGCCGTCGAATAGAACGTTCGAACCAGTCCAGAGTTTCCGAACGAAGTATCCACAGTGCCGTCGGAATTGAACTTCTGCAATGTAAATCCATAGGGCTGTTCCGGACCGGGCTGACCCGATTGGCCAGCCACCATAATCCTGCCATCACTCAACAACGTTACAGCGTAGGCATTGTCATAGACGCCGGGGTTCGTCGTGACGCGACCGCCTGTCCCAAACGCAGCGTCCGGACTTCCGTCAGCGTTGTACCGGCCGAGTGCAAAGTTCCCGATATTGCCAGGTCCAGGACTTCTGCCAGCAACAACAATCTTGCCGTCAGCCTGGATTTTGACATCCCGAATGGCACTGAAACCCGAGTCCGAAACCTTACCGTCGACATGGAATGTCGTATCGAGACTCCCGTCCACGTTGTACCGTGAAATCGCACCGCGAGGTCCTCCGTTCGGTTGTGTAGTCCCGACAACCACAATCTTTCCGTCGGACTGCAATGCACCACTGCTGGCAGAATCACTCCACCCTGGAGTGTTGGTCACTTCAATGAAATTCGTCGTGACAACGCCACCTGCACCAAAGCTCGGGTCAAGTCCCCCGGGCGGCAACCGTCGGCGCGTCATTCACTGCCTCCACGGTGACCGTGCTGGTGGCAACCACACTGTCCAGTTCACCATCGTTAACCTGGAAACTGACCGTACGATCTGTCGCGTCGGGATCGTCCGAATTGTTGAAGTACGTGACCGAAGCCAGTGCCGTCTGGTATTCAGCAACGGTTGCCGTGCCACTCAAAGTCAGCACGCCAGTCACCGCATTGTAGCTGCCGGTGATGCCATTCTGGTCCGTGAAGCTGAGGCTGTCCTCGCCTGATTGGAAGCCGCCAGTGATGGACACTGTGGAACCTTCGAGTTCTGTGTCGTCGACATCGCTGACAGTCAGTGTCGGAGAGATGGCCGTGGCCGCTTCGTTCTCTATGTAGGACAACCCCTCCCCCGCAGTGACCCCGGGCAATCGCATGTTCAGACGTCTTGAAAAGCAGCCAAAATGCCTTTGAGC